>JAADIJ010000191.1 GCA_013151335.1 Alphaproteobacteria bacterium | reverse complement strand
GCCCACGCCGGGGATTTCGACCGGATACTGAAACGCCAGAAACAGCCCGGCAGCAGCGCGATCTTCGGGCTCCATTTCCAGCAAATCCACACCGTCCAGTGTGGCGGTGCCACCCGTAACCTCGTAGCCCGCCTTGCCCGACAACACATATGACATGGTCGATTTTCCCGACCCGTTCGGCCCCATAATCGCGTGAACCTCGCCCGAAGGCACAGTCAGCGACAAGCCGTTAAGGATTTGTTTGTCCTCATCCGCCAACTTGACCGTAAGATTATCTATTTTCAGCATTTCGCACCTTCATTTCCTATTCACGGCCATGATTTCCACGGCCCATATCTTCTTCTTGGAAAAAATATCCATTATCCAACCGATCCCTCAAGCGAGATCGCCACGAGGCTTTGCGCCTCCATAGCAAATTCCATCGGCAAGGATTGCAGCACCTCCTTGGCAAACCCGTTGACAATCAGCGCCAGTGCCGCCTCTTCATCTACACCGCGCGAGCGGCAGTAAAACAACTGATCATCATCGACCTTGGAGGTGGTGGCCTCGTGTTCAACCCGGCTCGAATTATTGCGAACCTCGATATAAGGCACCGTATGCGCGCCACATTTATCGCCGATCAGCAAGCTGTCGCATTGGGTATAATTACGGCTGTTCTTGGCGCGCGGATGCATCGACACCAGCCCGCGATAGGTGTTCTGCGCCCGGCCCGCCGAGATCCCCTTAGATACGATCCTGCTCTTGGTATTTTCGCCCAGATGGATCATTTTGGTGCCGGTGTCGGCCTGCTGCATGTTGTTAGCGATGGCGATGGAATAAAATTCGCCCTGACTGCCGTCACCACGCAAAATACAGCTCGGATATTTCCACGTCACGGCAGAGCCGGTCTCCACTTGTGTCCACATCACCTTGGCCCGATCGCCCCGACAATCGGCGCGTTTGGTGACGAAATTGTAAATCCCGCCCTTGCCCTCTTCATCGCCCGGATACCAGTTTTGCACGGTCGAATATTTGATCTCGGCGTCTTCCAAAATCACCAACTCAACCACCGCCGCATGGAGCTGCGCAACGTCGCGTTTGGGGGCCGTGCAGCCCTCGAGATAGCTGACATAAGAGCCCTTTTCGGCGATGATCAGCGTGCGTTCAAACTGGCCAGTGTTTTCGGCATTGATGCGAAAATAGGTCGACAATTCCATCGGGCATTTGGTGCCCTCGGGGATGTAAACGAACGAGCCATCCGAGAAAACCGCCGAGTTCAGGGTGGCGTAGAAATTATCTGATTGTGGCACGACCGAGCCGAGGTATTTCTTGACCAGTTCGGGATGCTCGCGGATCGCTTCGGAAATCGAGCAGAATATCACCCCGGCGCGGCCCAGCTCTTCTTTGAAGGTCGTACCGACCGAAACGCTGTCAAACACTGCGTCTACGGCCACCTTGCGCCCTTCGATCGGGCTGTCAGGCGCGCCCTCGACACCGGCCAAAATCATCTGTTCTTTAAGCGGGATGCCGAGCTTTTCGTATGTTTCCAACAGCTTGGGGTCAACGTCATCCAAGGATTTGGGCTTTTCAATCATCGATTTCGGCTTGGCGTAATAGTAAATATCCTGAAAGTCGATCTTTGGATAATTGACCATGGCCCAGTCAGGCTCGGTCATTTTTTTCCAGCGCGCAAACGCCTGCAAGCGCCAATCGGTCATCCATTGCGGCTCGTCGTTTTTGGCCGAGATCAGCCGCACGATATCCTCGTTCAAACCAAGCGGGGCGTATTCCATCTCGATATCGGTCTCAAAACCGTATTTGTACTTTTCACCAACGGTCTGGACCGCATCGACGGTTTCCTGATCGACGCCGTCTTTGACGTTTAATGTGTCTGTAGTCGCGGTCATCGTGTCGTCCTTATTCTGTAGCCCTGACAGCAGAGCAGAAACCTTGAAAGCTGGTTTTCAAGCCGCCCGCGCCTGAAAACGAGTGCGCGCGGCCAGCCAAATATCCGCGAATTTCATCAACTGATCCTTGGTCGTGGTCGGGCCAATCGAGACGCGGATGGCCGAGGCAGCGGTCGTGGTCTCAATCCCCATGGCCAGCAAAACCTGACTGGCCTTGACCTTGCCGCTTGAACAGGCAGAGCCTGCCGAAACCGCAAAACCGGCCATGTCCATTTGCATGACTTGGGTTTCGCCTTTCCATCCGGGGCAGGCGAAATAGCTGGTGTTGGGCAGTCGGGTCTGATCCTGACCAAAAATTACCAATTCAGGAGCGCCGGAGATCAGCCTTTGCTCCAACAAATCGCGCAACATTTGCACGCCCTCCCAAACGCCATCATCCAGATCGCGCGCAGCAGCCTCGGCCGCGGCCCCAAAACCGGCAATGCCGATCACGTTTTCCGTGCCCGCGCGGCGACCCATTTCCTGACCGCCACCAAGTATTTGCGCTTTGATATCAATACCTTGACGCGGCACCAAAGCGCCAACACCTTTCGGCCCGCCAAGCTTGTGAGCCGCGAAAATCCCCATGTCGATTTCAGCCCAGTCAAACGCCATCGGCATCTTGCCAAACGCTTGCACACAATCGCTGACAGCCAAGCCTTTGAGCTGCGGTTGAACCACGCCAGTTTCGCTGTTAACCATCTGCATGGTAGAATTTTTTGGATCAAGAACCTCTACCAAGCCGTTGTGATCACAAGGTAAATCGGCTTTAGTCCACGCGGTAATGCAGCTATGCTCAACCAACGACGAGTGAAGCCCCCGATCTTTCAGTGCCAAAGTCGCCGCCTCGGTCGCGCTGCCGGTAAAGACGATATCGGCGGTGCTCGCCCCCAACGCGCTGGCCAGTTGTGCGCGGGCTTTTTCGACAATCGCGGTCGCTGCGCGGCCCTCGCCGTGGACGCTGGAGGGATTGCCGACCACATCCATCGCCGCAATCATCGCCGCCTTCGCCTCGGGTCTGAGCGGGGTGGTAGCGTTCCAGTCAAGGTAAATGCGGCTCATGTTTCGTCCACCATTTCAAGCAGATTGGGAACGGCAGGGCACGGGGCCATCTGGTTATCGACAACATCCGACAGCCGCGTTTGGTGCAAATAGACGTAGACATTCGCCGACAAACACTCCCAAAACCGATTGGAGACCGACTGCGCGCGCGACCCGGAAGAGGCCCCCGTCGCACCGGCTCCTTTAGCCAACGCATCCATAGATTCGTCAACTGCGGTCAGAATTTCCGACACCCGGATCGCGTCTGGTGTTCGCGCCAAGCGGTATCCGCCGCCGGGACCACGCACACTTTCAACGATGCCCGCACGACGGAGTTTGACGAAAAGTTGCTCGAGATAAGCCAGCGAGATGTCCTGCCGCTTGGAAAGGTCACCCAAAGTGACCAGTGGCAGCGCATCTTTTTCGGCCATATCGGCCAGCGCGATCATCGCATAACGCCCTTTGGTGCTGAGTTTCATGGCATTTCCACCGCTGATACAGTTGACGGGACGCGCGCCACACCTTAACTCCCTTCTATCAAGAGAGGGTGTTTTGCCCCGAATTTAGAATTGTTCTAGGTTATCCGAGCGATTTCGTCAAGTATTGATGGAGACCTCAGACAACCTCAACCCCCGGAGCCTGTGCACCTATGCCCGAAGTGATTTTTCCCGGACCGGACGGACGTCTGGAAGGCCGCTATCACCCGCAAAAAGCCAAAGACGCGCCGATTGCGATTGTCCTGCATCCTCATCCGCAATTTGGCGGCACCATGAACAACAAGGTCGTTTATAATCTGCATTACGCATTTTATAACATGGGCTTTACGGTTTTGCGGTTCAATTTTCGCGGCATTGGCCGCTCGCAAGGCGAGTATGATCAGGGGATTGGCGAACTGTCTGACGCCGCTGCCGCGCTCGATTATCTGCAAGCGCTCAACCCGAATGCCAAGCATTGCTGGGTTGCCGGCTTCTCGTTTGGCTCGTGGATTGGTATGCAATTGTTGATGCGCCGCCCAGAGATCTCTGGCTTTATCTCGGTCGCACCCAACGCAAATATGTATGATTTCAGCTTTCTGGCCCCCTGCCCGTCCTCGGGTCTGATCATCAACGGCTCTTCCGATCGGGTGGTTCCGCCAAGCGATATCGAAGGGCTGGTGGAAAAGCTGCACGAGCAAAAGGGCATCACCATCACCCATGATGTGATCGACGGAGCCGGGCATTTCTTTGAAGAGCCGCATATGGAGCCGATGATTTCAACCGTCGACGCCTATGTACGCCGACGGCTGACTGAAAACACCAGATAGGACGGCGTTAACCGATCATCGGCGACAAAATTCCGTGAACTGATTCGTAGTGAAGCTTCAGGCGTTGAAGTGCTATTCGCAGCACGATTTTGCCAGAACGCGCCGACCAACCCATGCGCTTTTCGGCCGTTTCCATGCCCTCAAGATAGCAACAACAGCGCAGTGCGATATCGCCAAGCCCCGGCCCGAGGAATTTAAGCGCGCTGGCAACCCGCTCGCGCGCGGCCCTCGGCCCCTCGGCAGGACCGTTGTTTTGAAAACCGCGCGCGCCACTGGTCAAAAACCGGTCCCAATTTTGCGTCACCCGCGCGCCAAGCTGCGCCATCTCGAAATCCTCGCGCAACCGCTCGCCTGCCTGAACCAGATCAGAGGTCAAAAAGCGCGCGCCGTTTTGCCCTTTTCGCCGCCCGAGCGCCGTCAGCGGGCTTTCCGCCAAATTGTAACGCATCCGTTTGGTGCCGCTGCCTGCGTTAACCTCGCGCGTTTCCCAATCTTTATGCTGCTCTTGAAACGGCGAGGAAATCACCTCGGCCCCGGGTCGCCGCGAACGCTGGTTAATCTCGCCGGCGATCAGCCGTTTCAGGGCCGCGCGGCCCGCCGTGGTGATCTGATAGCAGGCGACTTTGCCTTTTTTTGTACATTCAATCCAGTCCTTCAGCGCAAAAGCCTGCGCGATTCGGCGCTCGACCACTGCCGTTCGAACCGGTTTGCCGGGGGCAATTTGGCGCATAACGGCGGCTTTTTCCATCGACGAGGCGACGATTAAAAACGCCGAGGTTTCGCACATACGCCGCAATATCCGCCGCGCTTCGCCGTCAATTTCACTGTCTTTGGCGATTTGTTTTGAGGCGCGGATATGCTGCATTTTCAGGGCGCTTTCTGAGCTGGTTTTACCGGAGCGGGGGAGATTTCGGCCAAGGGCGGTAAGGGCCTCGTCAACCAGCGGGTCATCGCGGCGGGTCTCGATTTTTCGCACTTGGCGCAAAATGGTCGAGGCGTGTCGCCCGTCATCACGCGCAAGCGCGCGCATGGGTCGGCCATTTTCGGTATGTTCAAGATAATCCCGCGCGGCGGGGGGAACCCAGTCGGGAAGATCTGGGTCAATGGCGGCCCCAGAGGTCAGCAGGGTATTTCGCTGCATTCGTGGCATCTCCGTCTTGATTGGTCACGGTTGGTGAAATCTATCTAAGGTTGAATGTTTATCAATTAGTTAAAATTCCACTAAACTTGTCTTATTGTTTCTAAATTGGAAACAATAAGATTCGAGCGTTCGCAGAAATCCACCGAAACGCAACAGCCGGAATTTGGCGGTAACGTCATGGTGAAACCAACTGTGAGGATGTCCAGAATGTCAGATTTACTTCATGTTTTTAACAAGTTACGTAGGCCACGCATCTTGATAAGAGCCGCTAGAATTGGCGCTCAAGACTATCGACGGGATCGCGATATCAAGCGATTGCTGCACATAAACCGCGTTCCGGCCCCCGGCGCAGGCATGACATATCTATTAGCAATTGAGCAGGAATTGGAAACAATACGAATCGCTGGATTTGCAACCTACAGTATATCAAAGCATGTGGAAATTTTGGCGGCGCTGGTGATTGAAGTGCAATTTCTCAAGCCCTCAACCAAGGACTCAGATGTCAAACACCATGAAAATGTGCCGTTAGAGTTTAGACGAACGCATCGGGTTCCGAGGCTTTTCGCTGACGCATGAAATCTTGCAATGCCTCGTCAATTGCGAGATCGAGACTGGGCTGTTGGTACTCCGACAGCATCCGTTTCACCTTTTCGCTGGCGAGGGTCATGGTGTCTTTGGCCCCCTCCTCTTCCCATGTTTCAAACGGCTTATAGTCCAGCACGCCGGAGCGCCAAAACGCGGTTTTGAAATTGGCTTGGGTGTGGGCGCAGCCAAGGTAATGGCCTCCGGGGCCTACCTCGAAAATCGCGTCCATGCCCTGGCCGTTTTCATCCATCTCAATACCTGCGGCGATCGAGTGGAGCACGCCGAGTTGGTCGGCATCCATCACAAATTTCTCGAAGCTGGATACCAGACCGCCTTCGAGCCAGCCGCAGGCATGAAGGCAAAAATTAACCCCGCCCAGAAGAACCGCATTCAAGGTGTTGCTGGTCTCATAAGCCGCCTGCGCATCCGGCAATTTAGAGCCGCACAAGCCCCCGCCCGAGCGATATGGTAGGCCCAACCTACGCGCGAGCTGCCCCGCGCCATAGAGGATTTTACTGGCTTCGGGCGTGCCGAAAGTGGGCGCGCCTGAATTCATGTCAATCGAGGTCACGAACGCACCGAAAATCACCGGCGCACCAGCGCGAACCAACTGGCTATAGGCAATCCCCGCCAGAGCCTCGGCCAAAACCTGCGTCAGAGTTCCGGCGATGCTGACCGGTGCCATCGCGCCGCCGACGATAAACGGCGAGATAATACAGCCCTGCCCGGCACGCGCGTAAACCTCGAGCGCGCCCATCATGATCGAATCAAACGTTAGCGGAGAGTTAATATTGATCAGCGAAGTCATCACCGTGTTGTCGCGCACGAACTGCTCGCCAAACAGGATTTCGGACATTTTCACCGAATCCTCGGCTCGAACCGGCTCCGTCACCGAGCCCATATAGGGCTTATCGGACAGGGTCATATGGGCATAAAGCATGTCCAGATGGCGCTTGTTGACCGCGATATCGGTCGGCTCGCACACGGTGCCGCCGGAATGGTGCAGCCATTTGGACATATAGCCCAAGCGCACGAAATTCTGGAAATCGGCGATGGTGGCATAGCGCCGACCCCCATGAAGATCGCGCACAAATGGCGGGCCGTAAACCGGAGCCAGCACCAGTGACTTGCCGCCGATTTCAACGTTGCGCTCGGGATTTCGGGCGTGCTGCACATAAGAGGACGGGGCTGTGGCGCAGAGTTTTCGCGCCAATCCACGCGGAATATGCACGCGCTCGCCCTCAATCGTCGCGCCAGCTTGACGCCAACGTTCCAGCGCTGCGGGATTATCAAGAAAGTTAACGCCGATTTCCTCTAACACGGTTTCTGCGTTATGTTCAATGATTTCAAGCGCTTCATCGTTCAGAATTTCAAAATTCGGAATATTGCGCTCAATAAACCGAGCTGCCTCGTGTTTGGGAGCGGTACGTTCGGCACGACGAGCGGCCCCTCCTCCTCCTCGCTTGCGGCGTTGACCTGCGACTGCTTCTGACACGGTTTCTCCTTTTTGCAACGAGTGGTGAGCGAAAGTTTGTGATGGTTTAGCCCATCAACCGGCCCCGCTCAGGGTGAGATGCGCCTTTTTCGGGCGCAAAGCGACATTCAGGGCGCGCAATTCCCAAGGCCGCCCCTTGCACAAACAACCGCGCGTGGCTTATGACCTCCCCCATGACAAACGCCCCCCATGACCGCCTGTTAATCATCGATTTTGGCTCGCAAGTGACCCAGTTGATCGCGCGTCGTTTGCGCGAACTGAATGTTTATTGTGAAATCCACCCCTATCAAAACATCACTCCGGCCGGTCTGGCAGAGATCAATCCGCGCGCGGTTATTCTGTCGGGAGGGCCTGCCAGCGTGCTTGACCAAGATAGCCCCCGCGTGCCGGAAAACCTGTTCGCAATGGGCCTGCCGGTTCTTGGGATTTGCTACGGCCAGCAAGTGATGATGCACGAGCTTGGCGGCACTGTCGAACGCGGCCATGGCACGGCAGAGTTTGGTCGCGCGTTTGTTTCGCCCGCGCTTACGTCGCTTGATTTGCTGAACGGCTGGTTTGCAGAGGGCGACGAGCAGGTTTGGATGTCGCATGGCGACCATGTCTCGCAGCTCGCGCCGGGGTTTGAGGTGTTTGGCACCTCGCCCAACGCACCGTTCGCCATCACCGCCGATCTGACCCGCAACTTTTTTGCCGTGCAGTTTCATCCCGAGGTGCATCACACCCCGAAGGGCGCCAAGCTTTATGAGAACTTCATTCGTCTGGCGGGCTTTAAAGGCGACTGGACCATGGGCGCTTATAAGGACGAAGCGATTGCCAAAATCCGCGCGCAAGTAGGTGACGGCAAGGTGATTTGTGGTCTGTCGGGCGGCGTTGACAGCTCGGTTGCGGCCGTGTTGATCCATGAGGCGATCGGCGATCAACTGACTTGCGTTTTTGTTGACACGGGCCTGATGCGCCAAGGCGAGAGCGACGAAGTTGTCGGCATGTTTCGCGACAATTATAACATTCCCCTGATCCACGCCGACGAGAGCGAGCTGTTTTTAGGTGCGCTTGACGGACAGTCTGACCCCGAAACCAAGCGCAAGATCATCGGCAAGCTGTTCATTGATGTGTTTGAAAAACATGCAAAATCCGTGGGCGGAGCCAAGTTTCTTGCCCAAGGCACGCTTTACCCCGACGTGATCGAAAGTGTAAGCTTTTCGGGTGGCCCCTCGGTCACCATCAAGTCGCACCACAATGTGGGCGGCCTGCCCGACCGCATGGATATGACGCTGGTTGAGCCGCTGCGCGAACTTTTCAAAGACGAGGTGCGCGCACTTGGTCGCGAGCTTGGCCTGCCCGCAAGCTTCGTTGGACGCCACCCGTTTCCCGGCCCCGGTTTAGCCATTCGCTGTCCGGGCGAAATCACCCGCCCCAAGCTCGAAATCCTGCGCAAAGCAGACGCGGTTTACATCGATCAAATCCGCAAACACGGGCTTTATGACGAAATCTGGCAGGCGTTTGTGGCAATTTTGCCGGTTCGAACCGTTGGCGTGATGGGCGATGGGCGCACCTATGATTTTGCCTGCGCCTTGCGCGCAGTGACCAGCGTTGACGGCATGACCGCCGATTATTACCCGTTCAGCCACGAATTTTTGGGCGAGACCGCGACCCGGATTATTAACGAAGTTGCCGGAATTAATCGAGTCACTTACGACATCACGTCCAAGCCTCCAGGGACGATTGAGTGGGAATAAAGGCCTTTGGGCGACCGCTGGCAGCTTGCTTTGTTAATATTTGCGTTTGATCCTTTACCCTTAGATAAGGTAAAGCGCGAGGGTAGCAGGCTTTGGAATTCACGAC
>JAADIJ010000179.1 GCA_013151335.1 Alphaproteobacteria bacterium | reverse complement strand
TTATCTGCAAAACCTGCCCTATTTCGACCGGCTGGATTATGTGGCTCCGATGAACCAAGAGCACGCTTGGTGCTTGGCAATCGAGCGGCTGACGGGCACCGAAATTCCCCGCCGCGCCAGCTTGATCCGTGTGCTTTATTCCGAGATTGGCCGGGTTCTCAGCCATTTGCTGAACGTGACCACCCAAGCGATGGATGTTGGTGCGCTGACCCCGCCGCTCTGGGGGTTTGAAGAGCGCGAAAAGCTGATGGTGTTTTACGAACGCGCGAGTGGTGCGCGCCTGCACGCGGCATATTTTCGCCCCGGCGGTGTGCATCAGGATCTGCCGCCCGAATTGCTGGACGATATCATGGAATGGACGCTGGAATTTCCGGCGGTGCTCGACGATATTTCGGGTCTGTTGACGGAAAACCGCATTTTCAAACAGCGCAACGTGGATATCGCAGCGGTCACCCAGAAACAGGCCTTGGATTGGGGCTTTTCGGGCGTGATGGTTCGCGGCTCTGGCATGGCGTGGGATTTGCGTCGCGCTCAGCCTTATGAATGTTACGACGAGTTTGATTTCCAGATCCCGGTCGGCACCAATGGCGATTGTTATGACCGCTACCTGTGCCGGATGGCAGAGATGCGCGAGAGCGTTAAGATCATCCAGCAAGCGATTGAAAAGCTTGGGAATGCTCCCGGAGACGTTCTGGCGCGTGGCAAGCTGACCCCGCCCAAACGCGGCGATATGAAGACCGACATGGAGAGCCTCATTCACCACTTCAAGCTCTATACCGAAGGGTTCCATGTGCCAGCGGGTGAGATTTATGCGGCGGTCGAAGCGCCCAAAGGCGAGTTCGGGGTTTATCTGGTCTCGGACGGCAGCAACAAGCCTTATCGGGCCAAAATTCGCGCGCCGGGATATTTGCACCTACAGGCGATGGATATGCTGTGTCGCGGCCATCAATTGGCGGATTGCTGCGCGGTTATCGGAATCGACGTGGTGTTCGGGGAGATCGACAGATGACCGGCTCCATGGGATTTGCCATGGTTTTCATGGCGCTGGCCTTGCTGGCCCCAAGCGCTTTGGCCGCCTATGTGGCCCGCCGCATCCAGCCCGCCCGCACCGCTTATATCGCCGCAATTCTGTCGGCACTCGCCCTGTCCGTCCTGTTGATGGGGTTCACCGCACTCTTTTCCAGTTACGTCTGATCGGGGAATATTAACGTGTTACGCCGCTTACATCATGAACAACCTGAAAGCTTTGCCTTCAGCCCGGCCAACCTGAAATGGACCGAAACCCAGATCGCCAAATATCCCGAAGGCCGTCAGGCTTCGGCGGTGATCGCCATATTGTGGCGCGCCCAAGAGCAGGAGGGCTGGTTGTCAAAACCCGCCCTCGAGGCCGTGGCCGACCTGTTGGGCATGGATTATATTCGTGTGCTGGAGGTGGCGACCTTTTACTTCATGTTCCAGCTTCAACCGGTGGGCGCGCTGGCCCATGTGCAGGTTTGCGGCACCACGACTTGCATGATTTGCGGCTCCGAAGACCTGATCGGGATTTGCCGCGAGGTGATCGCCGACGCCGCCCATGAAATCTCTGCCGACGGCAATTTCTCGTGGGAAGAGGTCGAGTGTCTGGGCGCTTGCACCAACGCGCCGATGGTTCAGATCGGCAAGGATTTTTACGAAAACCTGACAGCTGACAAGTTCCGCCAGATATTAACGGCGTTTGCGCGCGGCGAAGTGCCGGTGCCGGGGCCGCAAAACGGACGTTACGCAGCCGAGCCTTTGTCGGGGCTGACCAGCCTCAAGGAGTTTGAAAGCGGTCGCGATGCGCATAACGCCTCGGTCGCGCTGGCGGTTGGTTTTGGTGATACTATCAAGCGCATTCAAGGCGATGAAGTGCCTATATTAAAGCCCGTAAAAGCGCGCAAGGCCAAGGCCTCTGGCAATAAGACGGCAGGCGGGGCGGCGCAAAAACCGGCTATGCTGACGGCTGCTAATAATGGCGCTGGCGATGATCTCAAACAGATCGAAGGCGTCGGTCCGGCGCTGGAAAAACAGCTCAACGAGCTTGGGATCTGGCATTTCGCCCAAATCGCCAACTGGTCCGCAGCCGAGGTTTTGTGGATCGACGAGAACCTCAAACGCTTTAAAGGGCGGGCGAGCCGGGATAATTGGGTGGAGCAGGCCAAAATATTAGTAAATAGCGGGGATAGTGAAGTCGTGAACGAGATGGGCGCAAAGGACGTTTAGGGCAACGTGCTGAAAACCTTAGAGAAAGAGCGATGATATGACCGAAACAATCAACCAAAACCCCACCTGCAAGGCCGTTTGCTGGCTGATCGGCATTGCCGCTGGCGGCTATCTGGCGGTGGTTTTGGTCAATGATTTCGGTCAAGCGCAGATTCAGTCGGCGGTGCTGGGGATTGTGACCATGCTGTTGACGGGACTGCTTTTACGGCGAATTTTGTGCCGTGGGCGGGGAAGCCGGGTGCAGCAGCGCGTGGCCGAGGCCCATGCCCGTGCGGCGGCGGCTGAGGCGCAGGCGGCGGCAAAACCGGCGCGCACGGCTGCAAAGCCTGTAGCGAAAGTTGCGGCGACCCCGTTGAATTACGACGAAGAAATGGTGGCGAAACCTGCCGTTTTGACACCACGGCCGGTCGAAAAAATTGCTCCGAAGACGGCCCCTGAGTCTATCGCCAAGCCAGCTCCTGCTCCCAAAACTACCCCCCAGACTGTACAAAAAGTTGCGGAAAAAATTGCCGACAAGCCAGCGATGGTCCCGGCCACAATACCTACCACCAAACCTGCTAGCCCGCTGCGCATAGTCGAAAAAGCCGAGTTGGTGGCACCTAAGCCCGCGACCTCGCTCCCTCCGCTGAAAACCACCGCTGCTGATACCGTTGTTCCCGGGGTAGATGTCACTAAGTTGAGCACACCCCAGAAACCGGCAGCAACAAAACCCGCAGTGGTTGCGGTGACACCGTCGCAGCCCGGGCCGAAAAAGCCGGAAACCGCCCCCGTCCCCTCTGCTGCTGCGGTGAGACTGGCCAAAGCGCCGCAAGTGATCAAACCGTCGGCTCCCAAGGGACTCGGCGCGCCTGAAAACGGCACGCCGGATGATTTGCAAAAGATCGAGGGTATCGGGGAGACTGAGGAAAAGGCGCTCAATGCGGCGGGAATATTCCACTTCGCCCAATTCGTGACCATGAACCGACGCGAGCTGGCTTGGCTTGACCAGAATATCGCGACAAATCAAGATGTTGAGCCGTCATATGAGTGGCGAAAACAAGCGATCGCGCTGACCCGCAAGGCGGGATAATCCGGGGGCTTGAACGCCTCTTAACCATCCTTCAGAAGGAGGGAAAATTGAGTGTAAAAGATCAAAGCTCCCGCCAGACTTTCGCCTGGAGTTTGGCGATTGTTGTAGGTGGTGCCGGCTTTTATCTGGCTCAAACCCAGCGGGGTTACGGCGTGTTTGGTGCGTTTGCAGTCGCGCTGGCGGCGTTTTTCGTGTTTGGCTATGTTCTGTCGCGGATTGCACGACGCCGGGCGAAAACTGTGGCTGGTGAGGTGGCGAAGGACAAAGCTGTAGAGCTGCCAAAAGCGGCGGCGGACGATCTACAATTGATAAAAGGCGTTGGTCCAGGACTTGAAAAGCAGCTGCATGATTTAGGTGTTTTTCAGTTTAATCAGATCGCGGCTTGGGAGCAGGATGCGGCGGGCAAGGTCGATGGGAACACTGACAGCAAACGCGCCACCCTGATCAGTCGCGCAAAACGCGAAAACTGGGGCGCGCAGGCTCAAAGCCTTGTGCTTGGTGAAAAAAATGCGGCCTGAGGCTGCGCAAAAAACGGCTGCCCAAACGGGCAATCGTCACGACTTAGGAGAGACCTTGTGACAGAGGACCGAAATCGCAAACAAACAAGGCTGGCATCGATTGTGATCCTTGTGGCGATGATCCTGTGGATGGGGGTCTCGTGGCTCGGAGGGCAGATGGGATGGCCGGTTCGCTATGCTTTTCTGGCCGATATTGCTACGCTTGGCGCGCTGATTTGGGCGCTGGTGGTTTTGATACAAGTCTGGCGCAAACGCCAGCGGGATGAGGGTTAAACAAGATGCTGAAGGATCAAGATAGGATCTTTACCAACCTTTACGGCATGCATGCGCGCACGCTGGCCGGGGCGAGGAAACGTGGCCATTGGGACGGGACCGACACGTTGATCAAAAACGGTAGCGACTGGATCGTCGATCAGGTCAAAGCCTCGGGGTTGCGCGGGCGCGGTGGTGCCGGTTTTCCGACCGGTCTGAAATGGTCATTCATGCCCAAGGAGAGTGACGGGAGACCCAGCTATCTGGTTGTAAACGCAGACGAATCCGAGCCCGGCACCTGCAAGGATCGCGAGATCATGCGCCATGATCCCCACACCCTGATCGAGGGCTGTTTGATCGCTGGTTTCGGCATGGGGGCCAACGCGGGCTACATCTATATTCGCGGCGAGTTCATCCGCGAGCGCGAGGCCCTGCAAGCGGCAATTGACGAGGCATATGACGCCGGTCTTTTGGGTAAAAACGCCGCCAAATCCGGCTGGGATTTTGACCTTTATCTTACCCACGGCGCGGGGGCCTATATTTGCGGCGAAGAGACCGCTCTTTTAGAGAGTCTCGAGGGTAAAAAAGGCATGCCGCGCATGAAGCCGCCATTTCCGGCTGGCTCGGGTCTTTATGGCTGTCCAACCACGGTTAATAATGTCGAATCAATCGCCGTCGTACCGACGATTTTGCGGCGTGGACCGGGCTGGTTTGGTTCGTTCGGGCGGCCAAATAACGCTGGCACCAAGCTGTTTGCGATCTCGGGCCACGTCAATAATCCTTGCGTGGTCGAGGAGGCCATGTCGATCCCGCTTCAGGAGCTGATCGAGAAACATTGCGGCGGCGTTCGCGGCGGCTGGGATAATCTCAAGGCGGTCATTCCCGGCGGCGCTTCGGTGCCGATGCTGCCAAAAAGCCTCTGCGACGAGGCGATCATGGATTTTGACTGGCTGCGCGACCAACGCTCGGGCCTTGGCACGGCGGCGGTGATCGTGATGGATCAATCGGTTGATGTGGTGAAGGCGATCTGGCGGCTGAGCGCGTTTTACAAACACGAAAGCTGCGGGCAATGCACGCCGTGTCGTGAAGGCACCGGCTGGATGATGCGGGTGATGGACCGTCTGGTCAAAGGCGAGGCCGAGATTGAAGAGATCGACATGTTACTCGACGTCACCAAACAGGTCGAGGGCCACACAATTTGCGCGCTTGGCGACGCTGCCGCTTGGCCAATTCAGGGGCTGATCCGCCATTTCCGCGACGATATCGAGGATCGGATCAAGTCCAAACGCAACGGACGTATCAGCTCGGTGGCGGCTGAATGAAATGATCAAAACGCGCGCTCATATCCTCGCACCTAATCTTGGTGAGACCCTGATTTTTCTGGGCGGTCGTGGCCGTGCGCGCGCTTGTTATTGCCTAACAAGCTTTGGTTGGGACACCTTTCGTAGGAAAGGAAAACCAATATGAAACCTCAACTGATTAAAAGTCTTGCCATCGGGCTTGCCGCCTTTGCCGTGATGGGGGCGAGCCATACTAATCCGGTGCTGCCGCCTGCGGCCCCGACCTCGACCACGACAGATAGCACGCTGGTCAAACCGGGGATCAAAGACAATGCCGAGATCTTCTCGCGGCTGTTGACCGTGGCGATTGGCAGCGAAATACGTGATAATTGCGACACCATCTCGGCGCGCAAATTCACCGTGATGTTCTATGTGCTGGGGGTGATGAATTATGCGCGAAAACAAGGGTTTAGCATGGATGACATGGACGCTTACCGCAACACCAAATCCGAGCAGAAGCGGTTGAGCGCGGCAACTTATGCCTATCTCGACAAAAACGGTGTGAACCGGGATGATCCCGCCAGCTATTGCCCGTTGGGGCGCACTGAAATCAAAAACAAAAGCCAGATCGGCAAATTGCTGAAAAGCAGGTAAAAAACATGACTGACCTTAAGAAAATTATCATCGACAACACCGAAGTAGAGGTCGATCCCGCCATGACAATCTTGCAAGCTTGCGAGGTTGCCGGCATCGAAATCCCGCGCTTTTGTTATCACGAGCGCCTGACCATTGCCGGCAATTGCCGCATGTGTCTGGTCGAAGTGGTGGGTGGACCGCCCAAGCCGACCGCCTCTTGTGCGATGCAGGTGCGCGATCTTCGCCCCGGTCCCGAGGGGCAGCCGCCGGTGGTCAAAACCAACTCGCCGATGGTCAAACATGCGCGCGAAGGGGTGATGGAGTTTTTACTGATCAACCATCCGCTCGATTGCCCGATTTGCGATCAGGGCGGCGAGTGTGATTTGCAGGATCAGGCCGTGGCCTACGGCGTTGATTTCAGCCGCTTTCGCGAGGCTAAACGCGCGGTTGACGACCTTTATCTGGGGCCGCTGGTTGCCACCACTATGACCCGCTGTATTTCCTGCACCCGTTGCGTGCGGTTCACTTCCGAAGTGGCGGGAATTGCGCAGATGGGGCAGACTGGACGCGGTGAGGATAGCGAGATCACCACCTATCTCAACCAGACGTTGAGCAGCAATTTGCAGGGCAATATCATTGATTTATGTCCGGTTGGCGCGCTGACCAGCAAGCCTTACGCCTTTACCGCTCGCCCATGGGAGCTGAAAAAAACCGAGAGCATTGATGTCATGGATGCGCTTGGCAGCAATATTCGCGTCGACACCAAAGGGCGCGAAGTGATGCGGATTGTGCCGCGCAATCATGATGGCGTGAATGAGGAGTGGATTTCGGACAAGACCCGCTTCATCTGGGACGGCTTGCGCCGCCAGCGGCTCGATCAGCCTTATGTGCGCGTTGATGGCAAGCTCAAACCGGCCACTTGGCCTGAGGCGTTGAGCGCTGCGACTGCCGCCATGAAAGGCAAAAAGATCACGGCCCTTGCCGGTGATCTCGCCGCGACCGAGGCGATGTTTGCGCTGAACCAACTGGTGAGCGGGCTTGGCGGCTCGGTTGAATGTCGGGTCGATGGCGCGCATTTGCCGACGGGAAATCGCGCGGGCTATGTGGGGACCGCATCGATCCAAGATATTGATACGGCCGAGAGAATCCTTTTGATCGGCACCAATCCACGTGATGAGTCGCCGGTTTTGAACGCGCGTATTCGCAAAGCGTGGCTGGCGGGGGCCGAGGTGGCGCTGGTTGGGGCCGCTTGTGATCTCACTTATGATGTGACCCATGTGGGTGACGATATGAGCGCGCTGAAAACCGTTCTGGATATGGGCGGTTCGGACGAAATTCGCGCCAAGAAATCGCTGGTGATTATCGGGCAGGGGGCCTTGATCGGTCCCGATGGTGCTGGAGTTCTCGGCACCGCGATGAAAATTGCCGACAACACCGAAAGCGGCTTTTTGGTTCTGCACACGGCTGCTGCGCGGGTTGGCGGGCTTGACGTGGGCTTTGCCACCAAGGGCGGTTTGCCCGCTGCACTGGCCGGGGCCGAGGTGATCTATAATCTTGGTGCCGACGAGATTGACATCAATGAAGGCCCGTTTGTGATCTATCAGGGCAGCCATGGTGATCGGGGCGCGCACCGCGCCGACGTGATCCTGCCGGGAGCCGCCTATACCGAAGAGAACGCGCTGTTTGTGAACACCGAAGGGCGCCCCCAATTGGCCATGCGCGCGGGGTTTGCACCGGGCGAGGCCAAGGAAAACTGGGCGATCATTCGCGCACTTTCAGCCGAGCTTGGGGCAACGCTGCCTTACGACTCGCTCGGGGCATTGCGCACGGCGATGATGGAGGCGCATCCGCATCTGGCAAAGATCGATCAACTGACCGCGAACACCTGGCAGGCCGAGAAGGCTACGGCGCTGAAGGCAGGTAA
This sequence comes from Alphaproteobacteria bacterium, assembly GCA_013151335.1. GTDB lineage: Bacteria > Pseudomonadota > Alphaproteobacteria > Rhodobacterales > Rhodobacteraceae > UBA5972. Next base: position 2,590 of record JAADIJ010000179.1, on the reverse strand, counting down.
ATTCACGCCTGTTATCAAGGACTTCTATCTGACGAACCCGATCGCTCGGGCCTCAACCGTGATGGCAGAGCTATCGTCAAATGCGCAGGCCAACCCACAACCTGTTGCGGCGGAGTAGACGGAAATGTTTTTGCCCAGCCCCATGACCACCGGCTTTTCGCTCGCCCTTCTGGGCGGGTTGTCGGCTTGTGGCACCACGGCGGGGCAAAACGGGCAGGGCCCAAGCAATTTCGCGCCGGAATATCTCAGCATTGAGACCCGACTTTTAGACAATGATCTGGTGAATTTTCTGGTGGAGATGCGGGGGGCGCGCAGCAAAGCGGACGTTGCCGATTACGCGAAATGCGCGGCGGCGCAATATGCGCTGATCCGGGGGTTCGGATTTGCGCGACATGTACGCACAAATGTTCAAGAAAGCGATGGTATCTGGCGCGGAGATGCGGTTTATACCATCTCAGCAGCCCTGCCTAAAGGATCACTGACGCTGGATGCTGAAGTGGTCGTAGCAAACTGCAAAGATGACGGGATACCGACGGTTTAGGCCGCGTTGGGGATGGAATAAAACATGGTACATTTCTTCTATGAGACCAATTTCGGGATTTTTCTACTGATCCTCGGCGAGGCGTTGCTGGTGACGGTTCTGTTGTTGGTCGCACTGGCGTTTTTGATGTATGCAGACCGCAAAATCTGGGCCGCCGTGCAGATGCGCAAAGGCCCCAATGTGGTTGGTGTGTTCGGCCTGTTGCAGAGCTTTGCCGACTTCATCAAATATATCGTCAAGGAGATCGTGGTTCCTGCCGGTGCCGACAAGGTGGTCTACTTTCTGGCACCGATGATCGCGTTCGTGCTGGCGATTGTCAGTTGGGCGGTGATCCCGTGGGCCGATGGCTGGGTGATTTCCGATCTTAATATCGGCATCCTTTATATCTTCGCCATTTCCTCGCTGGAGGTTTACGGCGTGATCATGGGGGGCTGGGCCTCCAACTCTAAATACCCGTTTTTGGGCAGCTTGCGCTCGGCGGCGCAGATGATCTCTTATGAGGTGTCGATCGGCTTTATCATTGTCGGGGTTCTGATCTCGACCGGCTCGCTTAATTTCACCGATATCGTGCGCGCGCAGGACGGGGATTACGGGTTGTTGAACTGGTATTGGATACCGCAATTTCCCATGGTGATCCTGTTCTTTATCTCGGCATTGGCCGAAACCAACCGCCCGCCATTTGACCTTCCCGAGGCCGAAAGCGAGCTGGTTGCGGGCTATCAGGTCGAGTATTCCTCGACCCCGTTCCTGCTTTATATGATCGGCGAGCTGATGGCCGTGGTGTTGATGTGCGCCCTGATCGTAATTCTGTTCTTTGGCGGCTGGCTCAGCCCAATTCCCGGCCTGCCGGACGGGGTTTTGTGGATGATCGGCAAAATGCTGTTGGTGTTCTTCATGTTCTCGATGGTGAAGGCGATCACGCCGCGCTATCGCTATGATCAACTGATGCGGATCGGCTGGAAAGTATTCTTGCCCCTAAGCCTTGGCTGGGTGGTTTTCGTCGCTTTCGCCGCGCAGTTTGGATGGTTTGGCGGGGCCTATGCTCGCTGGGTTGTAGGGGGTTGATCTGATGGCAACAACGATGGACTGGACGCGCGCGACCAAGTATTTTCTGCTGATGGATTTCCTCAAGGGATTTCAGCTTGGGATGAAGTATTTCTTCCGTCCCAAGGCGACCTTGAACTATCCCCATGAAAAAGGCCCGCTCAGCCCGAGGTTTCGCGGCGAGCATGCGCTCAGGCGTTATGCCAATGGCGAAGAGCGCTGCATTGCCTGCAAACTTTGCGAGGCGATTTGCCCGGCGCAGGCGATTACCATTGACGCGGAGCCGCGTGAAGATGGCAGCAGGCGCACCATTCGTTACGATATCGACATGACCAAATGTATCTATTGCGGCTTTTGCCAAGAGGCCTGCCCGGTGGATGCCATCGTTGAGGGGCCGAATTTCGAGTTTGCCACCGAAACCCGCGAAGAGCTGTTCTATGACAAGGCGCGGCTGTTGGAAAATGGCGATCGTTGGGAAGCCGAGATCGCAAGAAATCTGGAGCTGGAAGCACCTTACCGGTGATCTCGCTCTGCTAAAACCCCGGCTAAACGCCGGGACGAACTGATAAACTCGCCGGAGCATTTTCCGGCAAATGGGGGACAAGACCGATGGGCATTGCAGCCTTGGCATTTTACCTTTTCGCGCTGGTCACAGTGGTTTCGGGCCTGTTTGTGGTGGTTTCACGCAACCCGGTCCACTCGGTCCTGTGGCTGATCCTTTCGTTCTTCTCAACGGCGGGCCTGTTCGTTTTGCTGGGGGCCGAGTTCGTGGCGCTGTTGCTGGTGATCGTCTATGTGGGCGCGGTCGCGGTGTTGTTCTTGTTCGTGGTGATGATGCTGGACGTTGATTTCGCCGAGCTTCGCGGCGGCTTCGCGCGTTATTTGCCCATGGGGCTGCTGATCGGGGTGATCTTGCTGGTCGAGCTTGGCATGGTGCTGGGCCAATGGACCTTCGCGCCCGATTATCTGGCGGCGCGAGCGGCGGTGACCCCGGCCATGGGCGAC
>JAADIJ010000073.1 GCA_013151335.1 Alphaproteobacteria bacterium | reverse complement strand
GGGTATTTGCTCATAGTTCACGCGCCCCAAGCGATTTCAGGAAGTAAAAAATATCTTCCCATTCAAGATAACTGAAATCACCATTGCCATGGTTCAGCATGTGCTGAGCTTTGGCTCTGATATCGGCAACGGTGCTGGTTGGGTGGACGAGTAAAGAGAAACGTTTTTCCAGCGCGATTGCGTCCAGCGCCTGATATTCGTCTTTCCTGGCGGGATCAAAGCGCGGGTCAAGTTCGTCCTGGGTGGAAAAATATCCTCAAATGCTTGCCATGCTGCCTGGCGCTGGGCAATGGGTGCCTCTGAATAGGGCAGGCAACGCAGTTCCTCTTTGAAAACCTGAATGCGGCTGGTGCGCAGCTTGAACCAGATTATCGAATGGCAGGGTAAACTGCAGGTTATTCTGGTGTATAATGAACTGGAATACATCAGCACCAAACTGATAGTATGGGCGGCAACGTGAAATATCCACATTCAGTATATCCAGCCCGGAAAGCCACAGCAAAACGCCTATATCGAGCGCCACAACCGCACGATGCTCCATAAATGGCTGGATCAAAACATCTTTAAAACCATAGGAAAGGCGCAGGAACAGGCCACGAAATGGTTATGGACATATAACAATGACCGCCCCAACATGGCTATCGGCAGGATCACTCCTGCAATGAAACTAAGAATGGCCGCGTGAATTCTACAGGCGCACCTCATGGAAAATGGGGGTTTACCGAGCAAGACAAGCAAAAGCACTTATTTTAGTAACTTGCATTTCGCAGGTGGAGATTTGAAAAGTGCATATTTCTGACCGTGAGTTATTTGCCCATTCGACCAAGAAATCAGATCTTTCAGACTGGGAACCTCTTGAGGCTCACCTCCTTGCGGTGGCTATAAGAAGCAAGGAATTTGCAGCGTCGTTCGGGGCAGGAAATTGGGGTGAAATAGTTGGACTACTCCACGATCTGGGCAAAGCAAAACCAGCATTTCAGGCCAAGCTACGGGGGGAGAAAAATTCTGAACCTCACAGCGGTGAAGGGGCGCGTTACGCACACGATCAGTTAGGCGGGCCTGCTGGTAAGTTGCTTGCCTACTCAATCGCGGGCCATCATGCGGGGTTACCCAACGGGAGTTTGTTTTCATCAGGAAGGCCTCCTACGCCGCTTGGCGAACGTTTGAAACAATCGCCATTGCTTGAGCTGCCCGATGGGGTGGAGCTGCCTTGTTTAGAAGGATGTATACCCAAATCGCTTCAGGGTATGAAACCCGCTGATCACTTTATGGCATTTAAGCTGCACTTTTTTACCCGGATGTTGTTTTCGGCGCTGGCGGACGCTGATTTTCTGGAGACCGAGCGGTTTTATGACGCGGTTGAAAACCGCGAAAGTCTACGAGGAACTACTGCAACTCTTGCCGATCTGGCCCCAGCGCTGGAGGCGCATCTTGCCAGATTTGATGCAGAAAAAGGAGATGTAAACCAGCTCAGGGCCAAAATCCTTTCCCATGTGCGTAAATGCGCTGCACAGACACCGGGGCTATTTTCTCTGGCCGTGCCAACCGGTGGCGGCAAAACTCTGGCTTCGCTTGCTTTTGCGCTTGATCATGCGCGCCGTCATGGTCTGAACCGGGTGATTTATGTCATTCCCTACACTTCGATTGTCGAGCAGACGGCGGACGTTTTCCGCAACGCTCTGGGGGATAAAGATGCGGTGTTGGAGCATCATTCCTCGTTCGACTGGGATGAGTTGGATGACCCCGATGAAGCCGAGGGGCTGAGGCTGGCGGCCCAGAACTGGGACCGGCCGGTGGTCGTCACTACGGCGGTGCAGTTTTTTGAAAGCCTTTATGCAAACCGCCCTTCAAAGTGCCGCAAGCTGCACCGGCTGGCCAAATCAGTAATAATCCTGGATGAAGCCCAGACCCTGCCCCTGCGATTACTGCGCCCGTGTCTTGCTGCGATTACCGAGTTGACTAAGGGCTATGGTGCCAGCGTGGTTTTATGCACGGCAACGCAACCCGCTCTGCTCAAGGAGGATGGATTTAGCCATCCCGAAGGATTGGCAAAGGCCGCCGTGCGCGAACTGGCCCCGGATCCGCCCCGGCTTTATGAGGCGTTGCGGCGAGTTCGGGTGAAGGATGCCGGGGTGATCAGTGATGCTGAGTTGGCCAGGAAAATCGCCGACACCCAACAGGTTTTGGTCATTCTGAACAACCGCCGCCATGTGCGGGAGTTGTTCGAAAACATTAGGGGCTTGGACGGCGCTGTCCATCTGACAACAAACATGACCGCTGCTCATCGCCGCGCTGTTCTGGCCCAGATTCGCCAACGGCTGAACCCAAAGGCACCAAGACCCGTGCGCGTGATCGCGACCTCTTTGATCGAGGCGGGGGGGGATGTGGATTTCCCGGTAGTCTGGCGTGAAGTTGCAGGCATTGATTCAATTGCGCAGGCAGCGGGTCGCTGCAATCGCGAGGGAAAACTGGATAAAGGCGAAGTTTTTGTCTTTTGCTCGGACAGCGCCCATAAACCGCCAGCCGATCTGCAACAGTTTGCCGAAATCGGGGCCAAAATTCTGGCGCGCCATGATGATCCGCTGTCGCTTGAAGCGGTACGGGACTATTTCAAGCAGCTCTATTGGAACAGAGATCAGGGAATGGACATGGCCCAAGTCGGGGCGGTGACCGGGATCATGAGGGCGCTGAGCCAGAGCGGCAATCAGTTTGATTTTCCATTTGCCGATATCGCTCAGGCGTTTCGCATTATCGAAGACGGCTCTGTGCCGCTAATCATTCAAGACGATGAGTGGGGAGTGCCCGGAGGATTGCTGGAGGAACTGCGCTTTAACCCTCATGCCGGTTCAATTGCCCGGCAATTTCAACCCTATCAGGTTCAGATACGCATGAGGTTTCGCAATGAGTTGCTGGGCAAGGGGGCAGCAAAAATCTGGCGTGGCGAAGAGTTTGGCGAACAATTCGTGCTGCTGACCAACACAGATATTTATGACGCGGAGGCGGGCTTGAGAATGTCCGAACTTCAAGATTTAGGATTTATGGAGGTGAGAGGATGAGAACATGGCTTACGGCATAAAACTGCATATCTGGGGCGATTATGCGTGTTTTACCCGCCCCGAAATGAAGGTCGAGCGGGTCTCTTATGACGTCATCACACCATCGGCGGCGCGCGGCATTTTGGAGGCGATCCACTGGAAACATGCAATTCGCTGGGTGGTTGATTGTATCCATGTGCTCAAACCGGTCCGGTTTGAAAACATCCGGCGCAATGAGGTCGGTTCAAAAATATCCGCCCGCAACGTAAAAACAGCGATGAACGCCAACTCGCTGGAGGGGCTGCACCTGGTGGTTGACGAGGACCGCCAGCAGCGCGCCACGCTGGCGCTGCGCGATGTGGCCTACGGGATTGAGGCGCATTTCGAAATGACGCCAAAGGCCGGACCAGAGGACAGTCCGGCCAAGCATCTGGAGATGTTTCGCCGGCGAGCCAAAACTGGCCAGTGTTTCCACCGGCCGTGCATGGGTGTGCGTGAATTTCCAGCCAGTTTTGAGTTGGTCGATGACATGCCGCCCACAGAGCTGCCCCAAGCCGCGCGCGACCGCGATCTGGGCTGGATGCTCTATGACATTGACTATGAAAAGAACCGCGAACCATTGTTTTTCCGTGCGATTATGCAAGGTGGAGTGATTGATGTCGCCCGCGCCCGGGCAGAGGGGTTGGCGCAATGACCATCCTGACAGCGCTGGCCACCTTGTATGATCGCATGAAAGAGGCGGGATAGGCTCCGCTTCCGGGCTATTCCATTGAAAAGATCGGCGCCGAGGTGGTGCTGGATAGTGCGGGAAACATAGTTCGCATTGCCTCCAAAACAGTGCCAGATGGCAAACGCCAGATTGATGCTTCCTTGGCTGTGCCTGTTCCACCCGCAGACCGCCGAGGTAAAAAAATTGTTCCGGCATTTTTGTGGGACCCCACCCCTTACAGCCTTGGTGTTTCCCTAGATCAATCAGGTGCCGTGTCGCTGACAGCTGATAACGCCGTCAGCAAATTCAATGCATTCCGAGATTTTCATCTCGAGAAGCTTGCAAACACGGATGATCCGGGCCTCGTGGCATTGCGAAATTTTCTCGAGCAATGGGATCCGGCATTGTTCGTCGACTGCGCATATCCGGTCGATATTGTGAAATCTAAAATCGTATTTCGATTAAACAATGACACAAACGCCTTAGGAGAGTGGCGATATATCCATGAGAGGCAATCTACAATTGATATGATTTCGGGCGAATCGTCCGAAGCTGAGCTTGGTCTATGTCTTGTTACTGGCAAACAGCTTCCAGTGGCAAGATTACACCCCTCATTTGGTGGCTTTGGAAAAGACGCCCAATCAAGTGGTGCATATCTAGTTTCCTTTAACATTGGCTCAAAAACAATTGTGGGTGCTTCAAGCAGCTACGGAAAAGAGCAAGGCGACAACGCACCGGTTTCTGAAACCGCCGCCTTTGCCTATGGCACAGCGCTTAAGTCATTACTGGCCAAGGGCTCGGGGCATAATCTGCGGGTCGGCGACGCTACGGTAGTGTTCTGGGTTGAAACGCCAGACCGGATACAGGCAGAAACCATCGAACAGATGCTTTTTGGTGCTTTGCAGCCTGAGGACGATGCCGCCGCTTCGAACAAACTGCGCGCGGCGCTGGAGGCAGTGGCAAAGGGGCGCGCGGCGCAATCACCGGAGTTTGACTCCGAAACCCGCGTCTATATCCTTGGTCTAGCCCCCAATGCGGCGCGCCTTTCGGTGCGCTTCTGGCACCCCGGAACGTTTGGCGATTTCGCCCGCCACATCACCCGGTTCTGGGACGATCTGGCGCTGGAACCATCGCCGTTCAAGACCATCCCCGCGGCCTGGTCGCTGCTTTATGAAACCGCGTTGCAGCACAAAGCAGAGAACATACCGCCACGCCTGGGCGGTGATTTGATGCGCGCTGTTCTAACCGGCGCGCCCTACCCGCGCACCCTTTTGTCGGGTGTTATCAGTCGCATCCGCGCCGATGGCGACATTAACGGGCGGCGGGCCGCGATTTGCCGGGCCTTTATCAATCGAAACATCAAACGAGAGGAAATTCCCATGAGTCTTGATCGTGATAACCCCAATCCGGCTTACCGGCTGGGGCGGCTGTTTGCGGTACTGGAACGTACCCAGCAAGCGGCTTTGCCCGGCCTGAACGCCACCATAAGGGATCGTTATTTTGCTGCCGCTTCGGCCACTCCAGCGCGTATATTTCCGCAACTGACAAAAAACACAACCTATCATCTTTCTCTAATGCGCAAGGGCGAAAGTGGCGGGCTGGCTTACGTGCTTGACCGTGAGATGGGTGAAATCTGGACCAAACTGGATGCTGACCTGCCACGCTCGTTGAATCTTGAGGATCAGGGGCGTTTTGTCGCCGGATATTACCACCAACGCTGGACCAAAAAAGACAAAACCAGTCAGGACGAAAAAATTGAAACCGGGAGTATCGAACGATGAATAATGTGAACAACCGTTATGATTTTGTCTTTTTCTTTGACGTGGAGAACGGCAACCCCAATGGCGACCCAGACGCTGGAAATATGCCGCGCATGGACCCCGAGACCAATCAGGGCCTGGTCTCGGATGTCTGCCTCAAGCGCAAAATCCGCAACTATGTGGCCGAGGCAAAAACCGCTGTAAGCGGTTATGAAATCTACATGGCGGAACGCGCGGTTCTTAATCGTCAGCACGCCCGTGCTTACGAAGCCACAGGAAGTAAACAGGTCGCCAAAAAGCTGCCAAAAGACGAAGAAGGCAGACAGCTTACAAAATGGATGTGCGATAATTTCTTTGACATTCGTAGCTTTGGTGCGGTGATGACCACCGAGGTTAATGCCGGGCAAGTGCGCGGCCCGGTACAGCTTTCATTCTCGCGTTCAGAAGAACCAATCATGCCGCTGGAAATCTCAATTACCCGGTCTTCGGTTACCAATGAAAAGGATGTTGAAAAAGAGCGCACTATGGGCCGCAAGCATATCGTGCCCTATGGGCTTTACCGCGTACATGGCTTTATCAATGCCAAACTGGCAGAAAAGACCGGTTTTTCCGAGGATGATCTGGGTCTGCTCTGGGACGCTTTTCGCGATATGTTTGATCTGGATCGGTCGGCGGCGCGCGGCTTGATGGCGGGGCGGCGTCTTGTTGTTTTTCGCCACGACAGCGCCCTTGGCAACGCCCAGGCGCACAAGCTGTTTGATCGGGTGAGCGTAAAACGCTGTTATGATGGAGACTGCCTGCCGGTTGGCAACAAGCGCACCCACAACTGGCCTCCGGCCCGTGCCTTTTCTGACTACCGGATCGAGGTGAATGAGAGTGACCTGCCCGCCGGGATTACAATAGTTGAGCCCTGGCAATGAACGAAGATACGGACAGTCTTCCTATTTCGGCACTCCAGCACTGGTTGTTTTGCCCGCGTCAGTGTGCGTTGATCCATGTCGAGCGCCTGTGGAGCGAGAACCGTTTTACCGCTGAAGGCCGGGTGCTGCACGAAGTTGCTGACGCCGGCGGAAAGGAGAAACGGGGCGCAGTAAAAACTTTGCGTGCGGTTCAGATTGCATCCGTCCGGCTTGGCCTGCACGGGGTTGCCGATATCGTGGAACTTCATGGCCATCCGCCGCAACCTTTGCCGGTGGAATATAAACGTGGCCGCCCAAAGTCCCACCGCGCCGACGAGGTGCAGCTTTGTGCGCAAGGGATATGTCTGGAAGAAATGTTTAATTGTGAGATTTCTGAAGGCGCTTTATTTTATGGTCAGAACCGGCGGCGCACAAAGGTTGCTTTTGATGAAGAACTGCGGGCCCTGACCGCGAAAACTGCCAGCCAAGCCCGCGCGGTGATGGGGTCAGGCATATTGCCGCGGCCACAATATGTGCCAGCTCGGTGCGATGCTTGTTCGCTTTTTGAACTGTGTCGACCAAAAGAGCTGGAGAGTCAGCGAAATGTGCAGCGCTGGTTGGTTCGTTCTGTGGCTTCATCTGGGGTGCCAGAATGAAGAAACTCCTTAATACGCTTTATGTCACCTCAGAGGGAGCTTGGCTGCATAAGGACGGCCAGAACGTTGTCGTGAAAGTCGAGGGCGCGGAACGCGGTCGGGCACCAGCACATCTGCTTGGCCAGATCATTTGTTTTGGGCAGGTGAGTGTCTCACCGCCACTGATGTCTTTTTGTGCCCAGGGTGGGATTTCGATCAGTTTCCTCAATCCTTATGGACGATTTTTGGCACGAGTCGAAGGGCCGCAAAGCGGCAATGTCTTGTTACGTCGTGCCCAACACCGGCAGACAGAGGACGAGATGATTTCTTTGCCTGTTGCGCAAGCTATTGTTGCTGCCAAGGTTTCCAACCAGCGCGGCGTAATCCGCCGGGCATTGCGCGACCATGGTGCAAAGATGCAAACCAAGGCCAAAGCGCAGCTTGATGACGCCACGCGCCGCCTTTCCGATAGCGCACGCTTGGCGCTTTCAGCCGAAACGATGGACGTTTTACGGGGGCTGGAAGGAGAGGCAGCGAACGCTTATTTTGGCGTCTTTGGCTATCTTATTCGGCATCAGGAACCTGAATTTGCTTTCACGGGACGTTCGCGCCGTCCGCCGCTCGATCCGGTCAACGCCATTCTCTCGTTCCTTTATGTGTTGCTCGCCCAGGATTGCCGGGCCGCCGCCGAGACCCATGGGCTTGATCCCCAGATAGGTTTCCTGCATCGGGATCGCCCGGGCCGCATGAGTTTGGCATTGGATTTGATGGAAGAATTTCGTGCGCCTATTGCCGACAGGCTTTGCCTGAGCCTGATCAACCGCCATCAGATTGCTCCCAACCAGTTTCGTTATGAAGAAACCGGGGGTGTTTTTATGAACGAAGATGCGCGTACGGTGTTGCTCAAGGCGTGGCAGGATCGTAAGCGCACCACCCTGCACCACGCTTTTTTTGACGAGAAAGTTCCGCTTGGCCTGATGCCTCAGTTGCAGGCCCAATTGCTGGCGCGCCACCTGCGTGGCGACATTGATGGTTATCCGTCCTACTTCTGGAGGTAATATTGCTTGTTCTTGTGACCTATGACATACGAACCGACACCAAAGGAGGACGGCGTCGTTTGCGTCGGGTTGCGAAGGCTTGTCTGGATTTTGGCCAGCGCGTACAATATTCGGTCTTTGAGTGTGATCTTGATCCTGCCCAGTGGACCGCCTTGCGGGCCCGTCTTTGCGACCTGATTGAGCCCAAGACAGATAGTCTCAGGTTCTACATGTTGGGCAGTAACTGGCAGCGGCGTGTTGAGCATGTCGGGGCGAAACCCGCGGTGGATTTCGACGGACCGCTAATTCTATGAACTCTGCGCGAACCCCAAGCACCCATGGAATGTGCCTTGGGTTCGCGTTTTCCGTATCTATCGGAAATCAAATGGAAATAATTATCTGGAACCTGATTTTATGTCTGCTAACAGGCGTTTTGAGCAAGGATCGCAACAAACAGCAGGTTTTCTTTTTCTTTTCATAATGTTAGTGGGAGGAAGTCGCCCCCCTCGCGGGGGCGTGGATTGAAACCAGCATTGTCGTATCAAACTTTTTCATCCGGGTGTCGCCCCCCTCGCGGGGGCGTGGATTGAAACAGGACATACTCCTGCCCATGGACAATACCAGCGGGTCGCCCCCCTCGCGGGGGCGTGGATTGAAACCCTTATGGAAGCCAAACGCGCATTCGACCTAAATGTCGCCCCCCTCGCGGGGGCGTGGATTGAAACAGCAGTTAAAGCCCCGAGCATTCTTGACGCCTGGTCGCCCCCCTCGCGGGGGCGTGGATTGAAACTTGAGACAAAGTTGAATTTTCTCATCGATCAGAATGTCGCCCCCCTCGCGGGGGCGTGGATTGAAACCTTGTCGAGCACCGCCGGCACAACCACCTTGCGAGTCGCCCCCCTCGCGGGGGCGTGGATTGAAACCGGCAATGAGTTTGGGGTAAAATAACTATGTGCTCTGGCAGATATTGACCAAATTGCATTGGCCGACCAGGCAAGCGTTAATGTAGGAACAATTCGAAAAATGGAAGCCAAAGGGTCGTTGTTGTTGACCAGTGGGCTTGATACAATTTGAGCGGCCCAATCCGTGTTGTATAGAAAAGAAGTTGAATTTCTTAACCATGGCTCTCTGGGCGTTCGTATCAAAGAGCCAGACGAGGCGCTATCGCAATGACGCGCAAACACTAAATTCTGATCGTGGCGGCGAGAGTGATGGACAGTTCAGAAGATGACAATAACAACCCGGCGGCGCTGGACGGGCTGAGCCTTAAAGAAGCGCTCGACAAGCATGTTTTTTGTGACCCGGAAACCGAAACCATCCGACCAGGTGTTGAAGGTGCGCCGAGGTGGCGGGCATGCTGGCACCTTACTGTGGATGGCAAGGCGCGGGCCAGAGCCTACTACACGCCTCCAGCGCCGCGTATTCGCGTGAGAAAGATGGTGATTAAAGGTCGTGAGACTGGGAGGTTACGTCAGTCGCAACCTTC
>JAADIJ010000044.1 GCA_013151335.1 Alphaproteobacteria bacterium | reverse complement strand
GCTTGAAACCGGCACCACGGTTGCGTTTTCGACCGTCACGCCGCCGGTTTCGCCAACGCCGGAAAATTCGATCCGGTCAGTGCCATCGCCAGAGCCGCCGGTAAGTGTCACATTATATTTCTGCATCCCTCCATCTACCGGGTCAGATATTTCGCTTTCGTTAACGGAGACGGGTTCACCGTTCCAAATAAGCTTAAAATTGTCGCTATGTTCCAACGGGTCGCTGGTGGCGAATGTCAGGTTGTAACGCGCGCCATCGTCCATTCCCGGCAGGTTTTGGCCGTCATTTCCAGCCTCCACGTCCCACTGGTTTGCGTCAAAATTCGAGGTGTCGATGTTATCTGACATGTGATTTACCTTTTACAAATACCCTTTGGGTCGCCGGAGCGGTCCGAAGCAGCAGAGTTTTGGGATGAGACAATTGATAGGTGGCCGCCGCAACCAGCAGCACCGCCAGCGTAATGGTCGAGGCAGGCAGGGTTTGCAGCCCGCCGATTGACGCGATGCTAGCCACGGAGACGATCCATAGCACGCACAAAGTGGCGACAAACAGAATTTGGATGATAAACACCCAACCGACACGAGACTTCACGGCACTCACCAATCCTGCATCGTTACGATACAGTCCTAATGTGCGGCCGCCCCCGTGACCTTGTTGGAAAAAACCCGTCCCAGTTTGGGCGTCTTTGGAGGTGACATTAACCAAAACGAGCTGTTCACGGAAGCGAAATTTGACGAGATTGTGGCAAGCGAGAGGCTGCAGCGTCTTAATTGGTCGCCGGTTTCAACCCGAAAAAGCCCTTAGGAGATGCCGATAAGATTGTTTCGGATTTTACCGGAATAGGCGAAAAAGGATAATAAATTCAGGGGTTCACCGCGCAGAAGTTCAATCGAGCGCGGGAAAGCTGTCGCACGTTTGTTGAGGATTTAGAAACAACAAATCCAGTCGAGCCACCGTCGTCGCAGCGCTCGTCCGCACGATTTCCTGCTTCAGATTTCGACCATTCCGCTAGGTTGAATTATTTTCAAATACTGGCTCAAACAGCCATAATTTGCCCCATTCTTGACCGGTTGGCGTGCTGATTTCGGCGAGATCTCGGGAAAACCCGTGCCAAAACCCATCAGGCCGAGGAATGATTCGCGGCACTGGCCGCTCCGGTCTCTGCGCCTAAAACTTGACGATCACATCGGGCAGATTAAGCGATTTTATCAGGTCGCGCACCTCTTGACGTGCCGCGATATTAGAGAGGTTCAACCCGCCAATCCCCGCGTCGCGCATATCAAGCAGTGTCAGGCCATTGGGGAACATCTCGCGGAAAATCACCCGCTCACTGAACCCCGGAGCCACGCGAAATCCGATCCGCTTGGAGAGATCCTCCAGCGCTTTACCGACTTTGCGTTTGTTGTGCATGTTCTGGCTGCCAAGGCGGTTGCGCACCACGATCCAGTCAATCGGCTGCAAGCCCGCCTGCGCGCGAAGTTGGCGCGCATTCCACACCATCTCGGAGTAAACCGAGGGGCCGATCACCCGCTCGGTCTCGGGGTCCATTCGCGCCAGCAGATCGAAATCGACAAAGCTGTCATTGAGCGGGGTGATCAGCGTGTCGGCCAAGGAATGCGCCACCTCGGACAGGCGCGTATGCGAGCCGGGGCAATCGACGATGACGAAATCATTATCGGCCTCGAGCTGGGCAATCGCCTCGGAGATGCGCCGGTCGTTGACGTTCTCGCCGGGTGCCAGCCGCGACTGGCTAATATTGGGCAGCTTACCCAGCGTCGGCATCGGCATCGGCTTTTCAGAGCGGCGAATATACTCGGCCCGGTTTTCGATATAACGCGAGAAACTGCGCTGTCGCGTGTCCAGATCGAGCGCGCCGACCTTATAGCCAAGCCGCACCAGCGCCGTCGCCACATGCATGCAGGTGGTCGATTTGCCCGAACCACCCTTCTCGTTTCCCACAATTATGATGTGCGACACGCCCGCAACCCCTTGAAAATGCAAAAAAGCGCGCTCGGTGAAAGCGCGCTTTGATCTATAGACAATAAACTTCCGGGAAGGAAGATTGATTGCGTCCTTCGGCCTAAAATCCCAGACCTTCGTATTTTTTCTTAAACTTGGAGACCCGTCCGCCGGTATCAAGCAGGCGTTGGTTGCCGCCGGTCCAGGCCGGATGCACGGTGGGGTCAATATCAAGTGTCAGCGTTGTGCCCTCAGAGCCATAGGTCGAGCGCATTTTGATGATCGTGCCGTCAGTCATTTTGACGTCGATCATGTGGTAATCGGGGTGGATATCTTTTTTCATCGGTCCGGTCCTCTAAGCTTTCGTCGCGGATTTGGGCTTATAGTTGGTCTGTTCGGCGATACGCGCGGATTTACCACGGCGTTCGCGCAGATAGTAAAGCTTGGCGCGGCGAACCCGGCCACGACGCACCACGGTGATGCTGTCGATGTTTTGCGAATGCAGCGGGAATACACGTTCCACACCCTCGCCAAACGAGATTTTGCGCACGGTAAATGCTGCCGCGATGCCGCTGCCGCCTTTACGGGCGATGCAAACGCCTTCGTAGTTCTGCACGCGATGGCGGGTGCCCTCGGTGACTTTGTAACCTACGCGGATGGTGTCTCCGGCCTTAAAATCAGGGAGATCATGCCCCAACGCCGCGACTTGTTCAGCGTCGAGCTGTTCAATAATGTTCATATCAGTCGTCCTTTTGCCCGCCGTTTTTCGGCGAAGATTGGGTGCGTCCAGATTGCTCTTGGTCTCCGTCCGGTGCATTACTTGCGTAAGCCCGCCAGAGGTCAGGACGACGTTCCTTGGTTAGCTGTCGCGACTGGTCGGTCCGCCATTTGGCGATGTTCGCATGATGACCAGAAAGGAGTATCTCTGGCACCGCGCGACCCATCCAGTCGTTTGGCCGTGTGTATTGCGGGTGTTCCAAGCGACCGTCGGAGAAGCTCTCCTCCAGGGCCGACTCAGTATTCCCAAGCACGCGGGGTATAAGCCGAACGCTGGCATCAATCAAGGCCTGAGCGGCAATCTCTCCGCCGGTGAGAATATAATCGCCAAGCGAGATCTCCTCGACGTTGAAATGATCGAGCACGCGCTGGTCAACCCCTTCAAATCGCCCACATAATATGGTGATGCCGCGGGCTTTGGAAAATTTCTGCGCCATCGCTTGTGTGAACGGTTTGCCGCGTGGCGAAACATAGATCACCGGCCAGTCGGTGGGGTTTGGGGGCGTGTCGGTTGCGGCTTCGCGAAGGGCTGCGGCCACTACATCCGGTTTGAGGACCATGCCCGCGCCGCCGCCAGTGGGGGTGTCGTCCACGTCAAGATGCTTGCCTTTGCCAAATTGGCGCAGGTCGATTGTGTCAAGCGACCACAGGCCGTTTTGCAAGGCGCGTCCGGTCAGGGATTGGCCGAGGACGCCGGGAAAAGCCTGCGGAAACAGGGTGATAACCTTGGCTTTCCATGATCCCGCCAGATCAGGCGTGTCGGTTATCAGCTCGCGCGGTTTGGCTGCGGCGTGGATTGAAAGGCGACCATGAGATTTTGGTTGTGATTTTGGTTGTGATTTGGGGGGGTTAGTCATCGCCAAACACCCCTGCTGGTGGGTCAGCGATGACGCGGCCTGTGGCCAGATCAACGGTGGGGATAGTGGCGGCATTGAAGGGGAGGAGGGTTGATCCTTTGATTGCAGGGCCGCTGATTTCCAACAAATCCCCCGCGCCGTGATTGTGTACCGCGTTGATTTTACCGAGCTTTTCGCCGCCTGTGTCATAAACATCAAGGCCGATCAGGTCGGTGTAATAGTATTCGTCATCGGGCAAGGACGGCAAGGCGTCGCGGTCGGCAAACAGCTTTAGGCCCCGGTTCTCGTCGGCCTGTTCCTTGGTGTCGATCCCGCCAATCCGTGCGGCAAAGCCACCTTTCACAGCGCGTAAGATCTTGATTTTATGGCGTTCTGTGCCGCTCTCGTTCCAAAGATCACCATAGCTGCCGATGTCAGAGGCCACTGCGCAAAAGCTTTTGACACGAGCCTCGCCGCGCACACCAAAAGAGCCGGTTAGAACGCCGACGCAAATACGGTTTTCAGGTTTGGCCATGGCTATGCCCCTGTTTACATGGGTTTATATGGCAAAAAGGCGGCAGATTTTCCGCCGCCTTTTCGTATTCATCCGGGTGCAGGAGCTTATTCTGCGGTTGCATCTGCGGGTGCAGCTTCCTCGGCAGGAGCGGCGGCTGCCTCGGCTGCTTTGGTGGCTTTTTCTTCAGCGCGCGCTTTGGCTTTCTTATGTGGCTCGCCTTTTTTCAGGTTGGAGCGGGATTTTTTGTCAACGATTCCAGCGGTTTCCAACATGCGCGACACGCGGTCGGTGACTTGTGCGCCTTCGCCGAGCCAATGTTTGATGCGCTCGACATCCATAGTCACGCGCGCTTCGTCGTCTTTGGCCAGAAGCGGATTATATGTGCCGAGCTTCTCTACATAACGGCCATCGCGGGGCATGCGGCTGTCGGCGGCGACGATGCGGTAAAAGGGACGTTTCTTTGAACCGCCACGGGCGAGTCTGATTTTCATAGCCATGATATATTCTCCTATTTTCTAGCTATTTGAAGGGGTTATCCCCCATTCATTCCGTATGTTTCATGTGATGTTGGATGACTTCCTGAATGACGAAATTCAGGAATTTCTTGGCAAATTCGGGGTCGAGATTGGCGCGGCGGGCCAGATCCTCCAGTCGTTCGATCTGTTGAGCCTCGCGCGCGGGATCAGAGGGCGGCAGGTCATGCTCGGCCTTGAGTGCGCCAACCGCTTGGGTGTGTTTGAACCGCTCGCCAAGAGTATAGACGAGGATCGCGTCAAGCCGGTCGATGCTCTCGCGGTGGTCTTGCAGCAACTCGGCGGCGCGGGTGATATCGTTGCTCATATGTCCCTCCGATTTTGTACGTTTTGTACGGTTTGTGCGCCGATTTCGTACGAAATGGCGGCTGAAATGCGGGGGAGGCGGGAATGGGTCATGAATAGGCCTCCACCCCGCCATCGTCGTCGCCCATTTCCGGGGCGGAGTGACGATAGACCAGACATTTTTTCCCGTCGGGATAGTCCGCCGATTTATCAAGCCGCGCGCCGAGTCGTTCGGCCAGATTGATCGAGCGGATGTTTTGGGGCGCGATATAGCTGACGGCGGTGGGCCAGTTCAGGGTTTGAAACATGTATTCAAGCGCGGCGGTTGCGGCCTCGAATGCGATACCGCGCCCTTCGGCCTCGCCCCAGATCAGCCAGCCGATTTCGCGTTCCGGCCAATCGGCGGGATACCAGCCGCCAACCAGACCAAGCGGGGTGTCGTTGTCTTTCATGGTGACGGTCCACATGCCAAAGCCGAGCATGTGCCAGTGGCCGATCTCGGCGGCGAATGTTCGCCATGCGACGCGCTCGGTCAACGGCCCTCCGACATGGATCGCGCGATCCGAGGTGAAGAACGCGGTGAAGGCGTCAACATCGGTGGCGATGGGGGCGCGCAAGGTCAGGCGTTTGGTTTCAAGCGTCGGGATCAGCATGAGGTGGCCAGCGTTTTGCGGGAGTATTTATGGAACAATGAAAGTCGGGTCATTTCTTTTTCCCGAAACCAGAGAGACCGGGGGGGAGCGCCATGCCGCCGCCTAGGCCGCCAAGACTTTTGGGCAAACCTTTGGGCATTCCGCCGGGCATCTGGCCCATCTGTTTGGCAGCAGCCTCGAGCGCTTGTTGATCCATACCACCAAGCTCGGCCGGCATCTGGCCGCTTTTGCCGCCGAACATGCCTTTCATGGCTTGTTTCAGCATGCCGCCTTTGCCCATCTTCTTCATCATGTCGCCCATCTGGCGCTGCATTTTCAGCAGTTTATTCAACTCGCTGACCTCAAGACCGGCACCACGCGCGACGCGCTTTTTGCGGCTGGCCTGCATGACGTGGGGATTGGCGCGCTCCATCTTGGTCATGGATTGAATGAGCGCTATCTGGCGTTTGAGCACGTTATCATTCATGCCTGCATCGGCGATCTTGCCCTTCATTTTATTCATGCCGGGCATCATGCCCATCACCCCTTCCATGCCGCCCATTTTGAGCATCTGCTCGAGCTGCATTTTCAGGTCGTTCATGTTGAAGCGGCCTTTTTGGAAGCGCTTCATCATACGCTCTGCCTGTTCGGCCTCGATGGTGTCCTGGGCTTTTTCCACGAGGCTGACGATGTCGCCCATGCCGAGGATGCGGCCCGCGATACGGTCGGGATGGAATTCTTCCAGCGCGTCCATTTTCTCGCCAAGACCGACGAATTTGATCGGTTTGCCGGTGACAGCACGCATGGAAAGGGCCGCACCGCCGCGACCGTCGCCATCCATGCGGGTGAGGACCACGCCGGTGATGCCGATCTGGCCCTCAAACTGCTCGGCCACGTTGACCGCGTCTTGGCCGGTGAGGCCGTCGACCACCAGCAAAGTCTCGCGCGGGGAGGTGATGTTGCGCACGGTTTCGACCTCGGCCATCAGCACTTCGTCGATATGCAAACGGCCTGCCGTGTCGAGGATATAGACGTCGTATCCGCCAAGGGTCGCCTGTTGACGGGCGCGCTTGGCGATTTCGGCGGGCTTTTCGCCTTTGATAATCGGCAGGGTGTCGACGTTGATCTGTTTGCCTAAAACGGCAAGCTGCTCCATCGCGGCGGGGCGATAGATGTCGAGGCTGGCCATGAGAACGCGCTTGGCGTATTTCTCGGTCAGGCGCTTGGCGAGCTTGGCGGTGGTGGTGGTTTTGCCCGAGCCTTGCAGGCCGACCATCAGGATCGGGGCGGGGGCATTGTCGATTTTCAGCTCGCCTGCGTTGGCATCATCCCCGGCGAGGAAATGCACCAGCTCGTCATGGACGATCTTGACCACTTGCTGGCCCGGCGTAACCGATTTGGTGACCGATTGGCCGGTGGCTTTGTCCTGAATGGCACGCACGAAATCACGGGCGACGGGGAGGGAGACGTCGGCCTCCAAGAGGGCGACGCGGACCTCGCGCAGGGCGGTCGACACATCCCCATCGCTGAGCGCGCCCTGTTTGGTGAGCTTATCAAAGACGCCGGAGAGGCGATCTGACAGATTCTCGAACATGTTCCGGCCCTTTCTTGAAAACCATACGCAAAATACACCAGTGGGCGAAACTCGCTGACTGGTGGCGATCCCAATGGGCGGGACCGGAAGCGTTGGCACTTCCATGAATTTGACGGGTATTTAGGGCGTGGGCGCGCGGGTGTCAAGGTGGTCGCGGGTTTTGGGCTTGACGAAGGGGGAGGGCTGGCCCGGCAGCGGTGCAGGGCCAGCAGGTTGTCGGGTTTAGGCGCGTACTTGGCGGGTCAGGGTCAGGATCTGATCGCGGTGCGCGTAGGCGATGATGGCGGTCAATGTGAACAGCACGACCGAGGGGAGCATGGTCGCCGTGCCGAGGATCAGCAGGTGAGACGCGATGGCGCCGAGCATGGTTGTGGCCAGCAAACTTGCGCCAAATACTTGGAGGCGGGGGGTAAAGAGGAGGAGCGCTCCGCTGATCTCGATCACGCCGGTCAGCACGCGGAACCACTGGCCAAGGCCGATGGCGTCAAAGGTCTGAACCATCATGTCGGCACCGGCGAGTTTGGCGGCTCCTGCGGCCAGAAAAGCGGCGGCGGCTAAGGTTTTGATGGCGATCAGGCTGTATTTTCTAAGGTTAGTCATTTGTTCATTCTCCTTGGGTAAAGTCAGCTTATGCCGCGCGCGCCAGATCAAGCTGGTCGATCTGTTGCTCGGCTGATTTGATGGCGGCATCGGGGTCAGAGGCGAGGCCGGTGGCGGATACATATGTGATGTCGGTGATACCGATGAAATTAAGGACTTGCGTGAGGTAGGTCGTTGCGAAATCCATGGGCGAGCCGACGGGCACGCCGCCGGAGGCGACGGTGACGATGGCGCGTTTGCCGGTAAGCAGGCCTTCGGGGCCGTTTGAGGTATAGCGAAAGGTTTCGCCGGCGCGGGCGATCAGATCGATCCATTCCTTAAGGGCGGCAGGCACGCCGAAATTATAGATCGGCAGGCCGATCAGCAGAATATCGGCGGCGTGAAGCTCGGCTACAAGTGCGTCAGACTGCGACAGGAGGGCGGTTTGGGCGTCGGTGCGATCCTGTTTGGGGGTGAAATTAGCGCCGATCCAATCCTCGGTGACAACGGGCAGGCCGTCGGCAAGGTCTCGCTCGATGATGTTGATTTGCGGCTGTTGGCTCTGCAGGCGGCCCAGCACTCGGTCGGTCAGTTGGCGTGAGACTGAGCCGGTTTTGCGGCCCGAGCTGTTGAGCTTTAGAACGGTGGCTTTGGCGGTGTTGGTTGGGTTTGTCATGATGTCCTCGACTGTTTTTGGTTGCGTTGAAAGGAGATATATGCCATTTTTTTAGCACAGCAACGCCGCTGACACACGGGATATGTGCGAAAATGCACAGACTGTAACGGCGCGAATCAGGAAGGCAGCTTGGTGGAGAATTGGGATGGTTTGCGCGTGGCCTATCAGGTGGCGAAACTCGGCACACTCAGCGCCGCCGCCGAAGTGTTGGGCGTTCATCATGCGACGGTTATTCGGCAAATCGACGCATTGGAGGCCGAGCTTGGCGTGAAACTTTTCCAACGCCACGCGCGCGGTTATACGCCAACCGAGGCCGGGCAGGATTTGTTGCGGGTGGCAGCCGCGACCGAGGATCAGTTGAACCAGTTCGCGGTGCGCGCTGCCGGTAACTCGGGCGAGATCGAGGGCGATCTGGTGGTGACGTCGCTGAGCGGGATGTCGCCGCAAATCACCCCGTTGCTGGTTGCGTTTCAGCACGATAATCCAAGGATCAGAATCTCGCTGGTGGCGCAAGAGCGAAAACTGCGGTTGGAATATGGCGAGGCGCATGTGGCAATCCGCGCCGGGGCGCGACCGACCGAGCCTGATAATATCGTGCAATCATTGGGAATCCTTCCGGTGACGCTGTTTGCACATAAGGATTATGTCGCGCGATTTGGCCCGCTAAAAGGTGACGCTGATCTGGACAACCATCAATTTGTGACCGCGATTTCACCTAATTCACGCGCGCCGTTTCAGAGCTGGTTTAGCGAACATGTGCCGCCAAGCGCGATCGTTTATTGCGGCTCTGACATACGCAGCGTGGAAGACGCAGTGCATGAAGGGGCCGGGATCGGCTTTATCTCGCTGCTGTCGGGCGGCGCAAATCCCGACCTTGTGGCCATGATGGAACGGCGGGCAGAGTGGGATACCGAAATTTGGATGGTGACGCATATGGACCTGCACCGCTCGGCCAAGGTGCGGGCGTTTGTGAAGTTTTTCAAACCAGCGTTTCAGAAGATTTTGGCAACCGCTACGTAAGCAAGTCGCAGGCGTCAGGCGACCAGATGGGTGATTTTCTTTAAAAGGCTTATCCCTTTTAGTCCGGTGACTCTAAATGTTGATTGAGCGAATTACGGAAATGGCGCCGCCGACTCGTGCGGAGACGTCATGATTGCTTCGTGAAGCTGCGCATTTTGAATGGCGGAGGGG
>JAADIJ010000187.1 GCA_013151335.1 Alphaproteobacteria bacterium | reverse complement strand
GATATCTTCCGCCGTTTGCTGGTTTTCGAAATTGCGCTGGCTTGCAGGAATGCAACCGTTCGTCCTAACAAACTGTTGTGCCGGTCCCGCCGTTTCGCCCCCACACATTGAAAATGTTATTTCCCTGGAGCCTTTGAGGTCAACACAAGAATTTCACTCTTTTCGCGGCGATTTCAGTTGTAGTGGCCAACAAAAGCGCGCTTTGCACCCTAAGTGCGCGCGATTTACGCATTTCCTTTTCTTCCGTTGCCGTGACGAGTCGAAAGGCGGGACCGTCTCAAACATGCCGCACCACGGTTGTTTCTTGTCAATGGCAGTCGATCCGGCCTGCATCGCAACCACTCCTGCGTCGGTGTTTCATGTTTCGTCCAGGTTGCCCTTGCCTTGCCAAAATCTGTTCGGAGAAAACTGCGCGGCATCCAGACCCTGCTCTTGCAGATAATCCGGAAGACTCGTGTCGAGCACAAGCGATGCTGCCAGCGCCGCACTGGCGGGGGCAGTTTGAAAGCCATAGCCACCTTGACCCGCAAGCCAGAAAAAACCGGCGGCATCTGGCGCAAATCCGATGACAAAAATGTGGTCCGGTGCAAATGTACGAAGCCCCGCCCAACTGCTTTCCACTTTCACCGGCACCAGATCGAGGACCTCTGTTATTTGCTCAATGACGGCTGCCACATCCATGTCGTCTGCCCAGGCATCACAGGGAGGGCTGGGAATTTCGTCTTCGGGGGACAGGAACAGATTGCTGCCTTCGGGTCTACAGTACCAGTTCTCGCCGATGTCGTTCAAAAAACACATGTCACGATTGATTGGTCTGTCAAACTTCACAATCGCCGCCGTACGCTTCAACGGCTTCAGCCCAACAGGTGCCACACCGGCCAGTATGGCGATTTCATCTGCCCATGCTCCTGCCGCATTGATAATGACTGGTGCGTGAAACAGACCTCGGGTTGTCGCTATCGACCAGTTGCCGCCTCTGCTTCCAAGCGACGTTACGGTGTGATTGCACAGCAGTTCAGCGCCGTTGTTTCTGGCTTGCCGCAAATAGCCCGTATGCAGAGCGTTCACATCGATATCAAAGCCGCCCACCTCCAGCAACCCGGCCACAATGTTGCGCTTGTTCAGATACGGAACCCGTTCGTACAACTCAGCTTGCGTCAGGTGCTCGACACCGAGATTGGCTTGCTCGAAATCCTTTAGCGTTGTCAGTTGATTTGCCCGCGCAAGGTAGATTATGCCCCTTGGGCTCAGCAGAGGATGGTCACAAAACCCGCTGGGCGTATCTGCAAAAAAGGTCCGCGACGCACGGGTCAGCGCCCGTATCGGCACCGTCCCGTAATTTTCGGAAAATATCGCAGCCGAACGCCCTGTGGTATGATAACCAGCGCGCCCTTCCATATCGAGGATTGTAACACTTTTGGTTGCACTAAGCTGGGCCGCAACCGATGCACCCGCGATGCCGGCACCAATGACAATGACGTCTGTCTCGATCATATATCCGTACTCGGTATCCGGCTTTTGGTGCATCTGGCGAATTGCACTGAAAGCGGTTCAGATTTCACATATCTAAATGACATGTCCCATCATTTGCCCCGTATGCTCGCCTTGATCAATTACGATTGAACCCGCCAAAATCACCTTCTCGATTCCTCTGGAATATTGATGTGGGTTCTCGAAGCTCGCCAGATCCTTGACCGTGTCGGGGTTGAAAATAGTTATGTCGGCCACCATTCCCGGCGCCAGGGTTCCACGGGTATCAAGCCCCATTATCTTGGCGGGCATGGAGGTCATTTTCATAATGGCGGTCTCCAGCGTCATCAAGTTTTCCTCACGCACATATTTTCCCAATATTCGGGGGAAAGCGCCGTAGTATCGAGGGTGAGGGCTACCTTTGGACAACTCGCCGTAGGTCGCAACAGCCCGCGCATCGCTGGAGATAATCGTCTGCGGGTGCTGAAGAATGGTCTTGATATCCGCTTCGTCCATACAAAACACCAATGTCTTGACCATGCCTTTTTCGGCAATCAGCAAGTCAAAAATAAAGTCAAACGGATCGACGCCGCGTTCTTCGGCAATATCCGCAATTCTGCGCCCCATCAGGGCCTTGTTATTTTTCGAGCGGACCATGGCAATCTGAACATTCTCCCACGGGGCCGTGTTATAGGCGTGGTCGCCACGTTCAATTTCTTCGTCAATTTCTTGCCGGATCTTTTTGCGGGTTTCACGGTCACTCAGATATTTCACCAATTGTTCATGGCCGTCCTTGTTGACCCAGGCGGGAATGTAATCAACCAGTCCCGTTCCCCAGGCTGTGTAAGGATATTGGTCCCACGACAGACGCACCCCACGCGCAACGGCGTTTTCCAGCAATTCAAACAGCTGCTCTGTTTTTCCCCAGTTGAATTCCCCCCCCAGTTTCAGGTGCGAAATCTGCAAACGGCACCCGGATTCTTCGCCGGTGCGAATGGCTTCTTCAATCGCAGGAAACAGTGTTTGGGCTTCGCTGCGCATATGTGTGGCATAGAGCTTGTGTTTGCGCGCGACAACTTTGCAAAGCTGGATCAATTCTTCGGTTTTGGCGAAGGATTCCGGCACATATTCAAGACCCGTTGAAAGGCCCGCCGCACCAGCGTCCAGACTTTGCTCCAACAGCTCTTCCATTTTGGCCATTTCACCCGGCGTTGGCGGCCCGATCTTGTGACCCATCACGGCAGAGCGCAAAGTCCCGAAACCCACCAGCGGCATCATATTGATACCCAGCGGCAACGCATTCAGATGATCAATATATTCGCCGAAAGTCTGCCACGACTCCCCGAGTGTATCTGTCGCACCAAAATCGGAATTTATCGTCAGGTGGTCTTTCAAATCTGCCATGAACTCTTTTGTCAACGGCGCGGCGCTCATACCACAGTTGCCAACGACCTCGGTCGTAACGCCCTGCCGGATTTTGCTCTCGGCCCGTGGGTTGAGGATGATCGTTGCATCGGTATGCGAATGGATGTCAATAAATCCGGGGCAAACCACAAGGCCGCCGGCATCAATGATCCTGTCGCTGTCCAGATCAAGCGAGGGCCCGACCTGGACGATTTGGCCATCGCTGATGGCAACATCCATCTTGACCGCTGGCGCACCCGTGCCATCGACCAGCTGTCCATTTTTTATTAGCAGATCGACCATGTCAATTTCCTGACTGAATAGATATTCCGCTTATCAGACCGGAATCTCGGTATCCATCAACGGTGCATATTGCTGCGCCCCGAAAATATCCGGATCACCGGGGCTACCGCTGGGACGATCCCGTAGAATGGTGAATTTGATTGCGAAGGCCGGATCGAATTCTTCGAAATCCGTGATCCGGTCCTGACGCAAACCATACAGCTCGCAAATCGTGGCGCGGGTCAGGACACCGCTTCGGCGAACCAAATTGTAATCTTCTTCGGTGCGGAAAATCACATCGAAAGTGATCTTGTCGACACCTGCATTTTTGCTGCGAATGGTTTTGGCGATATCAGCCAGTTTCCTCGTTGCCATGAAACTTCCTCAAACCCCCGCACTTGTCATTTTAGTCGGAAACAATTCCAATCCATCGGCCACCGACATGGTGTGATTTAGCGTCCATGTGCATGCCGGGCTGGCTTGCAATACTTCGTCGAAAATGAAGGAAACCCCGCCTGCCGTTCCTTTGGCATCAGAAAGGCGCGCATAGAAAAGCTGGCGGGTTGCCATCAATGTCAACTCTTCAGCCATCGCTTTTGTTGGTGCGACACCTTGAACGACCAGACATAATTCATGTGAAGGATTATCGCGCAGCGGCTCCATCATGCCCATGATACCATCGCGGCCAAAAACATTGTAATGTAACTCGTATCCATTTTCGCCGAAGCGTTCACGAACCTGCGTTTTTGCCCACTCGATTACCTGATCGACGCGGGCAATTGTTTGCGGATCGCGAATGCCGGCAATGCCAACGAAGCGAAATCCCAGCAGACCGGCACCCTCCAGTTTCACA
Organism: Alphaproteobacteria bacterium; assembly: GCA_013151335.1. Classification (GTDB taxonomy): domain Bacteria; phylum Pseudomonadota; class Alphaproteobacteria; order Rhodobacterales; family Rhodobacteraceae; genus UBA5972. The sequence continues at coordinate 5,603 of JAADIJ010000187.1, read as the reverse complement.
CGAATACCGTCCGACGGCACAAACGTTGCCCCTGTTACCCGCGTGGTCTTTGCGGATATCTGTTTATAATCACAATTGGTCATGTCCAGCAGGCCACCCGCCACATACTCGTGGAACGGATTTGAGCGCTCATACATCGCATGCCCGGCCACCGAAGCCACAGTACATTTTTGACCAGGGTGCATAGCAGTAACACTGACGGATTCGTGTGTTATCTCGCCAAGCACAGTTTCCTTGCCGCCATATGGTTCGGCACAAAAGGAAGCGCACTCCAGCACTTTGCCCAAGTAATAGGCCTGGTTTTCAGGGAAACCATGGTGCAGCGCAGCCGAGGCAAAAATTGCACTATCGCTGCTGCGCCCACCGATAATCACATCCGCACCTTGTTCAAGAAGTTTGCGGAAAGGGTGAACACCTGCCATGGCGACAATATTGGCGGTCGCGTCCAGTTCCGCCTCGGTCAGGGGAAGGCGTCCGTCCAGACCGGAAATTTCGCCACCCGAAAGGATTTTGGACCGGACCGTTTCCTTATCAACTTCCGAATAAAAATAACCGAGCTTGAATTTTGGCAATTGGTGTTGCTCGGCGATATCTTTGATCATCGCGACAAATTTATCGACACGGCTGTTGGTGCCTGTATCACCGGAACTGCCGATAATCATTGGCACTTTGATTTTACGCGCAGCAAGCAGCATGTGCTCAAGATCGTGCCGCTGCCAGCTTTCGGGGCTGGTCGAAGTGTCCGTACCCAACGGGACAGGGCCGATATCGTTGCTCCCTGAATCAGCAGCGATATAATCGGGGCGCGCGTCCACCCCAAGATCAAAGCTGTCAGGCTTTAAAGGCGCAAATCCGAGATGACCATTCGGGCAGATTACAGTTAGCGATTCCATCGTTTCATTTTCTGATTTGGATGGCGGATCGTGACGGACCTGTCACATATGCGCCTGCACAGCCAAGATGATATTTGCGTATGTCGCGTATGGTCAACGCGTGAAACTCGCCCATAATCAGGGAAACACGAGCATATTTCAGAACTATGCGCGTGATTTGCCCGGCGCGCGCGCATCTAACGCATATGCAGTTTGTTCATCTGGTGGCGTAGAGCATGGCGGGACAGCCCAAGCGTGTTCGCGGTATCGGACAGTTTTCCATTATTTCGGGTCAACGCGTTTTGAATAATCTTGGTCTGGAATTCACTTGTCGCGTCCTGAAACGACTTGTCTTGAACGTTTATGTCACCGGGTGAATCCGACATTCCGGTTCTTGCGCCGCTTTCCAGTTCGCGCATAATCCTGGGCGGGATGTGTTTGACCAGAATGCGGTCATCCGTCTCCAGAACAAAAATACGCTCCAGCAGATTTTCCAGTTCGCGCACATTGCCGGGCCAGTGAAATGCCCGAAATATCTCCGCAATTGCCGGCTCCCAACCTTTGATGGCCCGGCCGTAGAGGTGATTGAATTTCTTGATGAAATGTTCCGTAAGGACAAAACAATCATCCCCCCGATCACGAAGAGGCGGAATATTGATCGAAACGACCTGCAACCGAAAATACAGGTCATTGCGGAATTTCTCGTTTTTAACTTCCTGAAAAAGAATGCGGTTTGTGGCGCAGATGAAGCGAATATCGACCTCGACGTCATTGACCGAACCGGTACGTCTAAATCTTTGCCGGTCCAAAAGCCCCACCAGTTTGGTTTGTGCGCGACGATTGAGTTCAGGAATTTCGTCGAGGAACAGGGTTCCCCCGTTGGCAGCGTTGACCAGGCCGTTGTTACGTAAAATGGCGCCGGTAAACGTGCCTTTTACCTGCCCGTACAGTTCCTGATCAAAAAGATCACCCGGAATGGATGCACAGTTGACCTCGACAAAAGGCTTTCTTGCCCTTGATGACTGTTCGTGCAGTTTTTCTGCAACCAGCCCTTTGCCGGTCCCCGTTTCGCCATAGATCAAAATCGCACGAGCTTTGCTGCTGGCGACCCGCCGCATCAACTTTCGCACCTCTTGCATGGTCGAAGAATCGCCAACAAATTCCCTTGTCTGCATCAGATACCCATGGCCTTGGTTTTACCTATTCTGTGGTGGCCCGCGCACCAAACAAGATGCTGGCCATTGTGTCCAGCTATGCAAGAAACATATTCCAGTTTCCAGAACACGGCTTTTCCCCACAAAATCGCAGGCCGGCGTAGGTACAGAAATAGATCGCAGAGGAAATAGTGTACCCATCTCCGATGTCCCCGTGGCAACACATAGACTGCCATCGCGAACCGTGTGACGCCAAAAGACCAGCGACAGTGTCAGCGGTAATCGGTGAAGCGTTTCCGGCCAGAAAGCCATCCATTTTGGCAAGGCGCCCCTCGGAACTCCCGAAGTAACCCTGCTCGGATTCAGCGCTTTGAAACGGGATCAGTTTTTCGCCCAAATAGTGGTTTGTGTGGATTAGATACCCGCTATCGGCTTTTTCGATTCGTAGTTCACCGTGGCCCAGTTCCACCGAGGCTATGTTTCCGGCCTGGTCGGCCAAAACAAGCGCCCCTCCGCCCACGTGTGGCACAGATGAAATGAGATCCAGCGCTTCCTCGACGGTCGAGGCTTTCCACAAAATTTCGGTCATGAGGAAGTACCGCAGCCAGCCAACACCGGGCTTTGAGTACCCGACATGCGTATCGCCAACCGCCAGCCCATGGCTGTTGATCCCGCTCGAATATGCGCCCGGACTGCCAAGGCTGGTCACATACATGCACCAGTTTTGCCGGCGGGATGGGTCCTTGTGCAACACGACCCGCTGCAACGGTTGATTTTGGTCCCCTAAATCGCGGTTCTTGGCCAACAGCGGCCCACTTGGCGTATGGCTTAATACAATCACGCTGCATCCGTCGTTTTCCCGACTGACAGCATCCAGAGTGCCTAGATGCATATATGCAAACAGATCACGGGGGGAAAGGCCGTAGCCCTTCGCCAAGCCGCGTACTTCTTCCAGATGTGTCGAGGCGTATTGTTCGGAGAACACCCATTGGGCCTCCAGAAATTCTTTGGCCGCAGGTTCGGCCAGAACTTCGCGCGAATCTTCAAGGCGGCCGGTGACCACATTTCTTACTTCGCTTTTGAGCTCCGGTGATATGAGGGCTTGTTGCTCGCCTCTCTGCATTGCGTTGCCTGAGAGGATATGCGGCGGTTGGGAGGGTTTGGGATGCATCGCCAGAATCCAGTGCCATTTCCAATATCAAAAAATCATACTTCAATTTGGGCCTGGAACAAAAGGCGGATTTGCTCACAGTTGGCTGCGTCCAGTTCGACAAATGATCAAAGGCGGCTTTGGTGACTATGGTGGGCATCACTCGGAAGGCGCACCTTGAAGGCGGACCCGCTACTGATTTTCAAAACCGTGCCCGAGAAAAGTAAGGGGCGACCTAAGTATTCAGCCGAGGTTCTTTTTGCGGATCAGGAACGATCTAGCAAGCTCGCCGTGTAAATCGCGATCTACCCGGCAGTCTAATATTTGAATTTCAGCCACGACGACCTTCCAAAATTTGAAAAATAGGACTGAGAACCTGGCTTTATAATTGTTTCCCAGAAGCCAGAAGAACCGCTCCATCACCCAACATAACCCCTTTATTGCCATGAGTACTTGGGGTTGTTTGGATTCTGCGGACATTGTAGCATATACTCGGTCGTCAACATGCCAGAAATCGATGGCTACTGAGCTACTCCCCAAACGTTGGACAATATCTGGCGCAATCTAGGCTACTTTTTGCTCTTGCTGACCGGTTTGGGTGGTTTCATTTCTCTGCCAGTAGACCACGGCGGGCGGTTTGCCGCCAAGCGCAGAATGGGGTCGCTTCCGATTGTAAAATTCCATCCATTTTCCGACACCGGCTCTTGCCTCTGATCCGGTTTCCCATGCGTGCAGATATACACACTCGTATTTCAGCGACCGCCACAGCCGTTCAATGAAGATGTTGTCGAGGAATCGCCCCTTTCCATCCATGGATATTCTGGCCCCAGCCCGTTTCACACAATCCGTCCAGGCAAAGGATGTGAACTGGCTTCCTTGGACGCCCTTCTAACAGTCAAGAGCCGATTTGGTTCGTTGGATTTCGAGATTCCGTTTTCTGAGGCAGTAGAAGACTTCACGGGCGATATATCGTTTCAGGCAGCGGATTGCTTCGAGTTTGGAATTTCCATGAGACAATCGCTTTGCCATATAGGCTTGTGTTTTTGGGTGCAGCCGTATTCGGCCAACAGCAATGATGTGAAGGGCGCTGTTTGCGGCGCGATCTCCGCCTCGATTCAATCGGTGGCGCTGAATCTTTCCTGAAGATGCAGGAACTGGACTGACTCCGCAAAGTGCTGCAAATCCTGCTTCGGAATGAAGTCGCTCAATGTTGTCTCCGGCCGTTATCAACAATTGGGCAGCAGTTTCATAACCAATGGCGATGCGGGCAATCAGGTCGGGCGCAAGCTCATCGACAAGTGCAGCGATCATCGTATCAAGATCGGCAATCTCGTCGTGTAGCTCAAGATAGCGTCGCCCCAGTGATTTAAATGCGATCCGATACGCCGGAGTTACATTCCGGTAATCTGTCAGATCTGGCCGCCAGGCTGCCAGAGTACGGATTAATTGCATTCGAGTCATTGAGCGCAGCTGCTCTCGCAACTGATCGGGGGCGCTGACGATATTGTTCTGGATAAGCTGCAAAGCCACTCTGCGGGCGGAAATGGCTGTTTTTCGGCAACTTTTTAGTACACGCAACGCTTCGATCATGCCATTGCGGCTCTTGGGTGTGACTGTTCTTGTCCCGGAATATGCAGCGTGGGCTGCATTAATGGCATCAAGCGTGTCGTCTTTCCCGCGGCGGCGGCGATCTACCTTGTCTGGTGCAATCACTTCCAGAACAGTGATGCCCGTGGCCTGAAGATAACGCAGTAGGCCTGCTCCGTATGTCCCGGTGCATTCGATACCAACGCGCTCAATCGTGCCGAAAGATCGCATCCAGGTCAGCATCTTCTTGTACCCCTGCCGCGTGCTGGCAAAACATTCGCTCGCAACAAATCGATCATGGGCATCAACGATAGCCGCGACATGTAGGTCTTTATGTGTATCCACACCGGCTGTGATCCGTTCGGTGACAAGCGCTTGATCTTTGGGCATTAAGGTCTCCAATATCCAATAACGACGATACCGCGTCAGTCGGATACCTGGACAAGACAGTAAGGCGACATAGCGTCAGGCCCTTCTTGGGTCACATGCACCGTTGAGGCGGAACCTCTCCGCCCGGTGATCACAGGCCACCGACGGGTCCAGGGAAAGACACGATGAGCCTGGTCGATCAGTGTTTGGGTCAGGAAGCCTGGAACACCTTGAACCGCCCCGGGTTTACCGGAGAGTGTTTTGTTCAAATGTCAGGCAACTTTATCAAGGTCGTTCATGTTTGCATAGAAGGCCTCCTCTGGTTCTTGCGGTGTGACATAGCCAATGGCGCTGTGCAGGCGCTCGTTGTTGTACCAGTTTACCCATTCCAGGGTTTCCCATTCGACCCGACCGCAGCCTCGTCCATGTCGATCATCGATCCCGCGTAACCGCTGCTGGTCGGGTTGTTGG
>JAADIJ010000109.1 GCA_013151335.1 Alphaproteobacteria bacterium | reverse complement strand
GAATAATACCTTTTCGTTTCATGAAATTTGTTCCTTGATGTCTGCTAAAATCTGTTGAAGGCCCGCGCGCCAATCAGGACGTTTGATGCCAAAAGCGCGTTCAAGTGACGTGCAATCGAGCCGCGAATTCTGCGGGCGTTTTGCCGGTGTTGGATAGTCTTTCGCGGGAATATCCTCAACGGTCACGCTCTGGCCCGCCTCGGCAAAAATTGCCCGCGCGAAATCAGCCCAACTCACGTCAGGGGCTCCGGCAAAATGATATGTTCCGGTGAGGTTCTGTTTGGTCACAAGCTGTGCGGCAATCTCCACAACCGCCTTGGCAATCGCCGCCGCTGGCGTTGGGCCGCCGATCTGATCCGAGACCACGCGCAGCGTATCTAAGGATTGGGCGAGGCGCAGCATGGTTTTGACGAAATTACTTCCGTGTGCCGACACCACCCAAGACGTGCGCAAGATCACATGCGCCCCGCCAGCGGCGCGAACGCCGGTCTCGCCAGCAAGCTTGCTTTGGCCATAGATTCCAAGTGGTTTGAGCGGATCATCAGGGGTCCACGGTTTGGTGCCTTGCCCGTTAAACACATAATCGGTTGAGATATGGATAAACGGGATGCCCTTTGCTGCTGCCGCTTTGGCCATTTCGGTTGGCGCTGCGCCGTTGACCTGAAACGCAAGGTCTGTCTCGGTTTCTGCCTTATCAACGGCGGTATAGGCGGCGGCGTTGATAATCGCGTCTGCGTCCGAGGTATTTATGATCTGCGCGCAAGCTGCGGGGTTGGTCAGGTCTGCATCGGCTCGCGACAGGAACCGCGCGTTAGGCTCGAGGCGCGCAAGCTCACTTGCCACCTGCCCCGTTTGCCCAAAGATCAGCAATTTCATGCAGCACCCTGTTTTTGGCCAAGACGTTTGCCAACACCATCGCGATCAAGCAACGGGCGCCACCAGAGCTCATTTTCCAGATACCATTTGACGGTCCGCAAAAGCCCCTCTTCAATTGTGACCGATGGTCGCCAACCGAGTTCATCGCGAATACGCGTGGGATCAATGGCATAGCGCTGATCGTGGCCGGGTCTATCCGCCACAAACGTGATCTGCTCGGCGTAAGGTTTTGCTGCTGGCCGCAACTGATCGAGAGCCGCGCAGATCTTGCGCAGCCCCGCCGTTGCCAACGCGCAGTCTTTAGCGGCAAATTTGTGCGCATAAACTGGGGTAACAAATTCTACCCCGATGTTTTCCCTAACCATTCCACCATAATTGACTTGATAGCCCCGCGCACTCACGCAAACGTGCCCGTAAATTTGGACGCAGAAAACGAGGGCACAACGTGCGGTCAACTGCTGAACAAAAACCGAAAATCTGCGCGGTGCGATATATGCCGTACAAAATGTGCCCATGTCGACCGACACCCAGGCTGACAAAATCAAGGAATACGCTGAAGCACACGGGATGGAGATTGTGCGGACCTATGACGACGAAGGCAAAAGCTGCCTTTTGGTCAGCGGGCGCGCTTCGCTGAAAAAACTGATCGTCGATGTCGCGGCCGGGGATGTCGATTTCGCCGTCATTCTGGTTTACGATATCAGCCGCTGGGGCCGATTGCAGGATATGGATGAGTCCGCTTACTATGAATACATCTGCCGCCGGGCGGGCATTCAGGTCGCTTACTGCGCCGAACCATTTGAAAATGACGGGCCCCCAATCTCAACCGTCCTCAAAAGCGTCAAACGCGCCATGGCAGCAGAATACAGACGCCTTTGGCCGGATTAGAAGCCCACGAACATTTCGCCGTGAACACCGGGCGCAGGGTCGAGATGCACGTGTTGGGGTATGAAGTCGTTTTCTCGGAGTCAGGCGACGCGCGATGGTAACGCATAACTGTCGTCACCATCGATCTGGAACCTGGTTCAGGGACGGATCGTGGTGTCCTGCGACACCCCGGATTTCAGCATCCCGCTTTGCACCAGCGGTAAATCCAGTTCTAACCGGTCAAACTTGACCCGCGGCGCAATTCTGCCACGTTCCCCTCGCCGCAACTCCACCAAGCCATATACCGCCATTCGGTTCAATGTGCGGGAAAGGTTCGCCTTTTTACGCCCGGAAAGCGCCTCAAGCTCGGTCAGTGAATTTGGCTGTTCTTTGGCAATGAGCTTCAGAAGCTCCTGATTGCGTTCGGACATCACCTTGGCGAAACTCTCAAGCGACGTGAACCAAACTTTCGGGTCATTCACGCCAGGCACCAGATCGCCACGCGCAATGGACATGGTCCGCGCTTTCATCTGCTCATAACTCGCAATTCCAACTTTCAGGGTGGTCATTTCAATTTCAAAACTCCCTCCTTTTGCAAGGCCGCATCAACCGCCGCCCAGAAATCTTCCAATAAGGTGGCTGCGTCCGAATATTCGTAAACGCGCAGCCTGCTGCCCACATGCTTGTGGTCGAATTCTGCCCTTCGCCGCTTGCCGGGTCCTGAGCCCTCAGACACCACATGGGCGTTATCAAAGCCGACAATCCTGTCGCCATCCCGTCCGTGAAGCGTAAGGGAATAACTCAGACCGTGTGGGCGTTCCGCCGTCGCCGCGCTACGCTTGACCACAAACTTCACTGAATAATTTCCGCCAGCGTCAACGAACATCACAGTTCCGTCCAAGGCCAGCAGGCTATCCAGAGAATGGTCACGATCAACATTCATACCTATTGGTTATCAGTATGTGATAACCAGCACCAGCATTTTCAAGCGATCGTCCGGCATTATCTTGATCTTGCGCCTTATCCCATTGTTTTCCCTAACCTTTCCACACTATTGACTTGATAGCCCCGCGCACCCACGCAAACGTGCCCAACTTGAAACCCAAACGGGGGGCGCGACTTGGCCCAGACTGCTGAACAAAAACCGGACTTCCGCGCGGCGCAATATGTGCGCGCCTCGACCGAACATCAGCAGTATTCAACCGAGAACCAGGCCGACAAGATCAAGGAATATGAGCGCGGCGACCGCCGGATAGCTGGTGGCACCGTCACGAACGGTGGTGAGGCCAACGAGTTCCGAACCGAGCAGGAAAGCATCCACCCCGCCAGCAACAGCATAAAGATGCGCGTAATGCAGGATGAAGCGGCGATAGCCCCAATCATTGCCGCCGATCCATGAAACCGTTTCGCCGGAAACATTGAAATCGGTCGCACCAGCCGTGCCGAAGAACGCCGCAACCTGCAATCCCGCGCCCGCCGTCTTGTCCACAGCGCCCAAAAAGCCGGTAGCAGGTAACAGGTAATGCGCCCGCGCCAGGGATATTTATCCTGGCCAATGGTCGCCGCATTATCGCTGTAAGGGTTCGCCAAAACGTTCCCTGCCGGAATGTCCATCAGCAGAAACGGATAGAAGGTAACGCGCAGACCGCGGGCTTTGATCTCCTTGATCGCCTCGACGATGGTCGCGTCCGAGGGGGTGCCACCATAAACGTGGGCTGCGTCGGTGCCTGCGTGGCGACGAACTTCCTCATAGAAAATGGTTGCGATCGGTCCGCTGAGGCGATCCATCTCGCCGAGCCAGTTCTGGAAGCGCAAATACCGCATACCGCCGCCGTCATAGCG
>JAADIJ010000021.1:51579-55176 GCA_013151335.1 Alphaproteobacteria bacterium | reverse complement strand
GCCAAGAGCATTTCTATCTGGAAGGTCAAATCGCCCTGTCGTTGCCCCAAGAGGATGGCGACATGCTGGTGCATTCCTCGACCCAGCATCCGACCGAAATCCAACATAAAGTGGCCAAGGCGCTGGGCCTGTCGTTCAACCGCGTCAGGGTCGAAATCCGCCGCATGGGCGGTGGCTTTGGCGGCAAGGAAAGCCAAGGTAACGCGCTGGCAGTGGCCACGGCGATCGCGGCGCGACTGACCGGCAAGCCTTGCAAAATGCGCTATGATCGCGATGACGACATGATTATCACCGGCAAGCGCCATGATTTTCGCATCACCTATCAGGCCGGATTTGACGACGAGGGTCGCATAAACGGCGTGGTCTTCACCCAATATGCCCGCTGCGGCTGGGCGCAGGATTTGTCGCTGCCGGTGGCCGATCGCGCCATGCTGCACGCCGACAACGCCTATCACTTGCCGCATGCGCGCATCCTGTCGCATCGCCTGAAAACCAACACGGTTTCAAACACCGCGTATCGTGGATTTGGCGGGCCACAAGGGGTGGTCGGGATCGAGCGGGTGATAGATGAGATCGCTTGTCACCTTGGCAAAGATGCGGCGATTGTGCGCGACATTAACTATTACGCGCCGCTCAAAGACAAGGCGGGCCAGACCACGCCTTATCATATGGAGGTCACCGACAGCGTCATTGCCGATCTGGTGCAGGGCCTGAAGAAATCGTCAAAATACGAGGCACGGCGGCGTGAAATTGCCAAATGGAACGCCAAAAATCCGATCCTCAAGAAGGGTATCGCACTGACGCCGCTCAAGTTCGGGATTTCGTTCACGCTGACTTTTCTCAATCAGGCGGGCGCTCTGGTGCATGTCTATGCCGACGGCTCGGTGCATCTCAATCATGGCGGCACCGAGATGGGGCAAGGCCTGTTTACCAAGGTCGCCCAAGTGGCCGCCGATATGTTTGGCCTGCCGCAAGACGCGATCAAAATCACCGCGACCGATACTGCCAAGGTGCCAAATACCTCGGCCACGGCGGCCTCCTCCGGTTCTGATCTCAACGGGATGGCGGTGAAGGCGGCGTGCAATCATATTCGCACGCGGCTGATTAAATTCCTGAAAGAGACCCATAAGGTTCGCACCTCGGAAATCGAATTCAAAGACGGTATGGTCAGGGTCGGCGCGCAAAGCCTGACCTTCGCCGAGGTGGCGAGTGCGGCCTATCAGGCACGGATTTCGCTCTCCTCAACCGGGTTCTACGCCACGCCTGACATTGTCTGGGACCGCATGAAGGGCCGTGGGCGACCGTTTTACTATTTCGCATATGGGGCCGCCGTGAGCGAGGTGGTGATTGACACGCTGACCGGCGAGAACCGGATTTTGCGCACCGATATTATCCATGATGTGGGCCGCTCGCTGAACCCCGCACTCGATATTGGCCAGATCGAAGGGGCCTATGTGCAGGGCGCTGGCTGGCTGACCACCGAGGAGCTGGTTTGGAGCGACAAAGGCGAGCTGACCACTCACGCCCCCTCGACCTATAAAATCCCCGCCTGCTCTGATCGCCCCGAGATTTTCAACGTCGCACTTTATAAACGCGGAGCCAATCAAGAGCCGACGATTTACCGTTCCAAAGCCGTGGGCGAGCCGCCGTTTATGCTGGGGATCAGCGCTTATCTGGCGCTATGTGACGCGGTTGTGGCATGCGGGGATGGGACCAGCTATCCTGATCTCGATGCGCCTGCCACGGCAGAGAGGGTACTTTTTGCCGTCAAATCGCAACGAGAAACCTCGCGCGAAAGCCAAAAATCCGGCGCCAAACATGGGGTTTGATCTGGCTCAGTTAACCCAAGCGGTGGGCCGCCATGGTCGTGTGGCGCGCATCGTTGTCAGCGGCACCAAAGGCTCGGTTCCGCGCGATCAAGGGGCCGCGATGCTGGTGTGGCAAGGCGGACAATCGGGCACGATTGGCGGCGGCACATTGGAGTTTCAGGCAGTGAAATCCGCACGCGAGGCTCTTGGCTCAGACGCGCATTGGCAGCGCCATCAAACCCGTTTCCCGCTGGGTCCGGCACTTGGGCAATGCTGCGGTGGCTCGGTCACCTTGCTGACAGAGCTGTTTGGCGAGGTTGAATGTCGGGCCATTGAGGCTCTGGCTAAATCCGGCGATATGTTTACGCGCGCGCTTGCCTCGGGACACGCTCCTGATACCCAAACCGCCGGCAACCTGATGTCGGAGCAGTTCACCAAAACAGCCACCCCCTTGTGGATTTACGGCGCGGGTCATGTTGGCCGCGCGCTGGTGAATATTCTGCCCGCCCTTGGCTATGACATCACTTGGGTTGATACCGGCAGCGAGCGGTTTCCCGACACGCTGCCCGAGGGCGTGGCCCCGCTGGTTTCAACCAATCCAGCCGCGGCAGTTGCCTATGCCCCGCATGACGCCGAGCATCTGGTGCTGACCTATTCCCACGCTTACGATCTGGATATCTGCCATCAAATCCTCTCTCATAGTTTTGCCAGCGCTGGCCTGATCGGCTCGGCCACCAAATGGGCGCGGTTCCAAAAAAGACTGCAAAATCTGGGCCATACCAGCGCACAAATCGCGCGCATCACCTGCCCGATCGGCATGCCCGAGCTTGGCAAATCGCCCCAAGCCATTGCCGTAGGCGTCGCCGCCACGCTATTAAGACAACAGACGACGCGGAAATCCCGACCTGAACCTGCAAAGGAATGTGCCTCGTGACCGAACTTTTGTCGATTGAAGGCCTGACCAAGGCCTATCCCGGCGTTGTCGCCAATGACGATGTGGGCTTTACCGTGGCGAAAGGCGAGGTCCACGCCCTCTTGGGTGAAAACGGCGCGGGGAAATCGACGCTGGTCAAGATGATCTACGGTCTCGTGCGCCCCGACAGCGGCACCATGACCCTGAGCGGAGAGGCTTACCACCCGACCGAGCCGCGCGCGGCACGGCAATCGGGGGTTGCAATGGTGTTTCAGCATTTCTCACTGTTTGATGCGTTGAGCGTTGCTGAAAACATCGCGCTCGGTATGGAAAACGCCCCTCGTCGCAAGGAACTGACGCAAAAGATCAGTGATGTGTCAAACGCCTATAAACTGCCGCTCGATCCGCATCGGATTATCGGTGATTTGTCGGTGGGAGAGCGCCAGCGGGTTGAGATCATTCGCTGTCTTTTACAAAATCCCAAGCTGCTGATCATGGACGAGCCGACCTCGGTTTTAACCCCGCAAGAGGTTGAAATCTTGTTTGAAACCTTGAACAAACTGTCCGAAGAAGGCACGGCGATCCTTTATATATCGCATAAGCTCGAGGAAATTCGCACGCTGTGTCATCACGCCACCATCCTCAGGCTGGGCAAGGTGGTCGGCGATTGCGATCCGACCCAGAAATCCGCGCGCGAGTTGGCGGAATTGATGGTTGGCGAGACGTTAATCACGCCGACGCGCAAGAACCTGCATCCGGGCGAAGTGCTGCTCAATGTAGCGGGACTTAACCTTGTGCCCAAGAACCCGTTTGGCACGACGTTGAAGGATATCAACCTTGCCGTGCGTTCGGGCGAGGTCATGGGGATTGGCGGGG
>JAADIJ010000021.1:9445-51495 GCA_013151335.1 Alphaproteobacteria bacterium | reverse complement strand
GGCGATCTTGGCCCCAACGAGCGGCGCGAGCTTGGGGTTCTGACCGCGCCTGAGGAACGCCTTGGCCATGCGGCGGCACCCGATATGAGCCTCACTGAAAACGCGCTTTTGACCGGAAATGTGCGCCAGAAGCTTTCCGTTAACGGCTTTTTACGCTGGGGAGCGGCGCGCGGTTTTGCCCGCGCCATCGTCAAAGAGTTCGATGTGCGCACACCGGGGATTAGCAACTCGGCCAAGTCCCTTTCGGGCGGCAATCTGCAAAAATTCGTGGTTGGTCGGGAGATTTTGCAAAAGCCCAAGGTTTTGGTGGTTAACCAACCCACTTGGGGCGTTGATGCGGCAGCCGCTGCCTCTATCCGCCAAGCGTTGATGAATTTGGCAGAGGCTGGTGCCACCGTAGTGGTGATCAGTCAGGATCTGGACGAACTGCTCGAGGTCTCTGACCGGTTGGCGGTTCTGAACGAGGGGCGGCTTACCAAGCCGCGCGAAACCTCGGAATTAAATATGGATGAAATTGGCCTGATGATGGGCGGAATGGAGGCTTCAAATGTTCCAGCTTGAGCTACGGCCAAACTCATCTGCCCTGTGGACAGCGGTCACGCCGGTTCTGGCGGTGATCGCTACCATGATCGCCGGTGGTTTTCTGTTTGCAGCGCTCGGAAAAGATCCGGTCGAAGCGATCCGGGTGATCTTTCTCGACCCGCTTTTGCAACCCTATACCCGCTCGCAAATGCTGGTCAAAGCGGCCCCTCTGATCCTGATCGCCATTGGCCTGTCGATGGGCTTTAAGGCGGGCATCTGGAACATCGGCGCCGAGGGGCAGTTCATCATGGGCGCGATCAGCGGCGGCGCTGTTGGCTTGGCGTTTTACCCAACTCAAGGGGCGTGGTTGTTGCCACTTATGGCCACAGCAGGCGCGCTTGGCGGGTTTGCATGGGCGATGATACCCGCGCTGCTAAAGATAAAATACGGCACCAACGAGATATTGGTATCCTTGATGCTGGTCTATGTGGCGACCAATTTCCTTGGCGGCATGGTATCTGGTCCTCTGCGCAATCCCGAAGGCCATAACTTTCCTGAATCGCGCAGCTTTCAGGACTATGCCAGCGCCTCTAATCCCGAGCTGTTTTCCGGCACCGGTATCCATTACGGCGTACTTTTGATGTTCGCCGCTGTGATCGTCGCCTATATTATCATGAACCGGCATATTCTCGGCTTTCAGATCAATCTGACCGGGCAATCGCCGCGCGCAGCCCGGTTTGCCGGGGTTAACCCTAATGTGCTGATCGCGGTCACTTTGGGCATTTCTGGCGCTCTGGCTGGTATGGCCGGACTATTCGAGGTCACGGGGCCTGCGGGCAAGCTCACCACCAATTTTCCGGTCGGCTATGGATTTACCGCCATTATCGTCGCGTTTCTTGGTCGCCTGCATCCGGTGGGGATATTTCTGGCCGGGCTGGTGATGGCGCTGACCTATATCGGCGGCGAAGGGGCGCAGTTTGTGTTGCGTGTCCCGGCAGCCGCGATTTCGGTTTTTCAGGGCATGCTCTTGTTCTTTTTACTGGCAGTTGATGTGTTATCAAACTACCGAATACGTTGGGTCAGAAAGGAGCACAGCTGATGGATTTGTCGTCAATCAATCCGGTCGTGCTGATTGCCAGCATCATGGTCGCCTCGACCCCAATCCTTTTGGCGGGCATCGGTGAACTGGTGGTGGAAAAAGCCGGAGTTCTCAATCTCGGCGTTGAAGGCATGATGATCACCGGCGCGATTTTCGGCTTTGCTGTGTCGGTCGAAACCGGCTCGCCCTGGCTTGGCCTGTTGGGGGCGATGTTTGGCGGGGCGTTGATATCGCTGACCTTTGGCATCCTGACCCAGTATTTACTGTCAAATCAAGTGGCAACCGGACTGGCGCTGACCATGTTCGGCCTCGGGCTGTCCGCGCTAATGGGGCAACGCTATACCGGCACCAAGCCGCCCTCGTTTCCCAAACTGGATATTCAGGTTTTGAAGGATATTCCTTATATCGGGCGCATGTTGCTGAGCCATGACTACATGGTCTATATCTCGTTGCTGTTGGTGGCTGCCGTCTGGTATTTTCTGAAATTCACCAAAGGAGGCCTGATATTGCGTGCTGTCGGCGAGAACCATGCAGCCGCCCATGCCCTTGGCTATAAGGTCGTGCGCATTCGCATTCTGGCGATCATGTTTGGCGGCGCGTGCGCGGGGCTTGGCGGCGCGTATCTGTCGCTGATCCGGGTTCCCCAATGGACCGAAGGCATGACGGCGGGGGCCGGTTGGATCGCGCTGGCGCTGGTGGTGTTTGCCTCTTGGCGGCCGTGGCGCGTGATCCTCGGGGCCTATCTTTTTGGCGGTGTGACCGTCCTTCAGCTTAATCTTCAGGCGGTCGGGGTAAATATCCCCGTGGCCTATTTGTCGATGACCCCCTATCTGGTGACAATCATTGTGCTTGTCTTCATTTCAGGGGCTCGAACCAGCGCTCCGGCCTCACTTGGCCGTGTGTTCCACGCCTCGCATTAGAGGCTAAAAAAACCGGGCTGATCTGCCAGCCCATCTAACAGGAAGGAAGAAACATGAGACTTATGAAATCCTTATTGACCGGGGCCGCGCTTGCCGTTGGGCTTGCCGGGGCTGTGTTCGCACAGGAAAAGCTGAAGGTTGGCTTTATCTATATCGGCCCGGTCGGTGACCTTGGCTGGACTTATCAGCACGACCTCGGCCGCAAAGCCCTCGACGCCGCACTTGGTGACAAAATCGAGACCTCCTATGTGGAGAGCGTCCCTGAAGGGGCCGATGCCGAGCGGGTTCTGACCCAAATGGCGCTGTCTGGCACCAAGCTGATTTTCACCACATCGTTTGGCTATATGGACCCGACCATCAACGTGGCCAAAAAGTTCCCCGACGTGAAATTCGAGCACGCAACCGGGTATAAACGGGCCAAAAACGTATCGACCTACTCGGCACGTTTTTACCAAGGACGCACGGTTATCGGCTATATCGCCGGTAAAATGACCAAGACCAACACCATCGGCTATATCGCCTCCTTCCCGATCCCGGAAGTTGTGCGCGGCATCAACGCGGCCTATCTGGCAGCAAAAGCTGTCAATCCGAAGGTGAAATTCAAGGTGATCTGGGTGTTCACTTGGTTTGATCCGGGCAAAGAAGCCGACGCGGCCAATGCTTTGATCGAGCAGGGTGCAGACGTTATCATGCAGCACACTGACAGCCCGGCAGCACTGACCATCGCCGAAGAAAAAGGCATCTATGCCTTTGGTCAGGCCTCGGACATGTTGCAGTTCGGGCCAGATGCAAGGCTTTCGTCAATCATCGACAACTGGGGCCCTTATTACATCGAGCGGGTCAAAGCTGTTCTTGACGGGACCTGGAAAAGCAAAGCCACTTGGGACGGTATTGGCCCGGGCATGGTTAAAATCGGCGCGTTCTCTGACAAGATCCCTGCCGATGTTCAGGCTGGTGCCAAGGCCCTGGAAAAAGGTCTGGCCGATGGCAGCCTCAACAGCTTTACCGGACCGATCAACAAGCAGGACGGCTCTGTCTGGTTGAAAGCGGGCGAAGTCGCCGATGACGCGACTTTGGCCAGCATGAACTTCTACGTTCAAGGCGTCGACGGCAAGTTGCCGAACTAGCGCTTCGGGACGACGAAACAACACGAAAGGCCCGCTATCTAGGCGGGCCTTTTTTGTGGCGAACAGGCATGCGCCACTCCGCCATAAAGCCCCTGATCAATCGGGTTTATAACTGTGCAACCGCTCGCGGCCTGCGAATATAACCAGCGACAACAACACCAGCCCCGCCGAAAGAACGAACGGCGCTCCGGGGAAATAGTAAGGCGTGCCCGCGCGGGTGAAATAACTGAACGTGCTGGTCATCATCACCGGACTGATAATGATGCCGATGGCCGAGATCGAGGTCAGAACGCCCTGAAGCTCTCCCTGCTGATTACTTTTGGCGGCGCGCGACATGATGCCCTGCAAGGCCGGTCCGGTGATAGCACCAAGCGATGTTATCGGCGCGAGCGCGAAGATCTGCCACCCTTCAAACGCCAATGCGTAAATGGTGAACGCGAGGATATTGATGCCGAGACCAATAACCACCGTGTAATGCTCGCCGATGCGCGGGATAACGAGGCGGATCAGCCCCCCCTGGACCAGCGCCATTGACGCGCCAAACACCGCCAACGAGACGCCGACCATGGTTGCGTCCCAGCCAAATCGCTCTTGCGTGTAATAGGCCCAGACGCTGGGATAGACGAAAAACGCGATGTTGTAGAAGAAATAGGCCACCAGCAAGCGCGAGACACCCGGCAGCTTGCCGATATATTTGAACGCTGCGAACGGGTTGGCGCGCGTCCATGAAAACGGGCGGCGAATTTTGTCAGTGACGGTTTCAGGCAGGATGAACGCGCCGAAAATAGTGTTGGCGGTGGCCAGAGCGGCGGCGGCAAAGAACGGGGCGCGCGGTCCAAACGTGCTGAGCAAGCCCCCCGCAAGCGGGCCAAGAATAAAGCCGACACCAAATGCCGCCCCCACCAGCCCAAAGTTCTGCGCCTTCTGATCGGACTCGGAAATATCCGCCATATAGGCATTTGCCGTCGATTGCGTGGCCGAGGTGATGCCGCCGATAAGCCGCCCGACCACCAGCAACCACATAGCGTTGGCAAACCCCATGATCACATAGTCAAGCGCCATCACCGCCAGCGACAGCAAAAGCACCGGACGGCGACCATACCGGTCGGACAGATTGCCAATGATCGGCCCAAACAGGAACTGCATCACGGCAAATATCGCCGCCAACCCCCCGCCCCAAGTGGCGGCACGGCTGAGGTCTCCGCCGCCAAGCTCAATGATCAATTCGGGCATGACAGGCATGATCAGGCCTATTCCCATCGAGTCGATCATGACCGTGATGAGCAGGAAAATTATCGGCAGCTTTTTGGACATTTGTGACCTTAGCACGACAAAAAAATACTTGAAGCGGTAAAGTCAGACCCAACGAGAACTTTATCGAACCGTAAGCGCGACCATCGAGATGGCGACGTAATCCTGCCCGCCGCGCGGCAGAATTACCGGCGCCAGCAACCGGGCCGCAGGGTCAATCGCCCGCGCGCGCGCGAGCAAGGTTTGGCCGGTCATATCCGCTTTTGAAACCAGTGAAATATCCATGAACAACCCCCGCCCGGTGGCCTTGGCATCGCTGATATAGGCAAAGTGATGCGCGCCGATACCTTTATAAATGCGCATGGGCTTTTCGCTCGCCAAAGCCGTGTCGATCCGCCCGCCGGGGATCCAACCATTGGTCATGATCACATCGGTACTCGCCCACAAACCACGTTTCACAAGCGCCGGTTTCAGCCCACGCAAGCTCGACAGCACCAACGTGTTGTCCCAGCTGGGCGGGGTTTTATAGATGTAGCGCGTCAGCACCCCGGTGTTGGCCTGGATGACCAAAACGGTTATCGGCACCAGAAACGCGAGGCTTAGAATTTTGGTCCAACCAAGGAACTTAGCCCGTCGCATCACGGAGGATTTATCAAGCCAAACTCCGGCAAGCGGCAGCGCGAAAATCCAACCTGGCATGGTCCAATGGGCAAAAGTAACCCCACTGGTCAGATAGATATAGTTAAAGATCAGGATCGGTCCCAAGGCGATCAGCGCCAACAAAAACTCGGGCGAGCCTCCGCGCTTTTTAAGCGCCATCCCCAGCCCCATAAAAGCTGCAAACATCCCGCTTGGCAGCAGAAAAATCGCTTGAAGGGCAAAGGTCACGCCAAAAATCGCCACGCTAAAACCGCCCGACGCGCGCGCCGAATGAAACGCAAACGAGGCCCAGTCGTGGTTTGCATTCCAGATCAAAACCGGCAGCAACCCAATCAGGCCAATCCCCCCGCCCAGCCACAGGCCCGGTCGCACCAGCCAATGCCGCGCTTTCGGGGTCAGGATCACATAGATCAGGATCGCGACCGGAAACCACGCCGCGTGGTATTTGGAGGCCAGCGCCAGCGCCAGCGCCCCTCCGGCAAACAGCCAATACTGCAGGGGAGCGTCGCGGTTAAGCTTGGCGATCCTCACCAAAAACAGTGCCGCAGTCGCAGTGGCCAAATAGAGCGGGCCGTCCGGCACCACGAACAGGCTGCCCGACAACAGCATGAAGGGCGAAGTAGAAAACAGCAGCGCGGTCCAAAGTCCGGCGCGGTTGCTCGACACCTCCTTGCCGATCAAAAACAGCACCAACGTCGTGCCCACCCCGATCAACAGGAACGGCGCGCGGTAGATCATCGGATGCTCGATCCCGGTCAGTTTGGCAAAGATCACCGGCAGCCAAAAACTGATCGGCGGATGGTCAAAAAAGCTAATGCTGAACTCACGCGCAACGGCGGTGGCATAGGCCTCGTCAGCCCCCATCGGCAGAAAAATCCCGAAGGCGATCTTTACGATCAGAGCGACGATGATGATCTGCCACAACAAGCGGCGCGCGTCCGGATCAGAAACAACGCCCTCGCGGGTCAGCGGCCCAAGAAGATTTCTGCGCGACAACCCCGCCATTCAGGACTTCCACGTGACCAGAGAACTGGCGACAAAGTTCCAGAGCGCACCGATAAAGGCCCCGACAAACCCCGCAAGCGCCCAGTTCGGCACCACCGCGAAAATCGCGGTCGCAACCCCGATATTGGCCACGGCCCCGACCGAACAAACCCCGTAAAACGACAACAAGCCACGCAGAAACGCGGCCCCGTGCAACGAGCGGTCTTTATAGGTGAGCGCATTGTTCAAAATAAAGTTGGTGGTCATGGCCGTCACCACCGCCACGGTTTGCGACAACGCGAACTGGTCGGGCAAAAAACCCAGAACGAACCGCAACACGATCAGGTTAACCGCCAGACCAGACAAGCCAACCAGCATGAACAATATGAACCGGATCGACACCACACCGCCGGTCATGCGCACGGCAAGCAGGCTGAGAAACTCAAACGTAACGGCGCTGTCCATCTTGCTTTCGCCATGCTGACGCTCGCGAAAAGTAAAGGCAACCTCATGGGTTTTCCAACGCCCGGCACTGGCCGACAGCATGTCCGCCAAAATCTTAAAGCCCTGTTGTTGCAGGTTCAAAACCACGGAATTAAAGCTTTCGCGGCGCACCATGAAAAACCCGCTCATGGGATCGGTTGCGGTAATTTTCAGCATTTTACGCGCCATCGACGTGGCCACATCGCTGCCCCATTTGCGCATCGATGACAGGCCAGTGCCGCTGGAGCCGCCGCTGACATTGCGACTGGCGATCACCAAATCAAGCTCTGGATCGGCCTTGAGAGCGGCTAACATCTCGACCAGTTTGGTCTCGTCATGCTGCAAATCCCCGTCCATAACGGCGACGATCGGCGCGATGCTCGACAAAATCCCCTCGATGCAAGCCCCCGAAAGACCACGCCTCCCGATCCGGTGAATGACGCGTACGAACGATTTTTCCCGCCCCAGCGCGCGCACCTCTTTGGCGGTGCCATCGGGGCTGTCGTCATCGACGAAAACCACGTCCCAAGCGATGCCAGCCAACGCGGTTTCAAGCAGATCAACCAACGGGCGGACATTGTCGCGCTCGTTAAACGTCGGCACGACAATTGTCAGGTCAGGAAACTTGTGAGAAATCATATCCGCTGACACGTCTGGCCACTCTTTTTCGCTGAGAACTGGCTGTTGAAATCAATGAATTCACCGAGATTGGCAAGAGTATTCTTGTAAAAAACTCCGTTTGCGCCCTATAAGCCCCCAAAACCCCGCAGCCAAAGGCCCAGATATGCGTACCGCCACCATTGCCCGCACGACCGCCGAGACCAAAATCGAGGTGGAAATTAACCTTGATGGGACCGGAATTTACGACAATCAAACCGGGGTTGGCTTTTTTGACCACATGCTGGACCAGTTGGCGCGCCACGCGCTGATTGATTTGAAGGTGCGCGCGACGGGAGATTTGCACATCGACGACCACCACACGGTCGAAGATTGCGGCATCGCTCTGGGTCAGGCGTTAACCAAAGCGCTTGGCGATAAAACCGGAATCAGACGCTATGGCTCTTGCCTGCTGCCCATGGACGAGACTTTGGTGCGCGCAGCACTCGATCTTTCCGGGCGGCCATTTTTGGTGTGGAATGTGGAGATGCCAACCTCGAAAATCGGTACATTTGACACCGAGTTGGTGCGCGAGTTTTTCACCGCACTTGCCATGAATGGAGGCATCACGCTGCATGTGGAAAAACTGGCTGGTCTGAACAGTCACCACATCGCTGAAAGCGCTTTCAAATCCGTGGCCCGCGCCCTTCGCGACGCGCTGGAGACCGATCCGCGCAAAGCTGATGCAATCCCCTCGACCAAAGGAATCTTGTAACGTGGCGACGGTCATAGTCGATTACGAAAGCGGGAATTTACACTCGGCGCAAAAGAGCTTCCAGCGGATGGCGCACGAGCTGGACGCAGGCGAAATCATCGTGTCTTCAAAGCCGGAACTAATTGCAAACGCTGACAGAATCGTTCTTCCGGGAGTCGGAGAGTTTTCCGATTGTCGGCGCGGACTGGCTAGTTTCAACGGCCTGTTTGAGGCCATGCAGCAGGCCGTTATAACACGCGGGGTTCCGTTTCTTGGCGTCTGTGTTGGCATGCAGATGATGGCCACGCGTGGCTTGGAGCACGGAAAAAACACTGCCGGATTTGACTGGATTGGCGGCGATGTGGTGGAGCTTGCGCCAAAAGATCCATCGCTAAAAATCCCGCATATGGGCTGGAACGAGCTGATATTTGACGCCGATCACCCGCTGTTTGAGGGCATCTCAAACGGAGCGCACGCCTATTTCGTGCACTCCTATCATCTGGCGGCAACCACCCCATCGGATCGTCTCGCACGCTGCGATTATGGCGGGGATATTACTGCGGTAGTTGGGCGCGACAACATCGTTGGCACCCAGTTTCACCCAGAAAAAAGCCAAACAACCGGCTTGCGATTGATTGGCAATTTTCTGAAATGGAACCCATGAATTAGTTAACGCGGGTCCAGGTACCGCCGTCACGGCAAATGATAAAGATGCAGCCCTGAACCGTCAGCTTATCGCCCCGCAGCTTGAGCTTGCCGCTGTATTCCTTGTCACGATCGGGCGACCAAACGATGCCGCCGCCGTAGTTGCCACCGCCTTTGTTAACCATGTCCCAGACGAGCTTCTTGCCAATATTCTCGCTCTGGTAGGGGCTGTTGTCGCTCGCATTGAACGATTTGATCAACGTGCCGCAAATCTTGTCGCCACACGCCTCGACCTTGATCAGACCATAGATATTATTATCGTCTGGAATGGTTTTCCAGGTACCGAAAATCTCGTCTGCGAACGCAGCTGTGCCGAGCAAGAGGGCGGCCGCAGTCATTAACATAAGCTTTTTCATTGTATTCTCCCTTGTTTCCACACAATTTTCCTCAATATCGGCTCAAATCGCAAGCTTTACTTTTGGTCAACGTTTTTGCGTGGCATTTTTCCCAGCCAAAGATTATGACAGGCCGAGACCATAGCCGGAGCCACCATTCATGATCCTTTACCCCGCGATAGACCTGAAAGACGGCCAATGCGTGCGCTTGCTCAAGGGCGAGATGGAGCAGGCGACCGTGTTCAGTGATGACCCCGCCGCGCAAGCCAAATCGTTCGAGGATGCGGGATGTGAATGGTTGCATCTTGTTGATTTGAATGGCGCTTTTGCCGGTGAGCCAGTGAATGCAGCACCAGTCGAGACGATCCTTGAGACCTGTTCGATCCCGGCACAACTGGGCGGTGGGATCAGGGATTTGGCGACAATCGAGGCTTGGCTTGAAAAAGGGATACGCCGGGTGATCCTTGGCACGATCGCAGTTGAAAACCCAGGCCTCGTTCGCGAGGCCGCGCGTCGGTTTGAGGGCTATGTCGCCGTTGGACTGGACGCGCGAAACGGGATGGTGGCGACCCGTGGCTGGGCCAACGATACCGATATTGACGTCACCGAACTGGCACGCCGGTTTGAAGATGTCGGCGTTTCGGCGATAATCTACACCGATATTAACCGTGACGGCGCGATGAAGGGGCCCAATATCACGGCAACCGCTGACCTTGCTAACGCGGTTAATATTCCGGTGATTGCCAGCGGCGGCGTGTCGTCTATGGCCGATCTCGAGGCGCTGAAAAACTGTGGCGCACCGCTTGACGGTGCAATTTCGGGGCGCGCACTCTATGATGGTCAAATTGATCTTGGCGACGCGGTCGCTCTTTTGAAAAGTTAAGCCATGCTGAAAACTCGCATCATTCCCTGCCTCGACGTCAAAGATGGCCGTGTGGTCAAGGGGGTCAATTTCGTTGATCTGATTGATGCCGGCGACCCGGTTGAAAGCGCCAAAGCCTATGACGCGGCAGGCGCTGACGAGCTGTGTTTTCTGGACATCAACGCCACCCATGAGAATCGTGGCACCATGTATGACGTGGCGCAGCGCACCGCAGAGCAGTGTTTCATGCCGTTAACCATTGGCGGGGGCGTGCGCACGCCGGATGATGTGCGCGCACTTTTGCTGGCGGGGGCGGACAAGGTTTCGTTCAATTCGGCTGCCGTGGCCAATCCCGATGTGGTGGCCGAAGCCGCGAACAAGTTTGGCAACCAGTGCATCGTTGTGGCGATTGACGCCAAGACAGTGTCTCCCGGCAAATGGGAGATTTTCACCCATGGCGGACGCAGAGGCACAGGCATCGACGCGGTCGAGTTCGCCAAACTGGTCGCCAGCAAAGGAGCAGGCGAGATCTTATTAACCTCGATGGACCGCGACGGCACCCGCGCCGGATTTAACCTGCCGTTAACCCGCGCCATCGCCGACGCGGTCAACATTCCGGTGATCGCCTCGGGCGGGGTTGGCACGCTCGATCATCTGGTCGAGGGGGTAACAGAGGGCCATGCCAGCGCGGTTCTGGCGGCCTCAATCTTTCATTTCGGCGATTTCACCATCCGCCAAGCCAAGGAACATATGGCGGCGGCAGGCATAGAGGTACGATTATGAGCGACATTCTTAGCGATCTGGCGGCAACCATCAAAGCGCGTAAATCGGCTGATCCAGCCAGCTCGTGGACAGCCAAACTCTTACAAAAAGGCCCCGAGAAAGCCGCTGAGAAATTCGGCGAAGAGGCGGTCGAGGCGATCATCGCTGCCGTGAAAAACGACCGCGAAAACCTTACATGCGAGGCGGCAGATGTGCTTTATCACCTGCTGGTCATGCTGACCTCCAGAGACGTGGAGTTGAGCGATGTCCTCAAAGAATTAGAGCGGCGGCAGGGTCAATCTGGCATTGCGGAAAAGGCGTCACGAACCGAAAATTAACGCGGAAAATTGGGGCAGGCCGCGCCTGATCTCAGGGCGTGGCCCTAACCCCGTTTTTCCACTTGCGCAAAGCCGAACCAAAGCTTTCGAACAACGGTCTTGAGACCGGATCAGTGGCCGCATTCCACTCAGGATGCCACTGAACTGCCAGCGAAAAACCGGGCGAATTTTTGACGTAGATCGCCTCGGGCGTACCATCGGGCGCAAAGCCCTCAACCACAATATTAGGCCCAGGCTCGTTAATACCTTGGCCGTGCAGCGAGTTCACCAACACCTCCTCCGCCCCCAAAACTCCGGCAAACACCCCGCCTTTTTTCAAGCTGACCGTATGGCGATGGGCGAATTTCTCTTCAAGCGTGCCGTCAGGCGGCATCCGGTGGTTCATCCTGCCGGGCAAGTCGCGAATTTCCGGGTGAAGTGTTCCGCCAAACGCCACGTTAAACTCTTGAAAGCCGCGACAAACCCCGAACACCGGCTGGCCTGCCTGAACACATTTTCGGATCAGCTCCAACGTCAGTTCATCGCGACAATAATCGAACGCACCATGGGCCTCGGTTTCCGGCTCGCCATAAAAGGACGGATGCACATTGGGGCGCGCGCCGGTAAACAAAAAGCCGTCAAAACTGCGAGAAAGGGTGCAGACATCCACCAGGCGCGGATCGGACGGAACAATCACCGGCATGGCACCGGAAACATGGGCCACGGCCTCGAGATTGATCATGCCAGAAGCCTGAATGGGGAAGTCTTCGCCCAGCAAATGGAAATTTCCGATAATGCCGACTACGGGCCGCGCCATGATCTGTCCTGAATATAATATGGGTTGGGAGTGGGATACTCTAACTTGGTCGCTGGGTCGAGGGGGGTGGATAAAGAGTTTTGCCATGCAAATTCGGATACCGGAAATGCGTAGGGGAAATCTCTGCGCTGTTTTCACGCCCCTGTGCATAATCTCGACTTGCCCTCAGATGTAAGGCTCTTAGTCTGACGCGAAACGAGATCGGAGCCTCAAAAACATGACCACCGCCAAGACTATTTTTCTCGCCGATTATCAGGCCCCCAGTTTTCTGATTGATGAGGTCCATCTGACCTTCCGCCTGTCACCCAACAACACCCGCGTGCTGTCGCAGATTTCATTTCGTCGAAATCCCGAGGCCTCGGGCGATCTGGTGCTGAACGGCGAGGGCCTGACCTTGATCGGCGCGACGCTGGATGGCTCTGCCTTGACGGCGGCGAAGTATGATCTGACACAGAGGACATTAACCATTCGCGGCGATCAGTTGCCGGACAAGTTTGAATTTGCGGCGGAGGTCGAGATCAACCCTGCTGGCAACACTTCGCTTAACGGTCTGTACACCTCTAAGGGCATGTTTTGCACCCAATGCGAGGCCGAAGGGTTTCGCAAGATCACCTACTACCCGGATCGCCCGGACGTGATGGCCAAATTCACCGTGCGTATCGAGGGTGATTTGCCGGTAATGCTGTCAAACGGCAACTGCTCCAGCCAAGGCGAGGGCTGGGTTGAGTGGCAGGATCCGTGGCCAAAACCCGCCTATCTTTTCGCGCTGGTAGCCGGTGATCTGGTGTCATTTGATGATCGGTTCACCACCGCTTCGGGCCGCGAGGTTGACCTCAAAATCTGGGTGCGCGAGGGCGATCAAAAGAAGTGCGCATATGCGATGGACAGCCTCAAACGCTCGATGAAATGGGACGAGGAGACTTATGGGCGCGAGTATGATCTCGACCTGTTTCAGATCGTTGCGGTTGACGATTTCAACATGGGGGCGATGGAAAACAAGGGGCTGAATATCTTCAACTCCAAATACGTTCTGGCCAGCCCCGAAACCGCCACCGATCAGGATTATGCGCTGATCGAGGGGATCATTGCGCATGAGTATTTTCACAACTGGACCGGCAATCGCATCACCTGCCGCGACTGGTTTCAACTGTCACTAAAAGAGGGGCTGACGGTGTTTCGCGACCAGAGTTTCTCGGGCGATCAGCGCAGTCGTGCGGTCAAGCGTATCACCGAGGTACAGCAGTTGCGCGCGGCACAGTTTCGCGAAGATGCAGGCCCCCTCGCCCATCCGGTTCGCCCCGCAGAATATAAGGAAATCAATAACTTCTACACCGCGACCGTCTATAATAAGGGGGCGGAACTTATTGGCATGTTGCACTCGCTTGTCGGTGAAGAGGCCTATCGTCGCGCGCTTGACCTCTACTTCAAACGCCATGACGGGCAGGCCTGTACCATCGAGGATTGGCTGCGCGTTTTTGAGGATACAACTGGCCGCGATCTGAGCCAGTTCAAGCTTTGGTACAGCCAGTCAGGCACCCCGCGCGTGAGCGTTAGCGACAGTTTTAAGGACGGGACCTACACCCTGACATTTCGTCAGACCAACCCGCCGACTGTGGGGCAATCTGATAAAAAACCACAAGTCATTCCGATCAAAACCGGCCTGATCGGCGCAAATGGAGACGAGGTCGTGGCGACCCGCTTGCTTGAGTTGACCAAGGCCGAGCAGAGCTTTTCGTTTACTGGTCTGAGCGCCAAACCCGTGGCCTCGTTATTGCGGAATTTCTCGGCTCCGGTCATTCTGGAGCGGCCTATGCCAGCGGCCCAGCAGGCCTTTTTGCTGGCCCATGACACCGATCCGTTCAACAAATGGGAAGTGGGGCAAAATCTCGCGCGCGATGTGCTGGTTGATATGGTTTTGAACGGCGCCGCCCCTGACCCGGCGCTGCTTGAAGCCCTGCATCTGACTGCCTGCGACACCGCTCTTGATCCGGCATTTCGGGCGCTGGTCCTGAGTTTGCCCACGATGGGGGATATCATCAAAACCGTTCACGATCTGGGAAAAACGCCTGATCCGACGGCGATTTTCACGGTAAGACGAGAGCTTTCCCGCGCCATCGCCGCGAGAATGGGGCCAGATGCGCGCCATCTTTACGACCAAATGACCGTTTCGGGTGCCTATAACCCAGATGCAAAAGATGCCGGAAAGCGGGCTTTGCGCGCGGCAACCTTAACACTTCTAACATTGCGAGACGGCCCGGAGCTTGCGCGATATCAGTATCAACAAGCCGATAACATGACCGAAAAGCTCGGGGCATTGGCCAGTCTTTTGTCCATCGGTGAGGCCGAAACCGAGGCTGCCGATTTTTATCAAACATGGCAGAGTAACGAGTTGGTCATTGATAAATGGTTCATGCTACAGGCCGGACTTGCCCTGCCCGATCAGGCGGTGAAAGTTGCGAAATCATTGGCCGAGCACAAAGATTTTGACTGGAAAAACCCCAATCGTTTTCGCGGTCTGATCGCCGGTTTTGCCAATATGAATCCGGCTGGATTTCATGATCCCAGTGGCGAAGGCTATAGATTTGTCACTGATTGGCTGCTGCGACTTGATCCAATTAATCCCCAAACCACCGCCCGGATGAGCACGGTATTTGAAACCTGGCGCTGGTTTGATCAGGGTCGCCAGCAGCAGATGCGCGCCGAACTTAACAAGATTGCGGGTACTGATGGCCTGTCGCGAGATACCTCTGAGATGGTTGAGCGGATACTGAAAGGTTAACCTCTCAAACTTTCAGTAAGGTTTTATTAACTGTACCCGAAACGACCCACTTGACGAGAGTCGGCTCCGTTTCCGGGTTAACCCGATTGAGCAACACATCCTGAAAGGGTAATGTGAGGGAGTTCTCGGGGGGGCTGAATGGTCGCGACGCCAAAAACAATTTTGATTACCGGCGCAAGCTCCGGGATAGGTGCGGCTACGGCAATCGCAGCGGCAGAGTGCGGCTATGATGTTGGTATCGGCTATCACAGCGACCGTGAAGGTGCTGAAATCACAGCAAAAAGAGTGCGCGCACTAGGCCAAACCGCCGTCATTTTACAAGCGGATATCTCCGATCCAGACGACGTTGAAAACATGTTTGAACACTTTGACGAGGAGCTCGGCGAACTGGGAGTGCTGGTGAATAACGCCGGAATCGTCGACGAGCCCGCGCGGGTCGAAAACATTTCACACGCGCGCCTGCGCCGGATGTTTGACATCAATACTATCGGCCCATTTTTATGCGCCAAGCAAGCGGCCATCAGAATGTCCTACCAATTTGGCGGAGCTGGCGGGGTCATTGTTAACGTTTCGTCGATGGCCGCCAGCCTTGGCAGCGCTGGCCGGTATGTGGATTATGCCGCCTCCAAGGGCGCGCTTGATGTGCTGACCAAGGGGCTTGGCGACGAGATGGCCGCCAATCATGTGCGGGTGGTCGGCGTTCGTCCCGGCATTATCGACACCGAAATCCACGCCAAGAACGGCGAGCCGGATCGGGTCCGGAATATGTCAAACGAGCTGCCCATGCACCGCGCCGGCAGCGCCAGAGAGGTCGCCGACACCATCGTTTATTTGATGTCGGACAAGGCCTCATATATTACGGCGACGTCGATTGACGTGGGCGGCGGCAGATAGCTGGCTGAAATCATGACCAACCAGAGAAAGGGCGCCAACATGACCTTGGCAAGAGCGTTTACAACCGTTGCAACAGCTACGATTTTGGCGTGGGCTTTCGCTCTCACTCCAGCACAGGCGCAGTTTGAAAAGACCAAACGCGTGGTGTTCATCGACTGGCCGGATTTGTCGGTGGAACCGGCACCGATGGGTGCCGAATACGAAATTTTGTCGATTGTCAAAACCGGACAAACCAACGCTCCGGTGATCTATGTCATCAGCTACAATTATAAGGGGCGCAAATTCATGTTGGGGGCGTTCAACTGCAACCTTCGATTTGAAATCCTCGACACCTCCACCAACGGGTTGCGCGATATCCGTTGCGACGAGCGTTTGGAGTTTGGCGAGGAGGTCAACACAACGCTGACGGGCAAAGACAACGGCGCTTATGAACGCCAGTTCTGAGCCATCCCGGCGTTGAAGCGAGCGGCAAACCTGTGCTGCCTCTTGCCTCTGCCACGGGGCTGTCATAACACTGCTGCGAAATCGTAAATTCGCCGGAAAATTCCATGCTTGACCTCTCCTATACCTCGCCAAAACCCAAAACCATCGCCGGTGCGCATGAGGATTGGGAGCTGGTCATCGGCCTTGAGGTTCACGCGCAGGTTTCAAGCAACGCCAAGCTGTTCTCGGGGGCGTCGACCAAATTCGGGGCCGAGCCGAACTCGAATGTCGCGTTTGTGGATGCGGCCATGCCCGGAATGTTGCCGGTGATTAACCAATATTGCATCGAGCAGGCGGTGCGCACGGGCCTTGGCCTTCAGGCCGAGATTAACCTGTTTTCGGCCTTTGACCGCAAGAATTATTTCTATCCCGACCTGCCCCAAGGTTACCAAATCAGCCAGCTTTACCACCCAATTGTTGGCGAGGGCGAAGTGCTGGTCGAGATGGGCAATGGCGAGGCTCGTTTGGTGCGCATTGAGCGTATTCATCTGGAGCAGGACGCGGGAAAATCCGTGCATGACATGGACCCCAACAACTCGTTCGTCGATCTCAATCGCACCGGCGTTGCCCTGATGGAGATCGTCAGCCGCCCCGACATTCGCGGTCCCGAAGAAGCGGCGGCTTATGTGATCAAACTGCGTCAAATCCTGCGCTATCTTGGCACTTGCGACGGCAATATGCAAAACGGCAACATGCGCGCTGACGTCAATGTTTCGGTGTGTCGGCCCGGTGATTACGAGAAATTCCGCGTGGCCGATGATTTCAGCCTGCTTGGCACGCGATGTGAGCTGAAAAACATGAACTCGACCCGCTTCATTCAGGCGGCGATTGACGTGGAGGCGCGTCGCCAAATCGCCATTCTGGAGGATGGCGGCACCATCAGTCAGGAGACCCGTCTTTACGATCCTGACAAGAACGAAACCCGCTCCATGCGCTCCAAGGAAGAGGCGCATGATTATCGCTATTTCCCCTGCCCCGACTTGTTGCCGCTGAACATCAAGCAGGCTTGGGTTGACCAGATCAAGGCAGGCCTGCCCGAGCTGCCGGATGCCAAAAAAGCACGCTTTGTCGCCGATTACGGCATGACCGAATATGATGCGGACGTGCTGACAGCGGAACACGCCAATGCCGCGTTTTTTGAGGATGTGGCCAAGGGGCGCGACGGCAAACAGGCCGCCAACTGGGTGATAAACGAGCTGTTTGGTCGTCTGCATAAAGATGACCGCACGATTACCGACAGCCCGGTTAGCGCGGGCCAGCTTGGCGGGATTCTCGACCTGATCGCCAAGGGCGATATCTCGGGCAAAATCGCCAAGGATTTGTTTGAAATTGTCTATACCGAGGGCGGCAACCCCGCCGAAATCGTCGAGAGTCGGGGGATGAAACAAGTCACCGATCTCGGTGCCATCGAGGCGGTGCTGGACAAGATCATCGCCGACAATCCGGCTCAGGTGGAAAAGGCTGCGGCCAATCCCAAACTGGCGGGGTGGTTTGTGGGCCAAGTGATGAAGGCGACTGGTGGCAAGGCCAACCCCAAAGTGGTGAACGAGCTGGTGGCCAAAAAGCTTGGTGGCTGATTTTTGCCGATACGGGGGCGCAGGTGCGAGAGAATCGGTCTGATTGCCAAACGCAATTTTGTCGCACGACATGCCGTTAAGCGACAGAAATCATCTTAGAAATAGTTAACGGCCCTCGACATGGGCAGCAATTTATCGACTCTATATTAGACCTAAGGTTGTTGATATAATTTTCGTATCCCCTTATGGTTTCTTATCCACAACATTTTGTGGATCATTTATCAGCGGCCCCAAGTTTTGACCCGATAGTCAAAACAATAAACCTATATTGTTTCCAAATATGGGTGTTACATTTCTGTAAAATTTATCCTGTACTTAGAGTCAGGTGGAGAAATTTAGTCGTGGGGGCGATAGATGGGGAAGTGCCGTAACATGGCCCTTTACGAATATAAATGCGTTGCAGCGCCAAAAAAGACCAAGTCCTTTAAAGGTGTGCGCAGTCATGAAGATTTGTTTGCAGCCGTAATTGCCGAAGTCATGAATGATATGGCCGCCAAGGATTGGGAATATCTTAGGGCCGAAAGTCTGCCTTGCGAGGAGAAATCAGGCCTGACCCGCCGGGTCGAAGCCTATCAATCGGTCTTGGTTTTCCGCCGCAAAATCGTCGCCGAGCAGCAGTTCTTTGAAGTGCCGCCAACGCGCCAGATCGAGCTGCATGACGTGCCCGAGGACAAGACCGAGCATGACGTGATCATGTCCCCGCCCAACGCCGCCTCAAACATCACCTCGATCAATACCGACATGCAAGAGGCCGACGAGCCTGCCACCCAAGCCGGAGTTCTGGGTATTTTGCGCAACCGCAAAGCGCGGCTGATGCAAGATCAGGGCGGCGAATATCCCGATCACATGAAGCTGGCCGGCGAATAGCCAACCCTCCGCCTAAACCCCGATATCCAACGACAGCGCATGAATTTTTACCACCAGCTCTGGTGTCAGCGCCGCATGCACGGCGCGATGTCGCTCAATCCGGCTCTGCCCGTCAAATCCGCTTGCACGAATAAGCACGTTGAAATGGGTCTCACCCCCTTCACGCCAACCACCGTGGCCGCGATGGGACTCACTGTCGTCAACGACTTCCAACGTGGTTGGCTGAAACGCCGCCGTGAGTTTCTCGGAAATCTGATCAGCAATTTGCATTTTTTTCACCTAAGTTTAAGTTTGCCCCTTGGCCCTGCCTCGTAAAACACTAAACTCTGCCCTCCGAGTCGAAAAGCAAAAGGATTTATCAAGGCATGGCTGGCCGCTCTCCGTTTTCGTTTGATATCTCTGTCTCTGCCGACAAAAAGCGCCGATCTCGCGGTCGTCGCGGCATGTCCGGCGCATTTGATACCTCTTCGCGCCAATGCGAACATAATGGCTGTACAGAGGCGGGCAAGTACCGCGCCCCGAAAAATCCCGATAATCTGGAGGAGTTCCTGTGGTTTTGTAACGTGCATGTGCGCGAATATAACCTGAAATGGAATTTTTTCGAGAACCACTCCGAAGAAGAGCTTGAAAAGCAGTTCGCCGCCGATCGGGTGTGGGAGCGGCCGACAAAACCGTTCGGAAAGGGTGGCAAATCCGCGCAAGGGGCCGCCGCCGAGGCCAAGGCCTGGGCACGTCTCGGCATTGACGATCCCATGG
Organism: Alphaproteobacteria bacterium; assembly: GCA_013151335.1. Taxonomy (GTDB): domain Bacteria; phylum Pseudomonadota; class Alphaproteobacteria; order Rhodobacterales; family Rhodobacteraceae; genus UBA5972. The sequence goes on along the minus strand of JAADIJ010000021.1, from coordinate 31,944 downwards.
AGGTACTGGGCGACAACGCGACCCAAAACCCCGGCACCGGACGCGGGCAAAACCACGCACGTCGTCTGCCACCAACCGAGCGACGCGCGCTGGTTATTCTTGATGCCAAGGACCATTGGACCAAATCCGAGATGCGCAAGCAGTATAAATCGCTGGTCAAAGACCTGCACCCGGACATGAATGGCGGCAATCGCGATGACGAGGATCGCCTGCAAGAGGTGGTCTGGGCGTGGGATCAAATCAAGGAAAGCCGCAGCTTCCGGCCATAAAGCCTGCGCTCAAGTAACGTCAGGTTGCACGCGCGCCCTCTTGCGCATCCCAATGATTTGCGCCACTAAACAAGACTGAAATACTGCCACCTGAGGGTGACGGCTGGACAACGGAATGACGCATGACCGAGACTAAAATGGACCCCCTGGCAGAGCCGACAAAACGCTTTTCCGTTCGCGAGCTTTTTGGCATCGACACCGACATGGATGTGTTCGGCTTTGCCGAGCGCGGCGACCGTGTGCCGGATATCGACCCGACTTATAAGTTCGACAAAGACACAACTTTGGCCATTCTGGCGGGGTTCGCCCATAATCGGCGCGTGCTTATTCAAGGCTATCACGGCACCGGCAAATCGACCCATATCGAGCAGGTCGCCGCCCATCTCAACTGGCCCTGCGTGCGCGTCAATCTCGACAGTCACATCAGCCGGATCGACTTGATCGGCAAGGACGCGATTAAACTCAGAGACGGCAAGCAAGTCACCGAATTTCACGAGGGCATCCTGCCATGGGCCTTGCGCAATCCGACCGCGATTGTGTTTGACGAATATGATGCCGGCCGCGCCGATGTGATGTTCGTGATCCAGCGGGTGCTGGAGCATGACGGCAAGCTGACCCTGCTTGACCAAAACGAGATCATCACCCCGCATCCGAGCTTTCGTTTGTTTGCCACCGCCAACACGGTCGGGCTTGGCGACACCACCGGGCTTTATCACGGGGTGCAGCAAATCAATCAGGCTCAGATGGATCGCTGGTCGCTGGTGGCCACGCTCAATTACCTCAGCCATGACGCCGAAACCCAGATCGTTCTGTCTAAAAACCCCCATTACAACACCGATAATGGCCGCAAGATCATCGGCCAGATGGTGACGGTTGCCGATCTGTCGCGCACCTCGTTCATGCAGGGCGATATCTCGACCGTGATGAGCCCGCGCACCGTGATCAACTGGGCCCAGAACGCCGAGATTTTTGGCGATGTCGGCTTTGCCTTCCGCCTGACCTTCCTCAACAAATGCGACGAGTTGGAGCGTCAGACCGTGGCCGAGTTTTATCAGCGTTGTTTTGATGCAGAACTGCCGGAAAGTGCGGCCAGTGTCAGCCTTGGCTAAATTGGCCACGGCGAACACCGGGCCTCGATTGCTGGCCATAAATTTAGGGGGCTGCTTTGAGTAAATCTGACAACCCCGCCGATCCGTTTAAAAAGGCGCTCGCCGAGGCGACCAAAGCGCTGGCAAATAACGGCGAGTTGAATGTGGCCTTCACGGTCGATCCTCCCGGTTTGGCCGAGGACACCATGCGCTTGCCGCAAGTGACCCGCCGCATGACCAAGGCCGAAGTGTTGCTCGCGCGCGGCACCGCCGATGCTCTGGCCCTCCGCCTCAGGTTTCACAATGATGCAACCCACGCGAAATATCTGCCCCAAGGGCAAATGGCGCGCGACCTTTACGAGGCGATGGAGACCGCCCGCTGCGAGGCCGTTGGCGCACGCGTGATGCCCGGCACCGCCAGCAATATCGACGCCAAAATCTCTGCCGACGCTGATCGGCTGGGGTTTTCGCAAATTACCGACGCCGCCCAAGCGCCGCTGCCAACCGCCGCGGGCTATCTCGTGCGCCATCTGGCCACGGGACGTGATCTGCCTAACGGTGCCGATAACGTCATGGAGTTGTGGCGCGATTTCATGGAGGCCGAGGCTGGGGATACCCTCCAAAACATTGACGCCTGCCTTGAGGATCAGATCGAGTTCTCTCGCCTCAGCCGCGATTTCATCCGTGATCTTGGCTATGGCGACCAGCTTGGCGAAGACCCCGACCAGCGCGATGACGAGCAAGATCAAGACAGCGAAGAAGATCCCGAAGAGCAGGATCAGCCCGAAAACGAGGGCGGCGACGATCAGGATCAGGACGACGAGCAAGACGATGCCGACGACGATCAACAGACCGAAACCGAGGATACGCAGGCGCAGGTCTCCATGGAAGACATGGATGATATGGACATGTCTGACGAGGCCGAAATGGCCGATGGAGAGCCTCCGCTGGAGCCTCCTCCCCCACCGCCTCATTCCGACGCCGATCCAAATTACAAAGTCTATACCACTGATTTTGATGAAGAAATCAGAGCAGAAGACTTGGCCGAACCTGCCGAACTTGAGCGCCTGCGCGCCTATCTCGACCAGCAGCTCGACCCCTTGAAGGGGGCCGTTTCCCGTCTCGCCAACAAGCTGCAACGGCGTCTGCAAGCCCAACAAAACCGCTCGTGGTTGTTTGACCTTGAAGAGGGAATTCTGGATGCGGGCCGTCTGGCACGAGTGGTTGTCAGCCCGACCACGCCGCTGTCGTTCAAGCAGGAAAAAGACACCGATTTTCGCGACACCATCGTCACGTTGTTGCTGGATAACTCCGGCTCCATGCGCGGTCGCCCGATTTCTATCGCTGCGATTTGTGCCGATGTTTTGGCGCGCACGCTGGAAAGATGCTCGGTCAAAGTCGAGATTTTGGGCTTTACCACGCGGGCGTGGAAGGGCGGGCAATCGCGCGAAAAATGGCTTGCGGCGGGGCGCGCGCAAACGCCGGGGCGGCTCAATGATCTACGCCACATCATCTATAAACGCGCTGATGCGCCGTGGCGTCGGGCGCGGCCAAATCTTGGGCTGATGATGAAAGAGGGCTTGCTGAAGGAAAATATCGACGGCGAGGCGCTGGAATGGGCCCATCGCCGTATGATGGCGCGGCCCGAAGCGCGGCGCATTCTGATGGTGATTTCCGACGGCGCGCCTGTTGACGATTCCACTCTTTCGGTCAATTCAGCCAGCTATCTTGAAAAGCACCTGCGCGACGTGATCGCCATGGTCGAAAAGCGCCGCGCGGTCGAGCTGATCGCCATTGGTATCGGCCATGATGTCACCCGTTATTACGAGCGCGCCGTGACCATCACCGATGTGGAGCAACTCGCCGGGGCGATGACCGAACAACTCGCCGGACTGTTTGACAATGACCCCCGCGCCAAGGCCCGCCGCGCGCTTGGACGGGCGGGATAGACGCGGCTCGTCAGTAATTACATGACGTCTGGCCTTGGCCAACGACCGCCATGCGGCAAAAAAGGACAGGCAGAATGTTTCAATCTTTTAACTCCGCAACCAACCCGAAAGATGGCCCGGATCGCCTAAAACGGCTTAGAGATGTCCTTGTGAACAAGGGCTTGGACGGATTTTTAGTCCCCCGCGCGGATGCGCATCAAGGCGAATGGGTGCCTGCGCGTGACGAGCGTTTAGCGTGGCTGACCGGCTTTTCAGGCTCGGCGGGATTTTGCGCGGCTCTGCTTGAACAAGCCGGCGTTTTTATCGACGGGCGCTACCGCGTTCAGGTCAAAAACGAGGTGGATTTAGCGCATTTCACCCCAGTGCCTTGGCCCGAAACCAAGCTTGCGAGCTGGTTGATCGAGGCCCTGCCAGATGGTGGCAAGATCGGATTTGATCCTTGGCTGCACGTCAAAGATCAGATCGACAAGCTGACTGATGCGCTGGAAAACACCGGCATCGTTTTGGTTCAAAGCACCAATCTGATCGACCGGATTTGGGACAATCAACCATCCGCCCCCGCCCAAGCAATCTATCCCCATCCTGTCGAGTTTTCCGGGGAAGCCAGTGAAACCAAACGACAGCGCATCGCGCAAATTCTGCAAGACAGGGGGCAAATGGCGACCGTGCTGACCATGCCCGTCAGCATCGCTTGGCTTTTGAATATTCGCGGCTCCGACATTGAGCGAACCCCGGTCGCGCTGGCCTTTGCCATCCTTCATGACGATGCCAGCCTGACCCTGTTTACCGACACGACCGAGCATGACGAAGAGCTTGGGCGGCATCTTGGCCCTGACGTAAGTTTCGCCACGAATGATGAGTTTGGCCCGACCCTTGATCGACTGAAAGGCAAGGTCGGCGTCGACAAAACGACCGCCGCGATCTGGATCAGCGACCGCTTGAGCAAGGCCGAGGTCGAGGTTGATTACGCCTCCGATCCCTGCGCGCTGCCGATTGCACGCAAGAACCCGACCGAGATCGACGGGGCGCGCCAAGCTCATCTGCGCGACGCGGTTGCCATGGCCGAATTACTGGCGTGGCTTGACGGGCTTGGAGCCTCGCCTGACATCACCGAGATCGACGTGGTGAAAAAGCTCGAGTCCCTGCGTGCAGCCACTAACATGTTGATTGATATCAGTTTTGATACCATCTGCGGCTCAGGCCCAAACGGTGCAATCACCCATTATCGGGTTACCAATGACAGCAATCGCACGATCAAAACCGGTGAATTGCTGTTGGTCGACAGCGGCGGACAGTACCGCGACGGGACCACAGATATCACGCGCACCATCGCTATTGGTCCAGCAACCGACACCCAGCGGGAATGTTTCACGCGGGTACTCAAGGGCATGATCGCCATCTCTGTTGCGCGCTGGCCGCGAGGTCTTGCGGGGCGCGACCTTGATCCGTTGGCGCGGTTTTCGCTCTGGCAGGCGGGCTTGGATTTTGATCACGGAACCGGTCACGGGGTTGGCTCTTTTTTGGGGGTGCATGAGGGGCCGCAACGTCTTTCGCGCCAATCGCATGTCCCGTTTGAAGCCGGAATGATCCTGTCAAACGAGCCGGGCTATTACCGCGAAGGGGAGTTTGGAATTCGCATCGAGAACCTCGTGGTGGTGCAGGAAGCTGGCGAAATCGAGGGGGCAGACGCGCGCGCGATGCTGGAGTTTGAAACCCTCACCTTCACCCCGATTGACCGCAATCTGATCGATCTCGACCTTCTGACGGATGCCGAGCGCGACTGGCTCAACGCCTATCACGCCGAGATTTTGGTGAAAATCACACAGAATTGTTCGCCGTCCACCCAAGATTGGCTGGCGCGGGCCTGCGCCCCGATCTGAGACGGTTGCGCCCTGACCTCGCACCTGTATGCTGACCCTCTGCAACAGGAGAGCGCCATGAACGATCACATCAAAACCCATCCCGCCAAAGGTACTTGGGTCGCGCGCGCCGGTGGCGCAATTCTGGCCGAAACCACCAAAGCGGTCGCGCTCACAGAGGGTGAAATGCCGGTGATGATCTATTTCCCGCAAGATGATATCGCGATGGAGTTCTTCGAGAAATCCGACAAATCATCCTATTGCCCACATAAAGGCACGGCCTCTTATTTCGGGATTCAGACCAAAAGCGGTCTGCTCGCCGACGCCGCTTGGTGTTATGAGGAGCCGTTCGAGTCCGCCTCGGGTGTCGCGGGATGCGTGGCGTTTTACCCAAACGTGGTGGTTGTCGAACAAATTTAGCGCGACCACCGGAACCGCGCAGCCGCTCTCTAAATATTAACCCTCATAATCGTGCAAAACCGAGGCCGTAATCGCGGCGTGGGACACAACCCCTAGAACATTCTCCGGTCGTGGAACGCCTTTGCCTTTGACCACAAGATCGAACTCATGGCCGCGCTCAACCATTCGGGTCAAGATTATCTCCAAGAGATTGTTCTCGCGCGCAATTCCGAAATTTGTGCGTATGGGAGAGTAAGCCCGCGTGAAATCGTTTTTATCCACCAACGCCATGCCAACAATCATCCGCCCTTTTGCCACGACCACATGCACCATATCAGACGGTAACATATCCGAAAGCGTCGCCGGAACGCGTACCAGATCGGCGGCCTGAACCGATGCCACCACCGGCTTCATAACTTCGGTCGCCAGCCGGATCGGGAACATATGGGTTCGATGATCCCTGGGCACATGATGGCCGCGCCGCGCCAGCTTCATGGTGTAGATGTTTTCCACAACCAGCGTGCGCCGCGTGCCGATTGCTGTTGCGACCGCGATAATCGCGGCAAGCGTGATGTTATAATCGCCAGTCATCTCGAAGATCATCATGATCGCGGTCATCGCCGCCCCGGTGCTACCACCAACCAACCCGGCCATACCGACCAGCGCGAAAGTAATCGGGCTAAAGCCAAGCTGCGGCCAGATTGCGTCCAGCGTCGAGCCGAATGCGCCACCAAGAGTGGCCCCCAAAAACAGCGAGGGTGAGAAAATTCCGCCCGACGCGCCCGACGCCAAACTAATACAGGTCGCCAACAGCTTGGCCACGAACAGCACCATCAACAGGCCAGCAGCGGTGATACCGCCATTGAGAATGGCCTGAATGGTCGCATATCCAACACCGGCAGTTTGGTACATGCCGGTGGTGCGCATCATCACATAAAATAAAACCCCCAGAAACAGCATGCCAATCGCGTTGCGAATATAGGCGTTATACGGCATGGCATCGAAACGATCCTCAAGCCAGTGCAACAGCCAAACGAACAACCACGACGCGATGCCGGCCAGCACGCCGAGTATGGCAAAAAGCGGCAACATATCCACCGAAAGCGGAACGAAGGGGTCGGGCAAGTTGTAGCTCGCCACCAAAAATGCCGGCTCGTTGCCAAAGATCAGACGACCTACATAGGTCGCCGCTCCCGTGGCCAGAACCACGGGGAGGAAGGTGCGCGCACTGAACTCGGGCAGCATGAGTTCGATCGCGAACATCACCGCTCCCAGTGGTGTGTTGAACGTGGCGGCGATCCCCGCCCCCGCGCCTGCTGCGACCATGGTAATAACCTGCCAATGGCGAAGATGCAGCGCCCGCCCCAGAACAGAGCCAATACCGCTGCCGATCTGAATGATCGGCCCTTCGCGCCCGACAGAGGCCCCGGAGCCGATGGACAAAGCAGAGGCCAGCGACTTGATGACAACCACGGCGGGCCGGATATAGCCGTTGCGAAAATAAATTGCATCCATCACTTCGGGCACGCCGTGACCTCGGGCCTCGGGTGCAAACCTGTTGACCAGAAACACCACGATCGCACCGCCAATAACCGGCGCAAGTATGACCCACGCGCCAAACGGGCTTTCGGCGGTTGGCATATTGGCGTCATAGCCCGACGCGAACTGGCCAAGAAAAAACAGATTATGGATAACGCCGATCAACCAGCGCAGGAACACGGCACCCAAGCCGGTAACGGTACCAATCACCACCGCAATAAGCGACAACGTGATGAGGTTAACTTGCCGATTGTGTGCAGGTTCGATCTGTGCCATTTGAATGTCCTTAAACTACGCCGCAACTAGACCGAGTTCGCGCGCCGTGCAACGCTCACTTGACACAACACCCAAAATATCACTCCGAAGGCCGACTGTTGCGCGATTGTCGCGATGTAATGCCACTTGTGGACCGATTTAAGAGGTAAATCCGCATGACCAAAGTCCAACGATCCCTGCGATTTATCGAGTGGCGCCGCATCAAGCGCGAAACCATGGGGATTTTGATTTTCGGGATCATTCTTTTGGCTGGGTATATCTGGTTTCTCAATCACCAGCAAAACCGCGCCGAGCGGTATTTCGCAAATCTCAAGATGTCCGCGCCGCAGCAATATCTGAATGAAATAAAAGGCGTTGCCGGGTATAATTTCTACTTGCGCGAGTATCGCCGCATCAACGGCTATGACCGCCTCAAAAGTAAAGCACCAGATTTTTTGCTGGGGCGCTGGTCGATTGCGAGCACCGCAAAACGAGTTTCGGCCTCCTATACCACGCCTGAATGCCTAAATCCGCTGTTGATCGAGAACGGGCGCATTACCCTGCCAAATACTGCGGGACCAATAAACGGTGTAAGCTATAAATTGGTCGCCAACGACCTGGTGGTGGCCCTGCCCGATAGCAAAAAACTCGAAATAGGCCTTGTCAGCACCGGCATACTTTTGCACCATCTCGAACTGAAATTCCCCGGCCAGCTCAAAACCAGCTTTGGATACTCCTGCCGATAGGTCCGCGCTGTTGGCATTGGCCGAACAGATAACGGGATCAAATGGAATGACGCTTCAAAACAGTTTGGAGAGGCTGCGCGCCCTGCTTGGTAAACGGCTGGTAACGTCCGGCTCCGATATCGATCTGCACGGCCAGAACGAAACCCATTTTGCGCCGATGCCTCCCGATGCGGTCGCCTATCCTGAAAACACCGACGAGGTTTCACAGATCATCAAGATTTGTGCCGCCGGACATTTGCCGGTGATCGGTTGGGGGGCTGGCACCTCGCTTGAAGGGCATGCGCTTGCGGCCCAAGGTGGCATAGTCGTTGATTTTTCGCGCATGAACAAGGTGTTAGACCTCAACGCCGATGATTTAGATGTCACGGTACAGCCGGGCATCACGCGCGAGGCCCTCAACACCGAGCTTCGCGCAACCGGGCTGTTCTTCCCGATTGACCCCGGCGCAAATGCCTCGCTTGGCGGCATGGCCTCGACCAGAGCCAGCGGCACGACGGCGGTTCGTTATGGCACCATGCGCGACAACGTGATGGGGCTTGAGGTGGTTCTGGCCGACGGGCGGATCATAAAAACCGGCGGCAGAGCGCGCAAATCTTCGGCAGGTTATGACCTCACGGCGCTGTTTGTGGGGGCGGAAGGCACGCTCGGGTTGATCACAGCGCTGACTCTGAAACTTTACGGCCAACCCGAGGCGGTTTCCTCGGCGATATGCGCGTTTGAGACCATAGACGCCGCCGTCAACACCGTCATTACCACCATTCAAATGGGTATTCCGATGGCAAGGATCGAGTTCGTGGACGAGGCCACCGCGCGCGCGTTTAATGGCTATAGCGGGGCCAACATGCCCGAAAAACCTCACCTAATGCTCGAGTTTCACGGCTCTGAAACCTCGGTCGCCGAAGACGCTGCGCGGGTTGGTGAAATCGTGGTCGAGATGGGCGGAACCGATTTCAAATGGTCGAGCAAAACCGAGGATCGCAACGCTCTTTGGCACATGCGTCACAACGCTTATTATGCCGCGCTGTCCCTGAAACCGGGGGCGACAGCGGTGGTGACGGATATTTGCGTCCCGATCTCGCGTCTGGCGCAAGCGGTGAACGAAAGCCGCGCCGACATTGAGCGAAGCGGTCTGCCCGGCCCGATCCTTGGCCATGTGGGCGACGGGAATTTCCACGCCGTGTTGTTGATCACGCCCGGCGATGAGGGCGAAAAACGAACCGCCCTTAACCTCAGCCACCGTATGGCCGAGCGCGCGCTCGCTCTTGGTGGCACCGTGACGGGCGAGCACGGTATTGGCATGGGAAAGCTTGATTTCATGCAAGCGGAACATGGCGACGGCTGGCAGGTCATGTCGGAAATAAAGCGCGCGCTTGACCCTGAGAACCTGATGAACCCCGGCAAAGTTGTTCGGCAAAACTAGAGGCCAAAGGCATGCGCCTCCCGTTTGGCTGACGTTGTGCTCAGTGGGTTTTCAGCAAAACTTCGGCCGCCGCGCGCGCCTCTGGCGTCACGCGGTCACCCGCCAACATACGCGCGATTTCATCCACCCGCGCAGTGCCCGCAACCGGATTGACCGTCGATCTGGTCTGCCCATCACTGGTGTTTTTTTCCACCCGCCAGTGATGCGCGCCAAGGGCCGCGACCTGCGGGGAATGCGTGACCACCAACACCTGCCCTTGCTGGGCAAGAGCCGACAGGCGGCGACCAACCGCGTCGGCGGTGGCCCCGCCAACGCCCCGGTCGATCTCGTCAAAAATCATGGTAACGCCTTGATTTTTCGCGCTTAAGCTAACCTTTAACGCCAGCAAAAACCGCGAAAGCTCGCCACCGGAAGCGATCTTCTCCAGCGGTCCTGACGGCGCGCCGGGATTGGTTGCGACGGTAAAGCGAACGCTCTGCGCCCCATCGGGACCGGACGCAATCGGCGCGATCTCGGTTACGAAAACCGCACGCTCCATCTTGAGCGGAGCTAATTCGCGCGCCATTGATTTGTCGAGATCGGCAGCCGCAGATCGACGTTTTTCGCCAAGCAAATCGCAAGCATTTTGATGATCGGCCTCTGCTTTCACAACCGCTTGCTCAAGGTCCGCAAGCAGGGCCGAGCCAATTTCAATAGCGTCAAGCTTGGCCTTGGTCAGCAGGGCAAACTCCGCCAGATCATCGCTCGCCACGTCATGTTTGCGCGCCAAGGCTCGTATGGCAAAAAGGCGCTCTTCAACTGCCTCCAGATCATGTGGATTGAAATCAAGCGCGGCCAGACAATCGGCAACCCCGATCTGCGCGGCATCAAGGTTTTCAAGCACCTGCGAAAGCGCCGCAATCGGCGAGGCCAACCGCCCCTCGGCCTGCGCCTCGGCCCCTTGCAACCAACGGGCCGCATCGCCAATCGCTCCCTCGGCCCCGTGCAATCCAAGCGCTTGGGCCGCCTTTTCGATGTCCTCGCGAATGCGCCCGGCCGCCTGCATCAGACGGCGTTTCGCATCGAGGATCGCGTCCTCGCCCGGTTCCGGGGCAAGGGCCGTGAGCTCGCCATAAGCGTGGCTTAAATAATCTTGATCGGCGCGGGCTTTTTCAAGTTTTACCCGCAACTCAGCCAGAGCATTTCGCGCCTCAAACAACGCGCGCCAGCGCTGCCGACACTGAGACAACGCGCCAGCGGCATCGGCAAAATCATCAAGCAGCGCCCGATGACCGCTTGGATTAAGAAGACCGCGATCATCATGCTGGCCGTGGATTTCCACCAGCGCATCGGAGATTTGGCGCAGGATTTCGCCAGAGCAACGCCGGTCATTTACAAACGCCTGCTTGCGCCCGCCGGCGCTGTTAGTACGGCGCAAAATCAGATCATCGCCAACGGGAATTCCGGCCTGCTCAAGGATTTTTTCAACCGGATGCCCGACCGCCACATCAAACTCGGCAACCACCTCTCCTTGCGAGGCCCCGCTGCGCAAAAGGTTCGATTTGCCGCGCCAACCCAGCACAAACCCCAACGAGTCCAACAAGATAGACTTGCCAGCGCCGGTTTCTCCGGTCAGCACATTCAGGCCCGGTTGGAACTCAAGCTCCAGCCGGTCAATCAGGATCATGTCTCGGATAAAAAGCCCGCGCAGCATCTGCGTCAGCCCTCATTTGCCCCGGTCAGAGCCAGGTTCCTTTTATAACCCGGCGATAAATATTGCTGAGCCAGCCCTTGCTTTTTGCTTCAGGCCGCAAGCCCTTGCCGGTCAGCAGCGCGTAACTGTCCTCGTACCAAACGCTCCCTCGAAAGTTATACCCAAGGATCGCGCCAGCGGTCTGCGCCTCGGCATCAAGCCCGAGCGAAAGATAGGCCTCGACCAGTCGATGCAGCGCCTCAGGCGTGTGGGTCGTGGTTTGGTAATCTTCAACCACCACGCGGAAACGGTTGATTGCCGCGCTGAAATTACCGCGTTTGAGATAATATCGTCCGACTTCCATTTCCTTGCCAGCCAAGTGATCTATCGCCAGATCAAACTTCAGCGCGGCGGATTTGGCGTATTTACTGTCGGGATAACGCTCGATCACCACGCGCAAGGACTGCAGCGCCTGAAAGGTATTGCCCTGATCGCGCGCGACCTTGTCGATCTGGTCATAATAGGTCAGCGCCATCAAATATTGCGCGTAAGCAGCATCCTCATCGGCGGGGTAGAAATCGAGATAGCGCTGCGCTGCGCTGCGGGCCAGCTCGTATTTCTTGGCTTTGTGATAGGCAAAAGCCGACATGACGATGCCGCGCTTGGCCCATTCAGAATAGGGGTAAAGACGCTCGACCTCGCCAAATGTCTTCGCCGCCTCTTCCTTTTTCCCGGCCGCCAACTGGGCCTCGGCTGCCTTGAAAATATATTCAGGCGGTCGTTGCTCAAGCGGGATTTCGGTCTGTTTTTTCGCACAGGCCGCCAAAAATAGCACGGCAGCAATAAGCAAAAATCGATTTGCCCGTTTCCCTAGCGTCCCCATTCGCATCACATCCCAGTTTTAGATCGCAGCCCTATTGTGGTGTTACCTAGCACAAAATGCCAAGAGTAAAAACGGTTTTGAGGCATTTTTGGGAACCTGTGGCCACAGAACGGTAACAAAAACTATCGCGCGCCACGCGCAAAACCGCGGTCAGGCAACGCGGATCACGTCTGTGCGGATCACACCGACGCCGGGCAGCTTGTTCGAGGTCTCTGCATCGCAGGTGACCATCTCGTAAGCCATTGGATTCGCAAAGAGTTTACGCAGCAACGCGTTGGTCGCCGCATGACCGGCACGCACACCCGAATAGCGTCCAATGATCGGAGCACCTGCCAGCGCAAGATCTCCAAGCGCATCAAGCATCTTGTGGCGCACACATTCATCCGCGTGACGCATTCCACCGGGTGTAAGAACTTGATCGCCATCAACAACCAGCGCATTTTCCAGATTTCCGCCAAGTCCCAGACCTTGGGACAGCATCCAATCCACATCAGCCTTGCGGCAAAACGTGCGGCTGTCGCGCAGCTCGCGAACGAAAGCGCCATTGGCCATATTGAGGCTTTTGGATTGCTGGCCAATCGCCGCGTCAGGAAAATCTATAGAGAATTCAATCTCCAGGTTATCGCAAGGTTCAATCGAAACTTTGACACCGCCCGCTTCGATTTCGACTTTTTCAAGAATTCGAATGACACGAACCGGCGCATTCAGTTTCTGAACGCCAACGGATAATAATTCGCGCACGAACCGATCCGAGCTTCCGTCCATGATCGGCACTTCTGGTCCGTCAACCTCGATCAGAGCGTTGTGAATTCCACAGCCGATAAGTGCGGCCATCAGATGTTCGACAGTCGAGATATCGGCCCCAGCATCATTGCTGAGATGGGTACACAGACGCGTATCGGTGACGTTGTCATAGCGCGCGGAAATCAGGTTATCGCGATCATGAATGTCGATCCGGCGAAACCAGATACCATATTCAGCCGACGCCGGAAAAATCTGCATCCGCACGGGGCGACCGGAGTGTAGTCCTGTGCCCACGAGGCTTATCACGTTTTTTATGGTCGTCTGCACCAAGTGTCCCCTAAAAGGCTTTTGAATGTGGCGTGTCTGCGTTTTTTCCGAGGCATTTCACCAACTTGAACCTTTCCTATTGAAGGGGCAGGTTAATCTCAACTCAATCTTTGTGACCAATTGCAACAATGCGACGGCCCGTCTGCGGATTTTCGCCTATGGAGACAGGAAACACTTTGTTTCCATTTTGACCCATAGCCAGAAGAGGCCAAAACTCCGCCGAATCAGTACGGGAATTTTGGCTTAAACGAAGCCCGAAAAGTTAATCCTAATTCGCCTGACGCCGCAAAAACGCTGGAATATCAATGCGTTCCTGCTCAGGATCAGTTTCAGTGGCCTGCTCAGTATCGACCCTTGGGTGAATACGCTGCGAAGTTTCGCTCGCCGAAGCTTCCTGTGCGTGGCCCGTCATTCGATTGATCAAACTATTGATGCCAAACCGACCAGATTTTTCCGGCGATGCACTATTATCCACAGAAGGGCGGCCATCCGCGCGCGCTCTTGGGGCTTTGTTAACCGCAGCCTGAAGGCGTGCCATGGTATTTGGCGACGGATTTCCGGGGCTCGGCGGTTTGGGCGCAACAAATCCGGTCAGATCAGAGCCGACGTCGGGTTCGACGTAAGGTTCGGCGAATTGCCGAGCGGCGACACGTTGCTGACGCTCCGGCTGGTATACCGGAGGCGGCAAATCGTCGGTTGCGTGCTGCACGCTTGGCGCGTCAAACAGCGACATCTCGTCGTCAGCATCGGCGAAAACCGCGTCGTTTTCCATCTCGTCAAGCAAGCTTGGCTGCTCTTCTTCATAGCCGGTATCGGCCTCGGTGCTGGCGAATTTCGAGGATGTCCTAAAGCTCGGCGCAGGCTCTTCAACTCTTTGGGGAGCCAGCGGCTCGGACATCTTACGGCGCGGAACCGGCATGTCATAGGCGATTTCAGCGGCATCAATTCCTGTCGCTACGACCGAAACCCGCATCATGCCTTCCATTTCAGTATCCAGCGTCGAGCCGACGATAATATTTGCGTCCTGATCGACCTCTTCGCGGATGCGATTGGCGGCCTCATCCAGTTCAAACAGGGTCAAGTCATGGCTGCCGGTGATGTTGATCAAAACGCCGCGCGCGCCTTTAAGACTGATCTCGTCAAGCAACGGATTAGCGATGGCTTTTTCCGCCGCCTGAATGGCGCGGTTCTCGCCACTGGCCTCGCCCGTGCCCATCATCGCTTTGCCCATTTCGTCCATCACAGAGCGAACATCGGCGAAATCGAGGTTGATGATACCGGGGCGCACCATTAGGTCGGTCACGCCTTTGACCCCTTGGTAAAGCACATCATCAGCCATGGAGAACGCCTCGGTAAAGGTGGTTTTCTCGTTGGCGATACGAAACAGGTTCTGGTTGGGAATGATAATCAGCGTATCGACGACCTTTTGCAGGGCATCAACACCCTCTTCGGCCTGCCGCATCCGCTTGTTGCCTTCAAACTGGAACGGTTTTGTCACCACGCCGACGGTCAGAACCCCAAGCTCACGCGCCGCGCGCGCAATAATCGGAGCCGCCCCCGTGCCGGTACCGCCGCCCATGCCCGCCGTGATGAAACACATATGCGAGCCAGCAAGCCGGTCAACGATCTCTTCAATACTCTCTTCAGCGGCAGCCGCCCCGACAGAGGGTCGCGCACCAGCCCCGAGGCCTTCGGTGACTTTTTCGCCCATCTGGATTTTTTGCGGAGCCTTGGACTGCGCCAGCGCCTGCGCATCGGTATTGGCGACCACGAAATCGGCCCCCTCCAACGCTTTGTCGATCATGTTGTTAACAGCGTTGCCGCCTGCCCCGCCAACCCCGAAAACCGTGATTTTCGGTCTAAGGTCCAACTTGTCGGGCATCCGAAGATTCAAAGCCATGATACTGTCCGCCTGCTTGCCTGTAGGGTCGACCTTATGGTCGATTATTATACCGTTGATTCCATATGGTAACCGAGCCAATCTGTCTGGTCACCTAAAAATTGTGCTTTTTACCACAATATGTTGGGGTTAGAGCGATTTATTGGCGTATTTTTGCCTATTGGCGAAGTTTGGCCCCCGCCAAGCCCGCCTTCACCAGTTCTCACGAAACCATTTCACCGCCCGTTTGATCGACCGGCCCGCGTAACGATCCATTGGAGCCTCAAAATCCCAGCACTCGTCTTGCGGGTTTGCCGCGTGCAAACACAGCCCAACCGCCGCCGAGAACGAGGGGTTGGTCGCGTTTTGCGGCAATCCGCGCACCCGCAAAGGTCGCCCAAGTCGTACCTGCCGACCAAAGATCTTGCTGGCAATCTCGCCAATCCCGAGGATCTGGCTGCTGCCCCCCGTCAAAACGATCCGCTGGCTGGGGAGATGCTCAAACCCGGCCGCATCAAGCCGCGCGCGCACCTCCTCCAGTATTTCCTCAACACGCGGGCGCATGATGCCGATCAGCTCGGCGCGGCTGACACGGCGGCGGTCAAGCTCCCAATCGCCGGTCTCGCCGCCAAGATCAATCATCTCGCGATCATCAATTCCAGTGGCCTCAACCCCGCCAAACCGCGCTTTGATCCGCTCGGCCATCACCAGTGGCACCTGCAAACCTTGCGAGATATCGGAGGTAATATGCTCGCCGCCCATTCGTACCGTATCGGCGAAAATCATGTGCTTGCGGATAAAAATCGAAATCCCGGTGGTGCCGCCGCCGATGTCGATGCAAGCCGCGCCAAGCTGTTGCTCGTTTCAACCAATGAGGAAACCCCGCTGGCATAGGCCGACGAAGCGATCCCCGCCAGCTCCAGATCACAGCGTTTGATACAGTGCAAAACGTTTTCAATCGCCGAGGTATCAATGGTCAGCATATGCATATCAACCGACAGCTTGTTGCCGATCTGCCCACGGGGATCAGACAGGCCCGAGCGGTGATCAAGCGCAAAATTGACCGGCAGCGCGTGAACGACCTGACGGTCATCGCCATAATCCGGTATGTCGCAATCGGCCAGAACGCGGGCGATATCATGCTCGGTGACGCATGTATCTTCCAGCGCAACCGAACCGGCCAGCCCGTAAGAGCGCGGGCGCGCGCCCGAAAAACAGGCGATCACATGGTCAATGCGCACATTGGCCATTTTCTGCGCGCCTTGAACGGCCGTGCGAATGGCGCGCTCGGTTTCCTCCATACGGTCGATCTCGCCGAAGGTCACACCGCGCGAGCGCGTGTTAAACACCCCCGCGACCCGAAAGCGCGACTGGCCGGACATGCTGCCAACCCCGTCCACCAGCGGGACGTTGGCCGCACCATCAAAACGCAACACCAGACAGGCGATTTTCGAGGTGCCAATATCAAGAATGGCAACAATTCCCCGTTGCATCGCGGCCTGACGCTGGGCGCGCATGGCCCGTTGGGATTGGTAAAGCTGGGTCATAGGGATGAACCTCCGTCGGTATTATTGGGGGTTGAGCTGTCGGGGTTTGCTCGCAAATTCTTCTCGGCATTGTCAGTCAGGCGCAAGGTGGTACGGCGCGGGTCGCGCAAGTCTATCGCCTGCAAATCCCGCGATAAAAGCGCGTCAACCTCGTCCAGCGCCAAGATGCCCTCAAGGGCGGCGACCGGATTTTCTTCGGGCAGCATGATGCGCATGTTGCGATCCAAAACCACGTCCCAGCGCCGCTCGCCGATGCGATTAAGGCCGCGAATTCGACCGGCAATCGGGCTTGCGGCCTTGATCAGCGCCAAAGCCTCCTCGGTGGCATTATCCGCCCCGTCCCCGACAATCAGCGGCAAATCCGAGCGCATCTGGCGCGTGTCCAGACTTGAAACCCGATGCCCGCTCTGGTCCAACAGCTCCAGCCCATCACGACTGCGCCACACCAACGCGGGCAATCGTTCGGTAACGATGACATCCAAAATACCGCCAGAACGCACGACCAGCTTGGCGCTGGAAACCGCGTCCAGCCCCTCGATCCGCGCGCGCATATCCTTGAGGTCCAGCTCAAACGAGCTGATTGGATAGTCAACGGCGGTCACCACACGAATATCCTCGGAGACCTCGGCGGAGACATCATCGATACGCATCAGGTTAACCATGAATTCCGGTCGGTTTTCGATATTCTGGCGGATAGTGGCGACCTTCAAGCGGATATTCTCAACCCGTGTATTGTCAGAAATGTACCAACTCACGGCAAGAATGACCGCAAAAACCGGCACGCCCGTAAACAACATCGCGCGAAAAACCGGCGTCAGCCACAAGCGCTGAACCCGGTAGGAAACCCGGCTCGGAGCTGGGTCTTTATGATGCGGGTTCACCGGTTGCACGACGCGTCCTCCACCAGCCAACGACACAGCGCGCCAAACGAGATGCCGCAAATTTCGGCCTGTTCGGGCGACAGGGACGTAGGCGTCATGCCGGGCTGGGTGTTGGTTTCAAGCAGGATCAACCCGTCAAGGCCTCGGCTCTCATCCCAGCGATAATCGGTGCGACTGATGCCGCGACAGCCGAGCGCCTGATGCGCGCGCACCGCATATTCCATGCAGGCCTCACATATCGGCGCGGGCAAATCGGCAGGCACCACATGACGCGAGCCGCCGGTTTTGTACTTGGCGTCATAATCATACCAGCCATCGGTCAGAATATCGGTGACACTCAAAGCGCGCTCACCCATCACCGTCGTGGTCAGCTCGCGGCCCGGTACGAACGCCTCAACCATGACGGTTTCGGGCATATCCTGCGCAAGCTTGGCCGGACCGTTCGCGGCCTCGTGGACGAAATAAATACCCACTGATGAGCCTTCATTATAGGGCTTGATCACGTAAGGCGGCTCCATCGGGTGCTCTTTGCGCGCCACCTCGGCTGGCACCAGCAAGCTCTTAACAATCGGCAAACCGGCCACGCGATAAGCGGCCTTGGTGCGCTCTTTATCCATCGCCAGCGACGAGGCCAGCACGCCGGAATGGGTGTAAGGAATTCCGAGCCACTCAAGCAGGCCTTGCACGCAGCCATCCTCGCCCCAGCGACCATGGAGCGCGTTGAACACCACGTCAGGCTTTTCTGCTTGCAACACAGCGGCAAGGTCCGGCCCAGCGTCCAGCTCGATTACGTCGAATCCTTCATCCCGCAGCGCCTTGGCACATTCATGCCCTGACGACAAAGATACCTCGCGTTCAGCGCTTGGGCCGCCTTTGAGGACTGCTATACGGGAGGGAGTGTCAGTGGACATACCCGCCTCAATTCACTGCTCAAAGCCCGTTTTCGGGCCTTTTTATTGTTTTATTTCAAGGGGCCGGTTCGCCGACCCTCATGATCTCCCACTCTAACGTTATTCCCGCGTGTTGAAAGACCTTTTTTCTCACATCCTCGCCAAGATTTTCCAGATCGGCAGCGGTGGCATCGCCGGTATTGATCAGAAAATTGGGATGTTTTTGCGACATCTCGGCCCCGCCAAGGCGAAAACCGCGCATCTTGCTAAACATCTTAATAATAATCGAATAGAATATGACATTAATAAAATCAATATCCGGAATACGTGGAAAAACCGGCGGGATTGCGAAAGGTCGAGCCACAAGAGCGCTCTTTCACAGGCTGCGATTTAGCCCGCATCTCAAGCGCCGCCGCCATCTTGGCCTCAAGCGCGGCAGGCTCCCCTTTTGGCGGACTGAGCACCGCTTGCACAATCACCAGATCAGGCGGCAAGCCGGTATGGCGATAGGCGAAATCCATGTCCTGCGGCTTTAGCGTCACGACCTTGCCATCGCGGCGAACCGCCGTTGCCGACACGAACACATCGGCCAGATAATGGCCGTAACACCCGGCATTCATGCGAATTGCTCCGCCAATCGCGCCGGGAATGGTGCGCAGAAACGTCAGATCAAAACCGGCCTCGGCGGCTTTCTTGGCAATCTGCGCATCCAGCGCGCTGGCCCCCACACGAACGCAACCATTGGCCATAACCTCAAAGCCGTTAAAGCCGCGCCCAAGCCGAATGACCGCGCCGCGAATACCACCATCGCGCACGATCAGATTGGAGCAAACACCGATTGGCATCACGTTTACGTCGTCTGGAACAGCGCGCATGAAGGTCGAAATATCGGCCATATGCGCGGGCTGAAACAACAGATCGACCGCTCCTCCGACACGCAACCATGACAGGTCGGCCATAACGCGATCTCGCGTGGTTTTTCCGGCGAGTTGTGGCAAGGATGATATCCAGTCAGCGCCGCTCATCTAATCGGCAGCGTCTTTGGCAGAGATTTTGGCAGCATCTTTAGCAGCATCTTTGGCGGCGTCTTTACCCGAGATTTTGCGCCACAGCAGGCGGCCATAATATTTGGCCGGATAGCGATAAATCGAGAGTGCCGCAAACAGCAACGCCAGCGACCAGTAAATTCCGTTTTGCCAGCCGAGGTAGATCAGCACGAACGGGAATATCGCCAGCAGCGGAAAACCAAAGCGTTTGTGATAGGTCATTGGCAACATGCCGACAAAGGAGATCACCAACACCCAAACGATTGTCGCCAAAAATGAACCATTCATCGTGCAAGCCTTTCCGATGCAAGCCTTTCCGGCAGCGCGTTGGCCCAAGCCGAGATCGTACCCGCGCCAAGACAAACCACCATATCACCGGGTTTGGCCTCGCGGCGAACAAGCTCGGCCAGCCCCTCTTCTGTTTCAAGCGCCAAGGCATGGTGATGCCCGTGCGAGATCAGACCAGCGACCAGATCATCGCGGCTGGCCCCCTCAATAGGTTCTTCGCCAGCGGCAAACACATCGGAAATCGCCACCACATCGGCGTCGTTAAAACAGGTGCAGAAATCCTCAAACAAGCCGGCAAGACGGCTGTAGCGATGGGGTTGATGGACCGCGATCACCCGCCCCTCGGTTGCTTGTCGTGCCGCCTTGAGCACAGCCGCAATCTCGACCGGATGATGGCCGTAATCGTCAATAATGGTCACCCCGTTGACTTCGCCAACTTTGGTAAAGCGGCGATTAACCCCTTTGAAATTGGCCAGAGCCTCGCGAATTTCGCCAGCTTTCATCCCCAGATGACGCGCAACCGCGATGGCGCTGAGCGCATTCAGCACGTTGTGATCGCCCGGCATGGGCAGGGTCATACCGTTGATCCGCTGATCCTCGTCGCGCAGATAAACGTCAAAATGCGCGACACCTTTTTGATAAGTCAAATTGCCCGCGCGAACGTCAGCCTGCGCGTTGAACCCGTAAGTGATCACCCGGCGGTCGCGAATACGCCCGACCAAGGCTTGAACCTCGGGGTGATCGGTGCAGCAAACCGCCACGCCGTAAAACGGAATGTTATGAACAAAGGTATAAAACGCATCCCGCAGAGCATCGAAATTCCCGTAATGCTCCATATGTTCGGCGTCGATATTGGTAACAATGGCGATGGTTGCGGGGAGCTTGATGAAGGTGCCATCGCTCTCGTCGGCCTCGACCACCATCCACTCGCCCTGCCCCATGCGCGCATTGCTGCCGTAGGCGTGAATGATGCCGCCATTGATCACGGTCGGGTCCAGGCCGCCCGCGTCAAGCAGGGTCGCGACCATAGTCGTAGTGGTGGTTTTGCCATGAGTTCCGGCGATGGCCACGTTGGATTTCAGGCGCATCAACTCGGCCAGCATCTCGGCGCGGCGCACGATGGGCAGGCCAAGCTTGCTGGCCTCATCCAACTCGGGGTTGCCCGGTTTGATGGCGGAGGAGATCACGACCACGGATGCTCCGACCAGGTTTTCGGCCTTTTGCCCGACAAATATCTTCGCCCCCAGCGAGACCAGACGCTTGGTAATCTTGGTCGCCTTCAGATCAGAACCGCGCACATCATAGCCATGGTTCAGCAGAACCTCGGCAATGCCCGACATGCCAATACCGCCGATGCCGACAAAGTGGATCGGGCCGATATCTGTTGGCAATTTGGTGGCTGCACTCATGACCGCTCGCTCATATTTTATCTCCGAAAACCAAATCTTCCACGATCAGCGCCAAGGATTGCGTGGCTTCGGGCTTGCCAAATGCCTTGGCCGCGTTGGCCATTTTGATCGCTCGCGGACCGTCCGTCAGGATCGCCTCGATCTCGCGCGCCAGACCCAGCGCGGTCAGATCATCCTCGGTGATCATAAGCGCGGCTCCGGCATCAACCAAGCCCTTTGCGTTGGCGGTTTGCTCATCGCGCAAGGCCGCAGCCAGCGGAATGAAAATCGCCGGACGACCAATCACCGCGATGTCAGCGATGGACGAGGCCCCTGCACGCGACACCACCAATTGCGCCTCGGCCAGTCGCGACGGCACATCATCAAAGAAGATCTCCACATCGGCGGTGACACCGCAATCGGCGTAGCGTTGGCGCACAGCCTCCACATCCTCGGCGCGGGCCTGATGCGAGACCCGCAGGTTTTTCAAAATACTTTCCGGCAGCAACGCAATCGCACCCGGCACCACGTCAGAGAGGATGCGCGCACCTTGCGAGCCCCCCATCACCAAGATGCTCATGGGATAGTCACCCGGCTCGATGAACTGCGCACTCTCGCGCTCCAACACCGAGGCACGCACCGGATTGCCGGTGTGTATCCCCTCAACGCCGCTCGGAAGATCGGTCGGCCACATGCCGCAAGCAACCTGATTGACCCGCCGCGCGAACAGCCGATTAACCCGACCTAAAACTCCGTTTTGCTCATGGATCATGCGCGGCCGGCGAGTGATCCATGCGGCTGCCATCGCCGGAAAAGCCGGATAGCCGCCAAACCCTGCCACCGCCGAAGGGCGCTCGATCAGCATGCGCCAAGTCGCGCTTAGAACGCCCTTGATCAGATGCAGGGGCGTCAGCAATTTGGCGAGCAAACCGCCGCGACCAAAACTGGCGCTGTCAACAATTTGAACCGTCACCTCGGAGGGGAAATCGCTGATGAACCGCGCTCCTCGCGCGTCGGTTGACAGTTTGACCTGCCAGCCCGCCTTTAACATTTCTTCGGCCAGAGCTTGGGCGGGAAACATATGCCCGCCAGTGCCTCCGGCTGCGATTATCAGCGTTCGTTGCGCGCCCATCTTATGCCTTACCTTGCCCGCCGTCGGAAAATATCGCCCATCTCCCCTTGTGGCCGGGTTCGTGTAAACGCCAGAAGCATCCCTAATGCAATCCCTGCCGCGATCAAAGATGAGCCTCCATAGGACACAAATGGCAGGGTCATCCCCTTAGCTGGCAACAATCGCGCCGCAACACCGAGATTGATCAGAGCTTGTAAACCAAACAGCGTCGCCAAGCCGGTGCCAGCCAGACGAATAAACGGGTCACGCTCGCGGATCAGACGAAACATCGACCTGAGCGTGATGATCAAAAACAGCG
>JAADIJ010000021.1:0-9397 GCA_013151335.1 Alphaproteobacteria bacterium | reverse complement strand
GCGATGATGAAATCCGTGTGCGCGTCAGGCAGCAGCCATTTGACCGTGCCCTCGCCCACGCCAACCCCGAAAAAGCCGCCGTTTTGAATGGCATTGGCCGCATAGCCAAGCTGCGTGGTCGGGTCGATCACCGGGCTTAAAAACCCGTCGATCCGCCGTGCAAAATGCTCGGAGAACTGATAGGCGAGACTGCCGCCAAACGCGGTCAGTCCAGCGATGCCTACAAGGATCAAAATCGGCGCTCCGGCCACGAAATACATGATGCCCCACGAGGCAAGGATCAGGCTGGCCTGCCCGAAATCCGGTTGCATCACCAGAAGGGCCACCAAAGCCATCGCCACGATGAATGATAGGCGTTTGCCGGGAGGGCCGAATATGTCGTTGGAGGCCGACAGGAGCCACGCTGAAAAGATCACAAAACCCGGCTTGAGAAACTCCGATGGTTGTACCGACACGAACCCGAGCGAGAACCAGCGGGTGGCTCCTTTACCGAAATCAGTGCCAAAAACCGGCAGTAACGCGACGGCGATCACCGCGAGAATGAAGCCCAAAACCCCCAGACGCCGCACCAGACGTGGCGACATCATCGACGTGATAACCATCGCGCTAAGAGCAATGCCGCCAAAAACAGCTTGGCGAATGACAAAGTGAAACGGCGGATAACCGGTTCTGGCAGCTAGCGGAGGCGAGGCGGCAAAGCCCAGCAACAAACCGACCGCGAACAACAAAAGTACGCACCCCATGGTCCAACGATCAACCGTCCGCCACCATTTTGGCAAGATCGGCTCTCCGGGCCGTGCAGGCGCTGCGCCATAGACCATTTCTGTCATGGATAATGCCCCGAAACCTAATTTCTGCCTCAACGCCGCCGGTTTACCCGGTTCGGCCTATTATTGCCGCGATGCTACCCCGCTTGAGGGGGTATTGCCAGAGATTTGTCGGAAATTTACCGATGGTGGCAGTGGCCTTAATGTGGCGCGTCAAGCTGCTCCTGAACAAGCGCCGCGAACGCTTCGCCGCGCTTCTCAAAATCCGGGTATTGATCAAAACTGGCAGCAGCAGGGGCCAGTAAAACGGTGTCGCCCTCCTCGGCCTCGGTGGCGGCTTTGGCCACGGCAATCTCCAGCGTTTCACAAATCTCGTAAGGGGTCTCACCGAGTTGCCGCGCGAACTCCTCAGCGCTATACCCGATTAAATAGGCCTTGGCGACCGAACCGAGATGGTCAGACAACGCCGCAATCCCCCCATCTTTTCCCTGCCCTCCGGCAATCCAGCGAATACGTTTGAACGCTTGCAAGGCCTGCGCCGCACTCTCGACATTGGTGGCTTTGGAGTCGTTAACGAACGTCACCCCGTCCTTCACCGCCAATATCTGCGAGCGATGCGGCAGGCCCGGAAAAGAGTTCAGGCTTTTCTCAACCAGTCGCGGCGCCAGCCCGAGCGTGCGACAAACCGCGTAAGCGGCGCAGGCGTTTTGATGATTATGTGCGCCGGGCAGGCCCTTGATAGCGCGCAGATCAATTGACGAGACCTGCCGTCCACGCCGCCGCTCGCTCAAATATCCCTTGCGCGCCGTCACCGTCCAATCATCGCCCAACAGCTTTTGGTTGGCGGAAATCGCAATCACAGGCGCACCGTCACTGGCGTTTTCGCGCAGTTGATTGGCCAGATACCAACCCTCGTCCTCGTCCACGCCAATAATCGCGCGATCCGGCCCACCCTCGACAAACAAGCGCCGCTTGGCCGCGAAATAACCACCAATACCGCCATGGCGATCCAGATGATCCGGCGACAGGTTCAAAAACACGCCAATGTCGGGCGCAAGCGCGCGCGCCAGCTCGATTTGATAGGAGGACAGCTCAAGCACCACAACGCCGCCGTCAACTCCGGGATCAATATCCAAAACCCCGCGACCGATATTTCCGGCAAGCTCGGCCGGTCGCCCCTGATCGGTCAGGATATGGTGGATCAAGGCCGACGTGGTCGATTTGCCGTTTGAGCCGGTGACCGCAACCACGCGCGGCATCACCTCGAAATTGTCCCAGTCCTGCGTCGCGTAAGAGCGGAAAAACAGGCCGATATCATTATCAACCGCGACGCCATGCTGCCACGCAGCCTTAATTATCGGATGCGGCGCGGGGTAAAGATGGGCAATGCCCGGCGAGACGATCAGCGAAACCACCCCGTCCCAAGCCTTGGCGCGTGTGAGATCATGAAGGCTCAACCCCTCGGCTTCCGCCCCCGCACGCGCCTCAACGCTGTCGTCCCAACAAAGCGCAGTCGCCCCGCCCGCTTTGAGCGCACGCGCCGCACTAAGACCAGAGCGACCAAGCCCCAGAACCGCCACTTTGTGACCTTCATATCCGCGAACCGGGATCATATGCGCCCTTTCCTTACCCCAAATGTTTGGCCGAGAGTTAGCGCAAATCGGTTGCGGGGACCAGAGGGAGAGGCGCTAAAACGCCTCTTGATCAAATTCCTCGAATTGAGCGCGCAAAGCCTGTGCTTCGGGGTCGTCAATGCCAAGTGCGGCCTCCATCACCAGCGCCGCACGCTCAAGATGGGCGCGGGCCTCTTTAAGCTCGCCCAGCCCCATCAAAACCACCGCCAGCGCATGCAGCCGATCAGCATAGATTGAATGATCCTCACCCAAACTATGGGCCACGATCAGGAGCGACTCGCGACAAAGCGGCAGGGCTTTGGTAAATTCGCCAGCGCGGACATGAATGAGGCCACGGTTATTTAACGCCTTCTCATAATGTTCGGGCAAATCGCCAATGATACGCGCATCAATCGCCAAAGCCTCGTCGAGCAGCGGCGCGGCTTCGTCAAAACGCTCAAGCTCAATCAGAAGGTGGCCCATATCCGAGAGAATATCAGCCCGCAACCTCCGCCCTTCATCGCCAAGCGCGTCCTCAAACGCGTCCTCAAGCAGCAGCGTTTTGCGCCAATGCACCTCGGCCTGTTCCATCTGCTCCGCGCCAATAAGGGAATAACCCAGATCGTGCATGTCTTGCAGATTGCCCAATATAGCGTCCGGTCCCATGCCCGCGACGGCCTCACGAGCACGTTCGCAGGCCGATATGGCCTCGGGTATTTTATCGCCAAGAAAATAGGTGTCAGACAGGATCACAAGAGTATTTACATATATCGGCCTAGTCACATCGCCGTATTGCTCAAGGACATCAGCCGCCTCGATCAACAAGGGAATGGCCTGCTCAATCTGGGGACGCGCGCGGTACACCTCGGCCAGATTGCCCAGAATGGTGGCAAAGAACGTGGCTTCGCTTTTGCGATAGGGACGGGTTATCGCGATCGCCTCGCGCAGAGACATCACGGTCTCATCGGCCCTGCCTTTGACAATCAGCGCCACCGCTTTTGTGTTGAGCTTGCCCGCCCTAGCGAATGCCTTACTGCGCTCCTCTTTGTCGCGCAGCCGACCATGCAGGCCCGTTAAGCGCGATATAAGCCCAAACGCGAGCGAGGCCCATAAAACGCCATAAACGAAATTGTCAAAAGACAACCATGAAGTGTTCATGCGCGCGCAGAGGCCAAATTCCCTACCTCAGCTTCAGCGTCGCCAGCCCCACCAGCGCCAGTATCAGCGAGATGATCCAGAACCGGATCACGATTTGCGGCTCGGCCCAGCCTTTCTTCTCGAAATGATGGTGGATCGGCGCCATCAGAAACACCCGTTTGCCGGTCGCTTTGAAATAAAGCACCTGAATAATCACAGATAAGGCCTCGACCACGAACAGGCCGCCGACAATCGCCAGCACGATCTCGTGTTTGGTGGCCACGGCAATTGCGCCAAGCGCGCCGCCCAAAGCCAACGAGCCGGTATCGCCCATGAACACGGCCGCAGGCGGGGCGTTATACCACAAAAAGCCCAACCCTCCGCCGATCAGGGCCGAGCTGAACACCAGCAATTCTCCGGTGCCCGGCACATAATGCACCTCGAGATATTCGCTGAAATCGACCCGACCGACCGCATAGGCAATCACCCCCAGCGTCGCCGCCGCGATCATCACCGGCATGATCGCCAAGCCATCCAACCCATCAGTCAGGTTGACCGCATTGGCCGAACCGACAATCACGATCATCGAAAACGGCACAAAGAAAACGCCGAGATTGATCAGCACATTCTTGAAAATCGGCACCGCCAACTGATTGGACAAGCCAACCGGATGCGCCTGCGCGGCCCAATATCCGGCAATCCCCGCCACCAGCAAACCAAGCCCGAACCGAACCTTGCTCGACACCCCCTTTGAGCTGTTTTTAGAGACTTTGGCATAGTCGTCGGCAAAACCGATCAGCCCGAAAGAAACCGTCACAAACAGCACCATCCAGACATAGGGGTTGTCCAGCCGCGCCCAGATCAGGGTCGAGACGATCAGTGAACCAAGGATCAAAACCCCTCCCATTGTCGGTGTACCGGCCTTGTCGAGGATGTGGCTCTGAGGGCCGTCCTCGCGGATCGGTTGGCCTTCGCCCTGTTTGCGCTTCAAGAGGTTGATCAGCGGACGACCGAAGATGAATCCAAAGATCAGTGCTGTGAAAAACGCCCCGCCCGAGCGCAGCGTGATATAGCGAAACAGGTTGAAAACCCCCGCGCTATCCGAAAGCTCGCTTAGCATGTAAAGCATTGTGCTGGTCTTCCCTCGTTATTGTTGGTTCGCGCGACCGAGCTTTTTGATGGCGTCAACCACCAGCGAGGCACGAGACCCTTTTGACCCTTTGACCATGACCACATCGCCCGCGTCCAGTAAATGATGCGCGCGCTCGGCCAGTTTTTTGGCAGAATCGTGCCATTCACCACGTTTTTCCGGTGGTAGCGCCAGGTGAAGCTGCTTCATCAACACCCCTGCGGTGTGCACCAAGTCGAGTTTTTCAATCGAAGGTAAAACGGCCAGACTGCGGTGTTTTTCGGCCTCATCTGCGCCAAGTTCCAGCATATCGGTCAAAAACGCCAGCCGCCGACCGTGGTTGACCCGACCGATCCCGTCCACCGGCGAGGTCGCCGCAAGCCCCTCAAGGGCTGCCTCCATCGACACCGGATTGGCGTTATAAGCCTCGTCGATCAGCTCGAGCCGCAAGTTAGCTTCGACCGGATCAAGCGCAATCCAGTGGCGCGCCCCACGACCGGCGGGCGGCTGCCAGTCGGCCAGATCGAGCCCGGCGATGGCAATATCTGCACCAACCGCCGCAACCGCACCAAGCACCGCCAGCGCATTCATCGCCAGATGGCGACCGGGCGCGCCGATTTTAAACGCGGTAAGCTCGCCGCCAATCTCGGCCTCGACAATGGTGCCGACACCATGAACGCGGTAGCTTTTGAGCCGATAATCCGCCTGCGCATCAGCCCCGAAGCTGGTAATTTGCGCCCCAGCGGCGCGCGCTTGTGTGGCGAGAAAATCGAAATACTCATTGTCATGGTTCAGAATGGCCCGCCCGACTGCCTCAAGACCGTCCAACAGTTCGGCCTTGGCTTTGGCTATCTCGTGAACCGAGTGAAACGCCGCCATATGCGCCTCGGCAACGGTGGTGATCAGCGCCACATTCGGGCGCGCAAGCTTGGCCAATGGCGAGATTTCGCCGGGGTGGTTCATCCCGACCTCGATCACCGCAAACTCGGTTTTCTCGGGCATTCGCGCCAGCGTCAAAGGCACGCCCCAATGGTTGTTCAGGCTCATCGCCGCCGCATGGGTCGCCCCTTGGCGCGCGAGCACATGCGCCAGCATATCCTTGGTCGAGGTCTTGCCAACAGAGCCGGTGATCGCAATCACCTTGGCCCCGCTTCGCGCCCGCGCCGCCGTCGCCAAAGCTTCGAGCGCCGTTTGCACATCGTTCACGATCAGCAACGGCGCATCGGGGGCGAGACCCTCAGGCACGCGCGACACCATCGCGGCAGCGGCCCCCCGCGCAAGCGCCGCACTCACGAAATCATGCCCGTCGCGTGCATCCTTCAGGGCGATGAACAGATCACCCCGCTCAAGGCTGCGAGTGTCTATCGAGATCCCCGAGGCGCTCCACTCGCCGCTGGTTTTTCCACCAGTTGCGGCAAAGGCATCGGCAGCACTCCACAAAGCGGTCATAATCCGGTCCCGTCCAGAGCGGCGACCGCGATGCTGGCCTGCTCCACATCGTTAAAGGCCAAAACATCGTCGCCGATGATCTGTCCGGTTTCATGGCCCTTGCCTGCAATCAACAACGCATCTCCCGGCCCAAGCGCGTCCACCCCCATCAGGATGGCGGCGGCGCGATCATCGACTTCGGTGGCATTGGGGCAGGCTTCCAGAATAGCCGCGCGAATGTCGGCAGGATTTTCAGAGCGCGGATTATCATCGGTCACAAACGCCAGATCGGCAAACCCAGCCGCCATCGCCCCCATCAGCGGGCGCTTGCCCCGATCCCGGTCGCCGCCTGCGCCAAACACCACGATCAGACGGCCCAGCACATGCGGGCGCAAGGCGCAAAGTGCAGTTTTTAGTGCGTCGGGCGTATGGGCGTAATCGACAAAAACCGAGGCTTTGTTGCCCCGCGTCGTCGCCAGCTCCATCCGGCCACGAACGGTCTCAAGATCGCTGAGAGTTTTAAAAATCTCGGCAGCACTCTCGCCACAAGCAATCACCAGCCCCGCCGCCATCAACACATTGGAGGCCTGAAATCCGCCAATCAGCGACAGGCGCGTCATATAGGTTTCGCCAAGATAGGCGTATCGTACATCCTGCCCCGTTGCATCAAACCGCTGCCCCAAAAGACGCAGGCTCGCCCCCTCGTGCTGACCGACCGTCAGCACCTTCTGGCCGCGACTTTCGGCGATGGCAACGATCTCGGCCCCTTTAAGGTCATCGATATTGACAACGGCAGTGCCATCGCTCGGCAAAACCCGATTGAACAGGCCTGCCTTGGCATCAAAATAGTCCTTAAACCCCTGATGATAATCAAGGTGATCTTGCGTGAAATTGGTAAAACCAGCAGCGCTCAGACGCACCCCGTCGAGACGAAATTGCGCCAGCCCGTGCGAAGAGGCCTCCATCGCCGCATGGCTGACATTCTGATCAACCAGATCGGCCAACAAACGATGCAGCGTGATCGGCTCGGGCGTGGTGTGCGACAGGGGGGCGCTCACGCAACCCTCGACACCAGTTGTGCCGAAATTGACCGCGCGCAGACCAAGCCACTCCCAGATTTGGCGCGCGAAACTGGCCACCGAGGTTTTGCCGTTGGTGCCGGTCACCGCGATCATGCTTGAAGGTTGGCGCGCGAACCAAGCTGCCGCCGCATGGGCCAAAGTGCGCCTTGGCTCGGTTGAGATCACCAAGGCCGCATCCGCCTCGCCAAGCTCGCGCGCGGCAATGTTTGCCCCCGCAGCGTCGGTCAAAACCGCCCCGGCTCCCATCCTCAGCGCATATTTGATAAACTCCGCCCCATGCACCTGTGTTCCCGCCAGAGCCGCGAAAAGATGGCCGGGTTTTACCTGCCTGCTGTCAACCGACAGGCCGGTGATCTGGGTGTCGGTCTGAGAGGTCGCGTGATTTTTTGCCACCAATCCCAGCGCCTGCAAGCTCAGCGTTTGCGCGTCTTCCTGGACCATCTGCTTGCCTTTTGTGCTGGCGCGTTCAGTATTTTGACAGCGTGTAAGCCATCTTGGCCTTGGGATCAATTACCGGCCTCATCCCCAACAGCGGAGCCACACGGCGGATGATCTCGGCAGCCACCGGAACTGCCGTCCAACCAGCGGTTCGACGCGGTTTGACACCCGAGGTTTCCTCTGGCTCATCATAGGTCACGGTCAGCACATACTTTGGATCGCGGGTCGGAAACACCGAAGCGAAAGTCGAAATCACCTTATCCTCGTAATAGCCGCCTTGCGGGTCAGGCTTGTTCGCGGTGCCGGTTTTGCCGCCAACCTCATAGCCCGGCACGTTGCCCATCGAGGCCGTGCCGCGCACCACCACTTGGCGCAAGATATCCAGCAATTGCCGCGAGACCTCTGGCCGTACCACACGCGGGCCGGGCTTTGGCGGTGACGACACCTTCAAAAGCGTTGGCACAACCTTGGTACCGCCGTTCAAAAGCGACGCATAAGCCGTGGCCAGATGCAGAGGCGTAACCGCAATGCCATGCCCATAAGCCACAGTCATGGTCGACAACTCGGACCATTTTGGCGGCAATAACGGGCGGACTTTTCGTGATGCGGGCAATTCAAACTTTATCGGATCAAACAGACCCAAACTGTCCAAAAACGCCTGCTGGCGCCCCCCGCCCACCTTTGTCGCGATATTCGCCGCCCCAATATTGGAGCTTTTGACAATCACGTCCGTCAGGCTGAGGGTTTTGCCGTAATCATGGAAATCCTTGATGACGAACTTGCCCCATTTCAGCGGCCCTTGGGTCGCAACCATGGTGTCAGGAGTAAAGGTTTTGGTCTCCAGCGCATTTGCGGCGGTGAACACTTTGAAGGTCGAGCCAAGCTCGTACAAACCCTGACTGGCGCGATTAAACAACGGGCTGTCAGAGGCCTTGCCTTTGACCAGCGGTCGCGGTCGCGCATTAGGGTCAAAATCTGGCAGCGAAACCAACGAGATCACCTCGCCGGTTTTGACATCCATCAAAATCGCCGCCGCTCCTTTGGCGTTGAACAGTTTCATGCCACCGCTAAGCACCCGCCGGATAGCGGCCTGAACCGTGAGATCAATCGACAGCTGCAGCGGCGCGCCCTGATTGGCGGGGTCGCGCAAGAACTTGTCAAACTCATACTCGACGCCCGCCACGCCAACGATCTCTGCAGAGTGCACGCCTTCGCGCCCAAATCTAGCCCCGCCCAGAACATGGGCTGCAAGGTTTCCGTTGGGATAAAGCCGCATTTCGCGTGGCCCGAATAACAAACCCGGATCGCCGATATCATGGACCTGTTGCTGCTGTTCGGGCGAAATTTTCTGCCTCAACCAGATAAATTTTCGTTTGGAATTAAAATCCTTCAACAGCTTTTTGGGGTCCAGATCAGGGAAAATCCGGCCAAGCTCCTCTGCGGCGCGCCCGCGATCAACCATCAACGGGGGTTGGGCATAGAGCGAGTCGGTCACAAGATTGGTGGCCAGGATAGCGCCGTTTCGATCAACAATATCGGCGCGTTGCGCGTAAATCGTGGAGGCGCCGGAATCGACCACTGGCTCTTGCGGCGAGCGCGACGCCAGCACGCCCATGCGCCCACCGACGACAACAAAGGCGGCGAGAAAAGCGAGGCTCAGCACCAAAAGGCGGCTTTCGGCACGCACGCGGTCGTGATCGCGCATATTCTCGTGACGCTGGCGGATGTTCTCGGCCACAATCAGATCTGGATTCTCGCCCTTTTCACGCGCCGAGATTATGCGGGCCAGCGGGCGCAGAGGCG
>JAADIJ010000199.1 GCA_013151335.1 Alphaproteobacteria bacterium | reverse complement strand
ACCACGACCTGTCGCGAGTGGCAATCGTCGATTTTGATGTGCATCACGGCAATGGCACCCAAGATCTGATCTGGGACGACGAGCGCATCCTTTATATCTCTACCCACGAGATGCCGCTTTTTCCGGGCAGCGGTGCGGCCTCTGAAGCTGGCGCGCATGGCAATGTTCTTAATATTCCGCTCGATGCCAAGACCGGCAGCCATGTTTTTCGCCGTCATATTCACGACATAGCTTTACCAGCCTTGCGAGACTTCAAGCCTGAGATCGTGCTGATCTCGGCAGGGTTTGACGCCCATTGGGAGGATCCGCTGGCCAGCGTCAGGTTGCTTGAGGATGATTACATCTGTGGGTCACGCAGCAGATATGTGACGTTGCTGCCAAAACCGCCAAAGGACGGCTGGTCTCGACATTGGAAGGCGGATATGATCTTGCGGCGCTGGCAGCTTCTACGGCGGCGCATGTAAAGGTTTTAATGGAGTATGGCGAATGACACAAAAGCCGGTTGCCGAAATGACATTTGAGGATGCGCTGGGCGAGCTTGAGCGCGTGGTGAGCCAACTCGAAGGCAGTCAGGTCGCGCTTGAGGAATCGATCCAGCTTTATGAGCGCGGCGAGATTTTGAAAAAGCATTGTGAGATACGGCTTAAATCTGCCGAGGAAAAAGTCGCGCAAATCACGCTTGGCCGCGACGGTCAGCCCGACGGGCTGAAACCGGTCAAAGGGCTCTAGTCATGTTCAGGGAGGTATTGGCTGACCATGCCACGCGCGTGGATGCTACTCTTGTGGCGCTGTTTGACGAGTTGGAGCCGAGCGAGCTTTCCGATGCCATGCGCTATGCGGCCCTGTCTGGCGGCAAGCGTTTGCGCGCGTTTTTGGTGCTTGAAGGCTCGGCCCTTTATGGCGTTCGTCCGCAACAGGCCGATCGGGCGGCAGCGGCGGTGGAGTGTATCCATGCCTATTCGCTGGTCCATGATGATCTTCCGGCGATGGATGATGACGACCTTCGACGCGGCAAGCCGACAGTACATGTGAAATGGGACGAGGCCACAGCCGTGCTGGCGGGGGATGCGTTGCAAACATTGGCGTTTGAGGTGTTGGCCTCAAGTCGCACCTCGGCGGATGCCAATATTCGCTTGCGCCTGATCACCTCGATGGCCGAGGCTGCAGGTGCGCGTGGCATGGTGTTGGGGCAAATACAGGATATCGCCGCCGAGACCGCCAAAACGCCGCTTGATCTTGGCCAGATCACCGAATTGCAAGCCAACAAAACCGGCGCGTTGTTCAGATGGGCCGCCGAGGCCGGGCCGGTGATGGGCAATACCAACACCGGCACCATGCGCGACTATGCCGAGGCGGTCGGGCTGGCGTTTCAGATCGCGGACGACATTCTCGACGTCGAGGGCGATGCGGCCAAAGCCGGCAAACGGCTGCAAAAAGACCGCGACGCAGGCAAGGCGACTTTCGTTTCTCTGCTCGGCCTTGAAGGGGCTAAAACCAAGGCCGAACAGTTGATCGAGCAGGCTTGCGACGGGTTGGAGCCGTTTGGCGGCACTGGCGACAACCTACGCCATCTTGCCCGCTTTATCATTGATCGCGATATGTGATAGGCTTGGCCCATTACAAAGGATGCCGCCGGTGACTGACCAACCCAGACCCCACACACCGCTGCTCGACCGGATGAATATCCCGTCTGACATGGCGCAATTCACCGATGCCGAGCTGGTCGCACTGGCCGATGAACTGAGGGCCGAGACCATTTCGGCGGTGTCTGTCACGGGCGGCCATCTGGGCGCGGGGCTTGGCGTGGTTGAGCTCACGACAGCCATTCATGCGGTGTTTCAGGCCCCCAAAGATCGGCTGATCTGGGATGTGGGCCATCAATGTTACCCCCATAAAATCCTGACCGGGCGGCGCGCGCGCATTCGTACTTTGCGCCAAGAGAACGGCCTTTCGGGTTTCACCAAACGCAGCGAAAGCGCTTATGACCCGTTTGGCGCGGCGCATAGCTCGACCTCGATTTCAGCGGCTCTCGGCTTTGCCGTCGCCCGCGATCTGGGTGGCTCGCCCGAGCACGGTCTTGGCGATGCAATCGCGGTGATCGGCGATGGCTCTCTGTCGGCGGGCATGGCCTATGAGGCGATGAACAACGCAGGCCATCTGGGCAAGCGGCTGTTTGTGATCTTGAACGACAACAAAATGTCCATCGCTCCGCCGGTCGGGGCCATGTCGGCCTATCTTTCGCGCCTCTATTCAGGCGCGCCATTTCAAGAGTTGAAAGCGGCCGCCAAAGGAGCCGTCAGTCTGCTGCCCGAACCGTTTCAAGAGGGCGCGCGTCGGGCCAAGGAACTGGTCAAATCCATGACCGTTGGCGGCACCTTGTTTGAAGAACTTGGCTTTTCCTATGTTGGCCCAATCGACGGCCACGACGTGCTGCAATTGCTGGCCGTGTTGCGAACGGTCAAGGAGCGTGCGACCGGCCCGATGCTGATCCATGTGGTGACCCAAAAAGGCAAGGGCTATGCGCCTGCCGAGGCCTCCAGCGACAAACTTCATGCGGTCGCCAAGTTTAATGTGGTTTCTGGTCAGCAAAAGAAAGCGCCTTCAAACGCGCCGAGCTACACCAAGGTTTTCGCAGGCGCGCTGATTGACGAGGCTACGCGAGACGACAAAATCGTCGCTATTACTGCCGCGATGCCTGACGGTACTGGACTGGATTTATTCGCCGAACGCTTCCCAAGTCGTTGTTTTGACGTGGGAATTGCCGAGCAACATGGGGTGACCTTCAGCGCGGCCCTGGCCGCTGGCGGGATGAAACCGTTTTGCACGATGTATTCGACGTTCCTGCAACGGGGCTATGATCAGGTGGTGCATGACGTTGCCATCCAGAAACTGCCGGTGCGTTTTGCCATTGATCGGGCCGGTCTTGTCGGGGCTGACGGGGCCACACATGCGGGCAGCTTTGACATTGCTTATCTCGCCAACCTGCCGGATTTCGTGGTGATGGCGGCAAGTGATGAGGCCGAGCTTGTGCATATGGTGGCCACGGCTGCTGCGATCAACGACCGCCCGTCGGCGTTTCGATATCCGCGCGGCGAGGGGGTCGGGGTTGATCTGCCAGAGCGCGGCGAGGCGCTGGAGATCGGTAAGGGCCGGATCATTCAGGCGGGCAATCGCGTGGCGATCCTGTCTTTTGGCACGCGCCTTGAAGAGGTTATGAAAGCCGCCGAAAATCTGCGTGCCAAAGGCATCACTCCCACTATTGCTGACGCCAGATTTGCTAAGCCACTGGACCGCGACCTAATCCTTGATCTGGCCGCAAATCACGAGGCGCTGATCACCATCGAGGAGGGCGCTATCGGTGGTTTTGGCAGCCATGTGGCCCAGCTTTTGGCCAATGAGGGCGTGTTTGACCGAGGGCTGAAGTTCCGCTCGATGGTCTTGCCGGATATTTTCCTCAGCCAGAAATCGCCCGTGAAAATGTACAAGCAAGCTGGCTTGAATGCACCGCAGATCGAGGAAAAAATTCTCGATGTGCTGGGTATAGCGACGGTTGGAAGTCTCAGGGCGTAGCCCCCATTGCACGCGCGCGCCATGCGTGCTTAATTCCCCAAAAAAACCAAACGGGGAAATATTATGTCACAGCGAACACCAACAGCCGTCACCAATTTCCGGTGGCTGGTCTTCTTACTGGCGCTTGGTTTTTGGATTGACCTTTTTTTCACCACCGACTACAGCACGTTTGGTTGGCAGTTTCGCTATCTGACAAACTGGGGTCTGACCGCTAATGTGCTGGTCGCGTGGTTTATGCTGCGCGTTTCGCTGGGGCGCAGTGACAAGACCTATAATTCGTTCGTTTCCGCCAGTGTCGTGCTGGGCGCGATCATCGCTTTCATGTATTGGAAGCTTTTTTTCATCGACCCCAAGCTGATCAATGGCGACAATATTTTGCCGTGGTATCAGGAATACTACCTGCATGGCGGCACCCAGATTTTGATGATGTTTGACGCGTTTTTCATTCTCGGGGCATTCCGGCGCGTCTGGGCCACGCTGGCGACCTCGCTGGTGATTTTTTTCAGCTATATTGCCTGGACCGAATTTGTGGTGCAACCGATGAACAACCTGCCGCTCGGCAGCGCGACCAGTGGTTTTCCGTACCCGTTTCTGAACGATATGGCCCAAGGGCAGCGTTTGGGATTTTACGTCACCACCATCGCCAGCGCGATTTTGTTTCTGGGGATTGGCGTGGCGATAGCGCGC
Source organism: Alphaproteobacteria bacterium (assembly GCA_013151335.1). Taxonomy (GTDB): domain Bacteria; phylum Pseudomonadota; class Alphaproteobacteria; order Rhodobacterales; family Rhodobacteraceae; genus UBA5972. The sequence continues at coordinate 5,972 of JAADIJ010000199.1, read as the reverse complement.
GCGCTTGACAAAATATATGCCAAGGCAAGCCGGAACGCCCAGTGATGCAGCCAGCGCGCGGTTATGGACGGTGAAAACTTGCGACCAGTTCCACATGGGGTGACCAGTGGAACTGGTCAATCACTTGCACCCAATCAAGGAGATAGCCCGCCGCGATCAGGGTCGCTGCATCGCGCGCGAAGGTAACGGGGTTGCAGGACACAAAGGCGATTTTTGCGATCTCACTTTGCGCAAGCACCTCAACCTGAGCCTTCGCCCCTGCTCGTGGCGGATCAATGATCGCTGCCTGAAATTTGGCCAACTCATCGGCCAAGAGCGGTCTTCGAAACAGGTCTCGCGCCTCGGTCGTCACAGTTTTTAAACCCGGCGTTTTGCGCCATGCGGCGTCAAGCGAAGCCAGCGCGCTTTGTTCAGCCTCCACCGCCAGTATCTCTGATTGATGCGCCAGGGGCAGGGTGAATGTGCCGCATCCCGCGAAAAGATCGACGATCCGCGCAGCCTTGCCCACTGCCTTGCCAACGCTCGCGATAAGGGCGTTTTGACCCGCAACAGTTGCCTGCAAAAACGCGCCAGATGGTGGGATAACCGCGATATCCTGAAATTTCTGAACAGGCGCTACACGGGTCGCGATCACCTCGCCATTCCAACTGAGTCGCGCCAGATTATGGCGCTCAACCAACTGACCAAGATGGGCCAAAAGCGCGCCATCGGTCTTTTTGGCGTCCATCACACTGATATCAAGCCCGACGTCAGATTGAGTAATTCTTAATGAAATCAAATTCTTACGAGAAGCCCCCAAGATTGTTAGCGCCTTTAGAACCGAAAGACCTTTCACGATTTCCGGGTGCAGAAGGGTGCAATTGGGAATGTCGATAACCGTGTTTGAGGCGCGGCCATGAAACCCGACAATCGCGCCTTTTTTGGTGCGGGTCCCGGCCAGAGTTGCACGACGACGAGAGGCTGCGGGCGAGGTTATGATCTCGTGAAACGGGGCCTCAATTCCTTGTGCGGCAAGCGCGCTTTTGACAGTTTCAACTTTCCAGCGGGCCAAAAAATCATCAGAGCCATGCTGCAACGCGCAGCCGCCACACGCCTTGAAATGCGAACAGGACGGCCTCACCCGATCCGAACTTGGGGTGATGATTTTCGGCGACAAAATACGCTTGCCATCAAGTTCGCCTTCGATTACTTCGCCGGGCAGAGAAAACGGCACAAAAATCTGACCCGTAGTGTCATCGGCGATGCCGTTGCCCTGATGTCCGAGCCGCTTGATGGTAAATTGAGCCATTATCTGCCTTCGTCGTTCCCGACTATCCCGCCTGACAGAACCAACCAGCCATGCGCCCCCTGTTCTCTCACAAGGCGCAGGTTCAGTACGATGATCCGGTGTGTTGGCGCAAGAGGGGTGACCAATTTGACGTCATTTCAACAAATCGAGCTTGCTGAGCTGAAAGTCGGACGCAATCCATTGCGTTTGCAACTCATGCAGACGCGTGCCGATAGCTGCGCCAGAAAGCCCGACCAAGTCCCCCGCGCGCACAGGAAATATCATGGCCTCGGCGCGCAGCGTGGTTTTGATCAGGTCGGGGGTAAGATCTCGCCCAAACGAAACCGCGCGCAACAGCTCTACGGTTTGGGCGGTTTTCGCATCGTGACGAAATGCGAGTTCGGCGATGGAACGAGAACTGGCGGTCCCGGTCAGATAAAGGCGAACTTGTCGGTTTTCCGACCTGCTGAGGCGCAAGTTTTCCATCATGTTTTGCCCGCCAATCACCGCCAGTCGCCGCATCCAGTCGGGAGCAAGACCAATCGCTCGCTCGTAATGAACGAGCGGGGCCAACCCGGCAGTGCTGGCTCCCGGCAACAGGCGCATTAATATCCCGGCGGTGGACATGGATGCGGCACTTGGGGCTGGATCTGGAGCGCCAAGAAGCTTGCGCATCTCAACCCCAATTCGTTCTTTTGACAGGGTTTCTAGCTGGTCCGCCAGTTCGGCACAGGCGGCCAACGCGGTTGCGTCAATGCCTTCAAGCGGGTCGCTGAAACATGCATGAAATCGAAAAAACCGTAATATACGCAGGCTGTCTTCGCGTATGCGATCCTCGGGCAGGCCAATGAAACGCACCCGGCGCGCAGCTATATCGGGTAGGCCGCCAAGCGGATCAACCACGTGACCGCCGGCAGTTGCATAAAGCGCGTTGATGGTAAAATCACGCCGCAACGCGTCCTCGGCGAGCGTGCGCGAAAAGGTCACCACCGCGTGCCGCCCGTCAGTTTCGATGTCCTTGCGAAACGTGGTGATCTGATAGCCGTTGTCGCCACAAACCACGGTGATGGTGCCGTGATCAATGCCGGTGGGAATGGCCTTTAGCCCGGCCTCTTGCGCCAGTGCAATTACCGTTTCGGGCAAGGCATCCGTGGCAATATCGACGTCACTGACTGCGATATCCAGCAGCGCGTCGCGAACCGCACCCCCAACCACAAAGGCTTGATAGCCAGCTTCGGTCAGCATTGATAAAACCGATTGTGTGCGCGGATTTTCCAGCCATGCGCCGCTGACTTCGGTCATTTGCTCAGCCTTTCCGCAAAACCTTGCAGAATGCGCGCGGTCGCCCCCCAAATATAGTAGGGTCCATAAGGAATGGTGAAATATTGTCGCCGAACCCCGCCCCAGATACGCCCTTCGATCTGATAGTTGTTGGGGTCGGCCAAATAGACCAGAGGAACCTCGAAAACCTCCTCGACCTCGCCAATTTCAGGAACCGGAATAAACGAGCCGCCGACCAGCCCGACGACCGGGGTGATACGAAAATGGGTGACCGTCTCGTGAAACGGGATATGCCCGAGAACTTTTACATCTCGGGGGCTAAGTCCGATCTCTTCTTGGGCTTCGCGAAGTGCAGCGGCGGTGTGGTCGCGGTCGGTTTTTTCCACCTTGCCACCGGGAAAGGCGATCTGCCCGGGATGGTGTTTCAGATGCGATGCGCGCTTGGTGAGGATAACGCGCAGGTCAGTTTTGGCCCCGATCAGTGGCACCAAAACGGCGGCCTCTCGTAGCCAGTTTTTGGGAGGCTGGAACGGCCTGCCTCCGGGATTAAGATCAAAATCCGACGAGCCGGGTTTGCTGGATTGCCCAAGAACGCGGTTGATGTTTTCGATCGAGTCTATCCGGTGGTTCATCTGCCCTTCATGGCGCAGAGACCGCATGCGGGCAAGCCGGACGTGTCCTATTTCCGGCTCAGGCTGCCGTCAATTCCCAACATTTCCGGGTCAAACGAGTAATGAGCGCCGCAAAACTGGCAATCCGCGGTGACTTTTCCGTCGCTATCTGTCATATGCGATATGTCTTTGGCGGAATATATCGACATGGTTTGTACCACCTTTTCGGCCCCACATGTGCAGCCAAACTGTACGGGTTGCGCGTCAAAAATGCGCGGCGTTTCCTCGTGGAAAAGCCGGAGCAACAATTCCGTCGGTAATACATCCGGGCCGATTAACTCGTGGTCTTTGACCGTGTCCAAATGGAAATTAACCCGGTTCCAGTTTTCTGCTTTGTCGTCAGTGAGGTTGCTTTCGTTCGCTTCCGGGGGCTGATGTTCTTGAGGTTTTAGAAGTGGTGAGGCCTTCGGCATATGCTGGATCATCACCCCACCCGCACGCCATTTCCTGTTATCTCCGGGGGCGCCACGCAGGTAAGTTGAGAGCGAAAACCGGGTAGGTAGCTGCTCTGACTGGGAAAAATACGTCTCGGCACAGGCTCCAAGCGACCCGCCAGCCAGAGGAGTTATCCCCTGATAAGGCTTGGTGCCGCTGCCTTGGTCGATGAGAACGGCAAACATCCCGTTGCCGATCATGGAAAACGGCGCGCCATCAAATGCGGCGACCTTTTCAGCATCAAAGCTCGCATAAGCGCGCAAACGTGCGGGTTCGCCGCCGGTCGTTGGACCATAGTAGTCGGTTGCAATAATCCGAAGTGGTCCGCTACCGCGAATTTGCAGGGAAAGCTTCCACCGCAACTCGATCGTCTGGCCAATAAGTGCCGTCAATATTGCCGCTTCTGCAACAATCGCCTCCACGGGGCTAGGATAATTATGTTGCCGTAGAATGCGTTCCAATACGCCGTCCAGCCGCGCGATTCGACCACGAATATCCGGGCGATCAAGTTGAAACGGCAGGACAGTGTCGTCCCATGCAATTGTGTTCGCCAAATTCATCTGCGTTTTACCCTTCTTGACCTTGGCGGCGTTCCCATAGACAAATCATGAAGGCAAGAGAAATCAACCCTCAAGTATGGAAAATTGAACCTCGTGATCAGGCGATTTGGCGAACCGATAAGAAAAAACATCGAATACCGGCCGCGACCGGGGGCGTATGGCCTGCTGCGCAGAGGCCGGGAGCTGTTGATAACATTTCAGTCCTTGCCTGAGCCGGAGTTTCAACTCCCCGGTGGCGGAATTGATAGAGGCGAGTCGCCACTTCAGGCGCTTCATCGTGAGGTGCGCGAAGAGACCGGTTGGGTGATACAGGTCGAAAGGCGCCTGGGAGCGTTCCAACGCTATTGTTTTATGCCCGATTATGACATGTGGGCGCGGAAGGTCTGCCATATTTATCTCTGCAGACCAATTCGGGAAAAATGGCAGATTGAGGAGCCGCATCACAGCGTTCTTTGGGTTCCGATGAGTGAGGCCGCAAAAATCCTTGGCAATGAAGGTGACCGCCATTTTGTTTCCACCTATTGGAGATAAACCACCGGCTTCCAGCCGGTCCGCTTCAGCAAATCTGTTGATGATCTTCTCTCCTGGATTTTGAAGCCCGCCGTAGGCTGTATGGCTTCAAAATCCAGGAGAGAAGATCATGCGCTATTCCCCATCCGCGCACACGTGATTTTACCACAGGTTTCACGTCGTGTGGGTCACAAAATATCGCTACAAGGTTCTGCAGGGGCCGATGCGAGAGCTGATCCGTGAGATCATCCTGCAGACCTGCGAGGAAATGGGTGTCCATATCGTGCGCGGTGTTCTTGCTCGCGACCATGTCCACATGTTCATGTCGATCCCGCCGAAACTGTCGCTGCCCAAGGTCATGCATCGGATCAAAGGGCGCTCATCGCTGCGCATCCAGATGGAGTTCCCGGAGTTGCGCAAGCGTTACTGGGGCAGGCGGTTTTGGGCGTGCGGGTATTTCTCGACCACCAGCGGAAATGTTACCGACGATATCATACTTCAGTATCTGGAATTACATTCCAAACGTGATGTTACCGGCGCCAGATGGGATGGTTGCCGCCCTCCCCAGGCGGCATCGCAATGTGCCAAGTTTACGGTGTTGAAACTCACAAAGTGGAAAGGGCGGTAAAATGAAGGATACAATGATCGGGGTCGATCTGGCAAAGAGCGTGTTTCAGGTTCACGGGACGTTTATGACTGGGCAGGTTAAGTTTCGAAAGAGACTTTCGCGACCACAGTTCTATAAGTTCATGGCGGATCATCCATCTTGTGCCGTGGTTATGGAAGCCTGTGGCGGTGCTCACTACTGGGCTCGCCAGATGGTAAAATTTGGGTACGAGGTGAAGTTAATCGCCCCACAGTATGTGAAGCCCTTCGTAAAGCGGCAGAAGAATGATGCGATGGACGCGGAAGCAATCGTGATTGCAGCACAGCGCCCTGAGATGCGCTTTGTCGAGCCTAAAACTGAAGAACAGCAAGCTCGGGCGGTATTGTTCCGAGCTTGAGAACGCCTTATCCACCAGCGGACTGAATTGGTGAATGCCCTTCGTGCGGTGACGTATGAATACGGCCACGTTTTTCCGGTAACCGCGCTGGCGATCGAAGCTTTTGCCCCACCTATGGGCAGTTTTAAATGTGGTCGAGATTTTGCGGCCTGACTTGGCCTGGTTCCTCGGCAGCATTCGTCTGGCGGCAAGATCCGGCTGGGGCGGGTCTCAAAGCCAGGGCAGGCTGACATTCGCCGACTTT
>JAADIJ010000014.1 GCA_013151335.1 Alphaproteobacteria bacterium | reverse complement strand
GGGCGAGTTGGCGGCGCGCAAAACCCAAAGCGAGACTGATCTGGCGGATGCGACCTCTGCGCCGGAGGAAATTGCCGCCAAACGTGACCAGCTTGGTCAGGCGATTGCTGTCGCCGAAGCGCGAAAAGTTAATGCGACCGACGCGCTGAGCGCGGGCGAAAGCGCGTTGCGTCAGGCTGTGGCTGATGAGCGTGAGGCCGAGCGGGGAGCGGCGGACGCGCGCGAACATCGCGCCCGCGCCGATGCCATGAGCGATGCGGCCAAGGCGCAGGTCGATACGGCGGCGGCGCGGATCGCAGAGGAGCTTGGGGTGGAGCCGGAGGTCTTGCTGGAAACGCTGGAAGGTGACCCCGACAAGATGCCCTCCTCCGAGCGGATCGAAACCGATGTGGCGCGTCTGCGGCGACAGCGGGACGCGCTGGGGTCGGTCAATTTACGCGCCGAAGAGGACGCGCGCGAGGTGCAGCAGGAATATGATACGCTGAGTGGCGAAAAGAGCGATCTGGAGGCGGCGATTGCCAAGCTTCGAACCGGCATTTCCAGCCTCAACCGTGAGGGGCGCGAGCGTTTGCTGGCGGCGTTTGAAGAGGTCAATCGCAACTTTGAAATGCTGTTTCGCCACCTGTTTGGCGGTGGTGAGGCCAAGCTGGTACTGGTGGAAAGCGACGATCCGCTGGAGGCGGGGCTGGAGATCATGTGCCAGCCGCCGGGCAAGAAACTCTCGACGTTATCGCTGTTGTCGGGCGGCGAGCAAACCTTGACGGCGATGGCACTGATCTTCGCGGTATTTCTGGCCAATCCGGCCCCAATTTGCGTGTTGGACGAGGTTGATGCGCCGCTTGATGACGCCAATGTCACCCGGCTTTGCGATCTGCTGGACGAGATGACCAACCAGACCAAAACCCGGTTTTTGGTGATAACCCACCATGCGGTCACCATGAGCAGGATGGATCGACTGTTCGGAGTTACCATGGCAGAACAAGGGGTTAGCCAGCTTGTGTCGGTTGATTTGGGGCTGGCCGAGCGGATGGTCGGCTGAGGGTAGGAGCCTCCGGCGGGGATATTTTTTGCCAAGCAGAAGCGGTATTTATAGCTTGTTCAGGAGCTTTTTGGTTGGCCAGCTATCGGCGGGGAGGCCGAGGCGGATTTGCTCTTGTTTGACTGCGTCTCGGGTGTTTTTCCCCAAGATTCCGTCGATTTTTCCCACGTTATAGCCGCGCGCTTCCAGCTTGGTTTGCAGGAGTTTCATCTCTGGGTCCGACAGGCTGGGATCGGGATTTCCGGGGGCGAAAATCGGCGCGCCGTTCAGGCGGGTGGCGAAATAGGCGGCGGTGGTGACGTAGACGAAGGACTGGTTCCACTCGAAATAAACCCGGAAATTTGGCAGGGCCAGAAACGCTGGTCCCTTGCGGCCTTGTGGCAGCAGGACCGAGGCGGAGAGATTTCCTTTTGGCTGGGCTTTTCCGACCGCTTTGACGCCGAGTTTGGCCCATTCTGCGACCGTTTTTTCATGATCCAGACCGGTGTTTTTCCAGTTGAGGTTTCTTGGAATTTTGACCTCGACCAGCCAAGGCTCGCCTGCGCGCCAGCCGAGGTTTTTCAGCATCCGGCCTGCGGTCATGATCGCATCCGGCGCGCTGGTTTTCAGCCTCACATGCCCGTCTCCATCCCCGTCAACGCCGCGATTGAGGATGTCATCGGGCAGCATTTGCACCATGCCGATCTCGCCTGCCCATGCGCCGGTGGTGGTGGCGGGGTCAAAATCTCCGCGTTTTGCCAGCTCCATCGCCGAGAAAATCTGTGGTCGAAACAGGCCCGGACGGCGACAATCATGTGACAGCGTGACCAGCGCGTTAAGGGTGTTAAAATTGCCCTGAACCGCGCCGTAATCGGTTTCGAGCGCCCAAAAAGCCAGAATGACCGACTTGTCGACACCGTAGGTTTGTTCAGCCCTCTGGAAGGTTTTGGCATATTTTTTGGCATTGCGTTTGCCGTTGATCATGCGGTTTTTGTTGATGACCCGCTGCGAGAAATCGGTGAATGTCATCTTGAACACACCCTGCGCGCGGTCCATGCGGATCACCTTGGGGTCCAGCGCGACCGATTTGAAAAACGAGTTGGTAAAGCTGCGCGTGAACCCTTGCGAGACCGCCTCTTTCTTAAGACCTTTGACGAAACCGTTAAAATTTCCGCCGCATTTTTGATCCGCCGTGGCGTTGGCAAGGGTCGGGCTGAGCGCCAAAATGGCGGCAACAAGAGGGAGAAAATGCATCTAAATACCTTTACAAACACTGGTTGCCGCCAGACTAGCAGGCCCCGCGCCCCAGACAAGAGGCGGAATGCTTCTCTATTTCACATCAAACTGCAACCGTTTGATAAGATTGAATTTATCGGTCTTGCGCAAGGTCGCAATCACCTGATCGGACACCTGATAATCGACCGAAAGCAGCGCAATCGCATCGCCGCCCACGTCTGCTCGTCCAAGGGTAAAGTTGGCGATATTGACGTTATTTTCCCCCAACGTCGCCCCCAATGCGCCGATGATACCGGGCACATCCTTGTTAGTGGTATAGAGCATATGGGCCGCGATATCGGCGTCGATGTTAATGTTTTTGATCTGGATAAACCGGGGCTTTTTATCGGAAAACACCGAGCCCGCGATAGAGCGCTCGGTGGTCTCGGTGACCACGGTCAGCTTGATAAAGCTGTCAATCACACCGGATTTTTCCTGTGTGGTTGTGGAAATCTTGATCCCGCGTTCGCGCGCAACCACCGGGGCCGAGACCATGTTGACCTCGGGAATGGAGGCCTGCATCAGACCGGCGACACAGGCGGAATTGAGCGCGTTTGTGTTCATGCTGGCAACATCGCCGTCATAAAGAATGTTGATCGCCTTGATTGGATCGTCGGTCATTTGGCCAACAAAAGCGCCAAGATGGGTGGCCAACTTGATGAACGGAGCCAGAACCGGGGCCTCCTCCGCGGTGATCGAGGGCATGTTGATGGCGTTGGTGACGGCTCCGTTAATCAAATAGTCCGACATTTGTTCGGCGACTTGGATGGCGACATTTTCCTGCGCCTCGGTGGTTGCCGCCCCAAGATGCGGGGTGACGACCACGTTTGGCAGGCCGAAAAGCGGGCTGTCGGTGGCGGGTTCTACCTCGAACACGTCAAAGCCGGCGCCTGCGACATGGCCGGATTTCAGGGCCTCGGCAAGGGCCAATTCGTTAACAAGACCGCCGCGCGCGCAGTTAATTATGCGCACGCCTTTCTTGGTTTTAGCGATGGCATCGGCGTCGATAATCATGCGGGTTTTGTCGGTTAGCGGCACATGGAGCGTGATGAAATCGGCGCGCTCCAGCAGATCGTCAAGCTCGACCTTGATCACGCCAAGCTGCTCGGCGCGCTCCTCTGACAGGAACGGATCATAGGCGATGACCTTCATTTTCAAACCCTTGGCGCGGTCGGCGACGATGGAGCCGATATTGCCACAGCCGATCAGGCCGAGGGTTTTATTGGTCACTTCGGTGCCCAAGAAACGCGACTTTTCCCACTTGCCGGCTTGGGTGGAATCGTTGGCGGCCGGGATTTGACGGGCGACCGCCATCATCATCGTGATGGCGTGTTCTGCCGTGGTGATCGAGTTGCCAAACGGCGTGTTCATGACGATCACGCCCTTGCGGCTGGCGGCTTGGAGATCGACGTTATCGACGCCGATTCCGGCGCGGCCAATCACCTTTAGATTGTCAGCATTGGCCAACAGTTTCGCTGTGGCCTTGGTGGTTGAACGAATGGCCAGACCATCATATTCGCCGATGATTTTCAGCATTTCGACCTTGTCTTTGCCGACATCTGGCAGGAAATCCACGTCGATACCGTGGGCGCGAAAAATCTCGACAGCGGTTGTGCTGAGCTTGTCGGATACGAGTACTTTAGGTGCCATGATGGCCTCCATTCAATGTGTTAACAGGCGGAGGGTTTCCGCAAAACTCTAATTAAAGTGTCGCCTTTTCAGCGTGATAAGCCCAGTTGAGCCATGGGATCAGGGCGCGCAGGTCATCGGCTTCGACCGTGCCTGCGGTCCAGATACGCAGGCCAGCGGGGGCGTCGCGGTAAGAGCCGATATCATAGGCGACCCCTTCGACATCGAGGCGTTTTGCGATGGCTTTGGCGAACGAGGCCTGTGCCGACGTGTCAAGTGCTGTGATCGTCGGATCAGTGATCTTGAGGCAGACCGACGTGTTGGAATAGGTTGCGGGATCAACGGGCAGAAACTCTACCCAAGGTGTCGTGTTAACAAACTCTGCCAACACCGCGAGGTTGCTATCCGCCTTGGCGATTAGACCCGGCAAACCACCCTGAGTGGTAGCCCATTTGAGCGCCACGAGATAGTCTTCGACCGCCAGCATTGACGGTGTGTTAATGGTTGCGCCGCTGAAAATACCGTCGATTAGCTTGCCGCCTTTGGTCAGGCGGAAAATCTTGGGCAAGGGCCATGCAGGGGTGTAGGTTTCCAGCCGTTCAACCGCGCGCGGGCTGAGGATCAGCATGCCATGAGCGGCCTCGCCCCCCAGCACTTTTTGCCAGCTGAACGTGGTCACATCGAGCTTGTCCCACGGCAAATCTTGCGCGAACACCGCCGAGGTCGCGTCGCAAATGGTCAGACCTGCGCGGTCCGCGTCGATCCAGTCGCCATTGGGAACCCGCACGCCGGAAGTGGTGCCGTTCCAGGTGAAAACCACGTCGTCATTAAAGTTAACGGCGTTAAGATCTGGCAACTGACCATAGTCGGCCTTATGGGCTATGAACTCGAGTTTCAGCTGTTTGGCGACATCGGTGATCCAGCCGGAACCAAAGCTTTCCCATGCCAGCATCGATACACCACGCGCGCCGAGCAGCGACCAAAGTGCCATCTCGACTGCGCCGGTGTCAGAGGCGGGAACGATGCCGATTTTATAGTCGGCGGGGATGTTTAAAAGCTCGCGGGTGCGCTCAATCGCGTCTTTCAGTCGGGATTTCCCGATCGCGGCCCGATGCGAGCGGCCAAGCGGCGCGTCTGCCAACGCCTCAAGCGTCCAACCTTTCGGTTTGGTGCAGGGGCCGGATGAAAACAGGGGATTGGCCGGACGAGCGCCCGGTTTTTTTGTGGTCATAGTCATGGTATCCTCACAGATATTTGCCCTTCGTTGGGGAAGGGTGTCCCACCGCGACCTCTAGTGGCGCGAAAGAGGTTTATCAAGCGCAAAATCCGGTGTATGCGGCCTTTTATGGCCGAAAAACGACGAACTTGGCGGCTGAGTTAGCGGAGAGACCTGATGTTTGTGGCAAGTTTTCTGACGTCTCCGAAAGAGCCGGTTTTGACCGTTAGCAACGTGCTACCTTATCACAAACAGCTTGGTGGCGGCGAGTTTCGGTGGTTGCAACAAGGGGTCGCGTGCGAGTTTCCGGTGGCCGAGGTTCCTCATGACATACACAACATATGGCAGCGCTTGCAGGATCGTGGGGTAGATCTGGTGGTGCAACTGGCCAAGGGACGGCGCAAAAAGATGCTGTTGGCGGATATGGACAGCACCATGATCGAGCAGGAATGTTTGGATGAGCTGGCCGATATGGCCGGATTTGGGACCAAGGTTTCGGCGATCACCGCGCGGGCTATGAATGGCGAGATCGCGTTTGAGGCGGCGCTGCGCGAGCGGGTTGCGCTGCTCGCGGGGCTTGATGAGGCGGTGATCGACGAGGTGCTGGAAACCCGCATCACGCCCATGCCCGGCGGGGTTGAGTTGGTGGCAACGATGAAGGCGAATGGCGCTTATTGCGCGCTGGTTTCGGGCGGGTTTACCGAGTTTACGCAAAGCGTTGGCCACGGGTTGGGGTTTGACGAAAACCGCGCCAATGTGCTTGAGATTAGTGACGGTGTTTTGACTGGACAGGTGGTCGCGCCGATTTTGGGTCGTGAGGCCAAGGTCGAGGCCTTGCATGAAATTACCGCCGCGCGGGGGCTGTCGCTTGACGAGGTCATGGCGGTCGGGGACGGGGCCAATGATCTGGGGATGCTCGGGCTGGCGGGCGCGGGGGTTGCGCTGCACGCCAAACCGGCAGTTGCTGCGGCTTGCGACATTCGTATTAACTTTGGCGATTTGACCGCGTTGCTGTTTTTGCAAGGCTATGCGCGGACGGATTTTGTCCGTCCGCTTTGATGTGGTCGTTTTCTATTTAGGCCCTAATCGCGCACCAACCGCGAGCTTATCAACTCGTCAACCACGCTTGGGTCGGCCAGCGTCGAGGTGTCGCCAAGCGATCCGGTATCATTTTCGGCAATTTTGCGTAAAATTCGCCGCATTATTTTGCCCGAGCGAGTTTTTGGCAGGCCCGGTGCCCATTGCAGCGCGTCCGGTTTGGCAATTGGGCCGATTTCCTTGCGCACCCAGTTGGCGAGTTCCTGCTTCAGATCATCGGTATATTCCTCGCCCGCCATCAAGGTGACATAGGCGTAAATCCCCTGTCCCTTGATAGGGTGGGGATAGCCGACCACGGCGGCCTCGGACACTTTGGGGTGAGAGACCAGCGCGCTTTCGACCTCGGCCGTGCCCATGCGGTGGCCTGACACGTTGATCACGTCGTCAACCCGTCCGGTGATCCAGTAATAGCCGTCTCCGTCGCGGCGAACGCCATCGCCAGTGAAATAATATCCTTTGTAATCAGCGAAGTAGGTTGAAACGAACCTGTCGTGGTCGCCATAAACTGTGCGCATCTGACCGGGCCAGCTTGATTTGATGCAGAGTACGCCTTCGGCCTCGGTCGCGGTTTGCTCAACGCCGGTTTGGGCATCCAGAATAACCGGCTCTATGCCAAAAAACGGCACCGTGGCCGAGCCGGGTTTGGTGGCAATCGCGCCCGGCAGCGGGGTCAGCATATGGCCACCGGTTTCGGTCTGCCACCATGTGTCAACGATCGGACGTTTGCCCTTGCCGACCACCTGATCGTACCAGTGCCACGCCTCTGGATTGATCGGCTCGCCGACGGTTCCAAGCACTTTGAGTGACGACAAATCGCAGCTCAAAACGAAATCATCGCCCTGCGCCATCAACGCGCGAATGGCGGTGGGGGCGGTGTAGAACTGGTTGACCCTGTGCTTGTCGCAGACGTGCCAGAACCGGCTGGCATCGGGATAGGTTGGCACGCCTTCAAACATCAGCGTGGTCGCGCCATTGGCCAGCGGGCCATAGACAATATAGCTGTGGCCGGTGACCCAGCCCACATCGGCGGTACACCAAAAGATGTCGCCCTCGTGGTAATCAAACACATATTCATGGGTCATGGCCGCGTAAACCAGATAGCCGCCGGTCGAGTGGACCACCCCTTTGGGCTGGCCGGTCGAGCCTGAGGTGTAAAGGATGAACAGAGGATCTTCGGCGTTCATCGGCTCGGGCGGGCAGTCGGCGGAGGCCGCAGCCATGCCCTCATTATAAGAGAAATCGCGCCCCTCTTTGAGGCCAGTATCGGCCCCTGTACGCTCGACCACCAGCGTGGTCACATCGCCGGAAATCTCCAAAGCTTTGTCGACGTTGGTTTTTAACGGCGTGTTGCGGCCCCCGCGTGGAGCCTCGTCTGCCGTGATCACCAAGGAGGCCTTACAGCCCTTGATCCGTGAGGCCAGCGCCTCGGGAGAGAAGCCCGCAAACACCACCGAGTGGATCGCGCCGATCCTTGCAGAGGCCAGCATCGCATAGGCGGCCTCGGGGATCATTGGCATGTAAAGCACGACGCGATCGCCTTTTTTCACCCCTAAGGATTTGTAAAGATTGGCCAGCTTGCTGACTTTCTCGTGCAGCATTTTATAGGTGATATGGCGGCTGGGGGCATTGACATCATCGGCCTCCCAGATAATCGCGGTCTGGTCGCCGCGCTTTTCAAGATGGCGGTCGATGCAGTTGGCGCTGACGTTCAGAACCCCGTCCTCGTACCATTTTATCGACACATCGGGGTAAGTAAACGTGGCGTTGCTGACCTTGGTATAGTCCTTGATCCAAGAGAGCCGCTTGCCCTCTTTGCCCCAGAATACGTCCGGGTCATTGATCGAGGCCGCATACATTTGGTTGTATTTGGTCGCACCGATCAGCGCTTGAGAGGCAAAGTCGTCGGAGGGCGGGAAAAGGGTTTTGGCGGTCATTTATCCATGTCCTGTGTTGGTATTTGGAGTGTCTTTTGTCAGATGGCCAGATATTCGCGGCGCAGAGCCTCATTGTCCAGCACCTCTTGAGCAGCGCCGTCAAAAACGATTTCGCCAGTGTCCAGAATTACCGCACGGTCGGCCAGCTTGAGGGCGGCGATGGCGTTTTGTTCGACGATAATGGTGGTGATACCCTGCTCTTTGATCAGGCGCAGGGTTTTCTCGATCTCTTGCACGATCACCGGAGCCAGCCCCTCGTAAGGCTCGTCCAGCAGCAGCAATTTGATATCGCGCGCAAGTGCCCGGCCAATGGCCAGCATTTGTTGCTCGCCGCCGGAAAGGGTTGTGCCTTCTTGTTTGCGCCGCTCGCCAAGCCTTGGGAACAGCTCGTATATCCGGCTCAGAGACCAGCCATGAGGGGGGGCGATTTGCGCCAGCTGCAGGTTTTCCTCGACTGTTAGCCCTTGGATAATCCGCCGGTCCTCGGGCACCAGCGCGATGCCAGCCTGTGCGGCCTGAAACGATTTCATCTCGTGCAGGGGTTGGTGGTCGAGCCAGATTTCGCCATGGGTCAGCGAGGGGCTGTCAAGCCGCGCAATCGTGCGCAAGGTCGAGGTTTTACCCGCGCCATTGCGGCCCAAAAGCGCCAGAATCTCGCCCTCGTGGACGTTAAAGTTGATGCCTTGCACGATATAGCTTTCGCCATAATAGGCGTGGATGTCCCAGAGCGAGAAATAGGCGGGGGCGTTCTCGGCGTGGTTGGCGTTTTTTGCCAGTGGGGCGTTCATGCGTTGGTCTCCTCGGCCGGGGTTCCAAGATAGGCCTCTTGCACGCGCGGGTGACCCTTGATGTTGTCGGGGATGTCCTCGACGATGGGGGTGCCCTGGGCCATGACGGTGATGCGCTCGGCCAAGCTGAACACCACATGCATGTCGTGTTCGATGATCGCCATGGTGATGTCGCGCTTGGCTTTGATCTCTTTCAAAAGGTCGATGGTGTTGTTGGTATCGGCGCGCGCCATGCCCGCTGTTGGTTCGTCCAGCAGCAGCAATTTGGGGTCTTGGGCCAGACACATGGCCATCTCCAGACGGCGTTTATCGCCGCGCGAAAGGCTGGCGGCGTTCATGTGGCGCTTGTCCTGCATGTTGACGTCGATCAGCATTTGCTCGGCTTTTTGGTGGATATCCACCTCGCGTGCCACACTCTCCAGCGCGTGCATCCGAAACGAGCCGTCGCGCTTGGCGAAACACGGGATAAGGACGTTTTCAAGCACCGAAAGATCGGTGAAGATCTCCGGTGTTTGAAAGACGCGGCTGACCCCGAGTTGGTTAATTTCGTAGGGCTTGATGCCCAAAAGCGAGTTTCCGTCGAACATGACAGAGCCGGTATCGGGCATGAGCTTGCCAACAAAACAGTTGAGCAGCGTCGATTTTCCCGCCCCGTTCGGCCCGATTATGGCGTGCAGGCTGTTGCGTTTAATACTGAGATTGACGTTGTCGAGCGCCTGCAATCCGCCAAAGCGTTTCGAGACATTTTTGACTTCTAATAAGCCCATTTCGGCCTCTGCCATAACAGCCCCGCTTATTTTGGTTTCCATATTCATTCTGCCACATGCGGAGCTTGTTTGGGGCGATGCCCCTGATCCGCCTTGTCTGTGGGTTTGCGTCGGCGCACCAGGCCCGCGAGCTTGCGTCCGCCTTCGACCAGACCGCCGGGAAGGAAAATCACGATCAGCATGAACAGCGCGCCAAGGGTCAATTGCCAGCCCTTGCCGAC
>JAADIJ010000106.1 GCA_013151335.1 Alphaproteobacteria bacterium | reverse complement strand
CAATTCGCTATCCTATATCCCGAACGGTTCAATAAGTGACCCGTGAAACCCGCATGGACTGAACCCCATACACAGAGTTTCAGACACTCCCCCGGCGGCAGCCTTTATTCCTCCTGAGTGATAAGGGTGATTTCCCCTTGCGCCTCCAGATCGCGCGCGCCCTGAATGATTGCGTTCATCGCCGCGTCGGCGTCCCTTGGTTTCACCTCACCGATTTCACGCATTTCTTCCGCCAACTGCTCTGCTAATCGTTTGGACAGGTTTTTCAGGATGAATTGGACCGTATCTGGCTCGGTTTTCTCCCCACCGGCAAGGGCGGTGACCAGAGTTTTATTTTCCACTGCGCGGGCAAGTTTTGCGATATCTTTGACGTCAATCCGGTCCGGGATATCAGCAAATGTAAACATAATTTTGCGAATGCGTTCTGCCAGATTTGAGTCCTGATTTTCGAGACTGCCAATCAGGGCTTCGCGAGCGGTTCCGGGGGTAAAATTCAGGATAGCGCCAATTCGTTCGGCGGGATCCCCTGACAGCGCTCCCTGATCGTTTCGGATATTGACGGCCTGCGCGATTGCCGCGCCGATTTTCGCGACGGCGACTTCGCCGATACGGCCTATTTTGGAGGCGGCGAAGGTGGTTGCGCGCGCAAGCTCGTCAGGCAGATGGGTTAGAATTTCGGCAGATTTTACGGCGCTGATTTTGGAAATGACCACCGCGCAGACCTGCGGAGTTTCATGAAGAAGAATATCTGCGAGTTCGGCGGGGTCCATGCGCTGAATGCCAAGCCACGGATCCTCGGGCGCATTGGCCGGTTTGTTGGAGGCGAGCATCGCGGAGGCGTCCTCGCTGAGATGGTTTTGAAGTGCGCCAATCGCGTTATCAAGACCGGGGCGAAAATAGAGGGCGCTGCTACCGATTTCGGCCAAGAATTCGTCGATGACCGCCAAAGTAGTGGCCTCGTCCACGAAAGACAGATCGGCAGTTGCCCGGACCAGCTGCACCATATTTCGAGTTTCAAGCTCGCTCAGGGATAATTCGCCCATGTCCATATGCATCAGGCGCACGATAATGGCGGCCTTTTGATCACGACGCAGTCCGGACGGGGCGCCAAGGCGCGGCTGACCCACGGAATTATGGGTGTCAGCGATCGCGCGTTCGAGCACATCGGAGCCCTGATCCGTTAGCCCGGACTGAATTGGCAATGCCAGATCATCAGATCCGAATTCCGTCCCAAATTCCGCCAGTGCGTTTGACATTTATCCACCTCTCACAAACCCGTCATCATGTTATGTCGAACATTGTTAACAGGGGGTTATATGGTGAGGATATTAGGCGAAAAAATCCCAACTATTTGATCTAAGTTATTGATATAAAAAGGTCTCTTTGCAATGCCTTTCATGCTATCCCCCGACAAAACCAACGTTTTACCGGGGGAGATACATGACAATTAACAGCTGTAATACATCTGAAATTCAACCGGATGGGGGGTGTGCTCGTAGGTAAAGACCTCCTCCCATTTCAGAGCAATATAGCCTTCGATCTGGCTTTTGGTAAACACATCGCCAACCAGTAAATAGTCGTGATCGGCCTCCAGATTATCCAGCGCTTCGCGAAGTGAGGCGCAGACCGTCGGGATATCGGCCAGCTCTTCTGGCGGTAAATCGTAAAGGTCTTTGTCGGAAGCCTCGCCCGGGTCGATTTTGTTGTTGATACCATCAAGGCCCGCCATCAACAGTGCGGCAAAGCACAGGTAAGGATTGGCTGCCGGGTCGGGAAAACGCGCCTCAACCCGTTTGGCCTTGGGGCTTTCGGCCCACGGAATGCGCACGCAGCCCGAACGATTGCGCGCGGAATAGGCCCGCAGAACCGGCGCCTCAAAGCCGGGAATGAGGCGTTTATAGCTGTTGGTTGCGGGGTTGGTGAAGGCGTTCAGCGACTTGGCATGTTTGAGGATGCCGCCAATGAAATAAAGTGCATCCTGCGACAGGTCGGCGTATTTATCGCCTGCAAACAAGGGCTTGCCGTCTTTCCATACCGACATGTTTACATGCATGCCGGTGCCGTTATCGCCGGCAACCGGCTTGGGCATGAAGGTTGCAGATTTGCCGTAAGCATGGGCCACGTTGTGGATGATGTATTTGTATTTCTGCAACTCGTCCGCCTGTTTGGTCAGCGAGCCAAAGATCAGGCCAAGTTCGTGCTGGCACGAGGCCACTTCGTGGTGGTGCTTGTCGACTTTCATGCCGATCGATTTCATGGTCGACAGCATCTCACTGCGTAAATCCTGACTGGAATCGGTGGGATTGACTGGAAAATAGCCACCCTTAACGCCGGGGCGATGGCCGGAATTGCCCATCTCGTATTCCGTGTCGGTGTTCCAAGAGGCGTCGACTGCGTCAACTTCGTAGGATACCTTGTTGATTGTGTTGGAATAACGCACGTCATCAAACAGAAAGAACTCGGCCTCAGGGCCAAAATAGGCCACGTCGCCGATGCCTGAGGAAATCAGATAAGCCTCGGCTTTTTCGGCAGTGCCACGCGGGTCACGGTCGTAATGCTCGCCGGTATCGGGCTCGTGCACAGAGCAATGCACACACAGGGTTTTTTCGGCATAAAACGGGTCAACATAGATGCTTGAGCAATCGGGCATCAGCTTCATGTCGGACTGATCGATTGATTTCCAACCGGCGATAGAGGAGCCGTCAAACATGAAGCCCTCCTCCAGAAAATCCTCATCAACCTGATCGGCGATGACGGTAACATGTTGCAGTTTACCGCGCGGGTCCGTGAAGCGGATATCGACATAGGCGATATCTTCGTCTTCGATCATCTTCAGAACGGTGCTTATATCGCTCATGGTTTGTCCTTTGATTTTAGGGTGTTAGGTGTTGTTCTTAAAGTGCTTCATCACCGCTTTCGCCAGTGCGAATACGAATGGCCTGCTCGACCGTGGTAACGAAAATCTTGCCATCGCCGATTTTTTCGGTTTTGGCGGCGTTGACGATTGCCTCGATTGCGCCGTCAACCTGATCATCGGGCAGGACCACTTCGATTTTTACTTTGGGGAGGAAATCAACCACATATTCGGCACCACGATAAAGCTCGGTATGGCCTTTTTGACGGCCAAATCCTTTGACCTCAATCACGCTCAACCCCTGAATTCCCACCTCTTGCAAGGCTTCTTTCACTTCATCGAGCTTAAAGGGTTTGATGATCGCTTCAATCTTCTTCATCAGGTGATTCCTTTTTTGGTCGAGCAATGCTGCTGTTAGGCGCTCTAATCATCTTTGGCCGCGCGAGGCAATTCCACCGCATCGTGCAGGGATGGTTGGCGTGCAGGATGCCTGAAATTTATGCAATTTTTCATGTTTTGATGGAAAATTAGGCAACAAAAGAAATCCAACCTCCGCATGGGCGGATTTGGCCTCCGAGGCACGCCTAAAGTGGCGACTTAATCCCGCAAGTTTAATCAGGTCATTTTCCCCTCGCGCCGCTTGAAAACCTCTGCTAGAACGGCGCGGAATTTGAGGCGGCCTTTTGGGCTGCCTTGTCGGTTTGCGCGGGTGTGGCGGAATTGGTAGACGCACCAGATTTAGGTTCTGGCGCCGCGAGGCGTGGGGGTTCAAGTCCCTTCACCCGCACCAGAAAATGGTAAAAGGAAGCAAGATGCAGGTCACTGAAACCTTGAACGAGGGCCTGAAACGGGCCTATGAAATCACCATCAAAGCCAGCCAGCTCGAGGAAAAGGTCAGTGCCAAACTGACCGAGGCCCAGCCGACCTTCGAGATGAAGGGCTTTCGCAAGGGCAAAGTGCCGATGGCGATGATGAAGAAACAGTTTGGCGACCAGATTATGGGCGAAGTGATGCAAGAAAGCATCGACGACGCCATGCGCAGCCATTTCGAGAGCTCAGGTGATCGTCCTGCCGCCCAGCCCGGCGTTCGGGTTGCCAATGAGGATTGGAAAGCCGGCGATGACGTGACCATCGCGGTCGAATACGAGCGTCTGCCCGACATGCCGGAGGTTGATTTCAAGGCGGTCAAGCTTGAGCGTCTGGTCACCGAGGTTGCCGACGCTGAGGTCGATGAGGCACTGGATAATCTCGCCAAATCGGCCAATAATTTTGAAGACCGCAAAAAAGGCTCCAAGGCCGAGGATGGCGACCAGCTCGTGATCAACTTTCTGGGCAAGGTCGACGGCGAGGCTTTTGACGGCGGGCAGGCGGATGATTACCCGCTGGTTCTCGGCTCTGGCTCGTTCATTCCGGGCTTTGAGGCGCAGCTTGTTGGCACCAAGGTTGACGACGAACTTGAGGTTAAGGTGACATTCCCCGAGGAATATGGCGCCGAAAACCTCGCCGGTAAGGATGCGGTTTTTGAGTGCAAAGTGATCTCGATCAAGGCCGCGAAACCGGCAACGATTGATGACGAGTTGGCCAAACAATTCGGGGCCGACGATTTGGCCGCGCTGAAAACCCAAGTTTCGGATCGGTTGCAGGCCGAATATAACGGGGCTGCGCGTCAGGTTATCAAACGCCATCTGATGGATGCGTTGGCCGATGTTGTCAGCGTCGATTTACCCCCGAGCATGGTCGAGGCCGAAGCAAATCAAATCGCGCATCAGCTGTGGCACGAGGAAAACCCTGAGGTTGAAGGCCATGATCATGACGGGGTTGAGGCCACGGACGAGCATAAATCACTGGCCGAGCGCCGGGTGCGTTTGGGGCTGTTTTTGTCCGAGCTTGGCTCAAAGGCCGAGATCACCGTTTCCGATGCCGAGTTGCAGCAGGCGATGATGCAGCAGGCGCAGCAATATCCGGGTCAAGAGAAGCAATTCTTTGAATTCATGCAGAAAAACGAGCAAGCCATGCAGCAGGTTCGCGCGCCATTGTTTGAAGACAAGGTTGTGGATTACATTCTTGAGCTGGCTGATGTGAGCGAAAAAACTGTTTCTAAAGACGAGTTGCAGAAAACGCTGGAAGAACTGAGCGAAGAGTAAATCGCGCCAAATCTAGCTTAGACGAAAAAAGCCGCCGGTCAGAAATCCTCTGACTGGCGGTTTTGTTTTGCGCGGCACCAATCAGCGCAGGTCGGGCGGTGTTGCCTCAGCTTGCAACTGCTCGACCACCTCGCCAAGCGCCAGAACCTTGGAGCCTTTATCACCAAGACGGCGCATGGAAACGCTGCGCGCCTCGACCTCTTTCATGCCAATTGCCAAGATCACCGGCACTTTGGCCACGGAATGTTCGCGGACCTTATAGTTGATTTTCTCGTTGCGAATATCGGCTTCGGCCCTAAGCCCCGCAGCCTTCAGCGCCGCGACAACCTCTAACACATAATCGTCGGCATCCGACACGATTGAGGCGACGACGATTTGGCGCGGGGCCAGCCACAGCGGAAAGCGGCCGGCGTAGTTTTCGATCAGAACGCCGAGGAAACGCTCAAAGCTGCCAAGTGTCGCGCGGTGCAACATGACCGGCGTATGTTTGGCCCCATCCTCGCCTATATATTCGGCGTCCAAGCGCTCGGGCAGTACGAAATCGGCCTGAAATGTGCCAAGTTGCCACTCGCGACCAATAGCGTCGGTCAGTTTGAAGTCAAGTTTGGGGCCATAAAAAGCGCCCTCGCCGGGGTCGGTTTCGTAAGGCAGATCAAGCGCCTTGATCGCGTTCTCAAGCGCCTCTTCTGCCTGATCCCACACCGCGTCAGAACCTGCGCGAACGTCGGGGCGGGTCGAGAATTTGATCTCGAACTTGTCAAACCCAAGGTCTTGATAAACCCGCGTTAACAGCTCGATAAACTTTTTGGTCTCGGCACCGATTTGCGCGCGCGTGCAGAAAATATGCGCATCATCTTGGGTAAATCCGCGCACCCGCATCAAACCATGCATCGAGCCTGAGGACTCGTAGCGATGGCACGAGCCAAATTCAGCCAGTCTTAGCGGCAGATCACGGTAGGATTTCAGCCCCTGATTATAGACCTGAACATGGCAGGGACAGTTCATCGGCTTGAGCGCATTGACGCGTTTTTCATTAGCATGTTCTTCATCAATTTCGGTTATGAACATGTTTTCGCGGTATTTTTCCCAGTGTCCAGAGGCCTCCCACAGCTTACGGTCCACCACTTGCGGGGTGTTAATCTCTTGATAACCATCGGCGATCTGGCGGCGGCGCATGTAATCTTGCAGCACCCGATAAAGGGTCCAGCCATTGGGGTGCCAAAATACCATGCCGGGGGCCTCTTCCTGGATATGAAACAGGTCCATTTCACGGCCAAGCTTGCGATGATCGCGCTTTTCGGCCTCTTCCAGCATGTGCAAATGCGCTTTGAGGTCGTTTTTATTTTTGAACGCCACCCCGTAAATCCGTTGCAGCATCGGGTTATTTGAATCGCCCCGCCAATAAGCGCCGGCCACGCTCATCAACTTGAACGCGTCGGCAGGCACTTGCCCCGTATGCACCAGATGCGGCCCACGGCAGAGATCTTGCCACTTGCCATGCCAATACATGCGCAGATCCTCGCCCTTTGGGATCATGCCAACCAACTCGATCTTGAACGGCTCTTCAGTGTTCTGAAAATACTTAATAGCGCGCTCGCGTGACCAAAGCTCAGTGCGAACAGGATCGCGCAAGTTGATGATTTCGCGCATTTTCTTCTCGATCACCGCGAGATCTTCGACCGAGAACGCCTCGGCTCGATCAAAGTCATAATAAAATCCGTTGGCGATCACCGGGCCGATAGTGACCTTGGTATCGGGCCACAATTCCTGCACCGCGCGGGCCATGATATGGGCGCAGTCATGGCGGATCAACTCCAGCGCTTGAGCGTCGTCTTTCATGGTGTGAATGGCGAAATCGCAATCTGCGCTCAGCACGGTTGACAGATCGCGATGCGCGCCGTCGATCGAGCAGGAAATAGCTGATTTCGCCAAGGATTTCGAGATATCGGCGGCGACTTCCAATCCGGTGGTTCCTGTCGGATAGCTGCGCTTATTGCCATCGGGAAGGGTCAGGGAAATATCGGCCATAAGCGGCAAACTCCTCGTCGGTTTGGCGCCTACGAAACGCCCGGTTGCGGTATGGAGGCAGGTTTAAGGCCTCAATGGGCGAAGTCAAGCGTTGCCAGCGCAATTCCTCAAGGTCATAGTATCACTGTATAATTCAGGAGACACCATGACAAAGTCAGCGTTTCTGGACACGGGTGAAGCGCGCCGCATCGCCTATCACAAAACCAAGGGGCAGGGGCCGTGCGTGGTGTTTCTGGGCGGGTTCAAGTCGGACATGAACGGCACCAAGGCGATCTATTTGGAGGCTTGGGCCAAGCGAGTCGGGCGCGGTTTTTTGCGTTTTGATTATTCGGGCCACGGCGAAAGCTCTGGCCGGTTTGTTGATGGTGCAATCGGCGATTGGGCCGAGGATGCGATCGGCGCAATTTCGGCGCTGACCACGGGCAAGGTGATTTTGGTCGGCTCCTCCATGGGCGGCTGGATATCGCTCTTGGTTGCGCGCGCGATACCTTCGCGCATCGCCGGTCTGGTGGGGATTGCGGCCGCGCCTGATTTCACCGCCGACGACATGTGGGAGCAGCTTAATGCAGAGCAGCGGCAGGTTTTGAACGACACAGGGCAGGTGGCGTTGGCCTCGGATTATTCCGACGAGCCATATATCATCACCAAGCGATTGATCGAGGATGGTGCGCGGCATCTGGTCCTGCGCAGCCCGCTTAACCTGCCGTTTCCAGCGCGGTTTTTGCAAGGGACTGCCGACGAGGATGTCAGCGTGTCCGTGGCCATGCGGCTGCTTGATCACGCGCGCGGCGAAGACATTCGGTTAACCTTGGTTAAGGGGGCCGATCATCGGTTTTCCACCAGCGACTGCCTGCGGTTGATCCAGAAAACCATCCATTCGGTCACGATGGCCGCGCAAAAATAACCGGCTATAAAACGATGCCGATCACCACCATCATCAACCCCAAAACCGACAAAAACAGCGCGCCCATATTCAGCGGCACGATCTTTTGCAATTGCGCTCGCATCGCCTCTTCGTCACCGGCGAGACGTTTGGCTTTAAAGGCCATCGAGATGCAATATAGCAAGCCGATCAGCCCCACGGCGGACACGGCGGCGCCAATATAAATCAAAATCTCCATGTGCTCACCTTTCGTGTTGGCGGGTTGAAGACAGGCCCTAAAGAAACTGGCCGCCAAGTGCAAGCAAACCCTTGTAGCAGTCAGGCGTGGCGGCTAGGAAGGGGGCCGGATATGAACGAAGGAACCGCACCATGGACGATAGCCAAAGCCAGACAACCTACCGCGTAGCCGCAGACGAGCTGCGCTCTTTTGTTGAACGTGTTGAACGTCTTGACGCCGAGAAAAAAGACATTTCCGATCAGCAGAAAGAGGTAATGGCAGAGGCAAAATCTCGCGGCTATGATACTAAAGTTCTGCGTAAAATCATTGGGTTACGCAAACGTGATCCGCAAGATTTGTCCGAGGAAGAAGCGGTGCTTGAGCTTTATAAAGAAGCGTTGGGCATGTAGCGACAGGCGGTGCGTGCGCGTAGCTCTCAGGGCGAAATGAACTGCACGCCGGGTATTTTCTCGATCGCGAACAAATCTTCCTCGTAGATTTCGGTCAGGGTTTCCACATAGTCGGCGGTCCAGATAGGGGCCTCGACCTCTAGCGTAGGGTCGTCGATTTCAAACTTGTCCAGAAACGCGCTGAGGATGCGGCGACGCTGAATTTCATTGGCGGGGGGATGGGTTTGAAGATAGCTTTCCATCCGCTCAAGCCCCTCTTTGAGCATGATTGTGGCGAGGTAGTCGTCGATCCCCTTGATCGGCACTTCGCGGTTGATATCAACGATTTCGTGGATCAGTTCGGGCCATATAAATGGCGTGTCCTCGTTACTCCAGACCTTTAGCGTAACATCGGGCAGGGCTTCGGTGATCCGGGCAATGACCGAGGACCAGGTCAGGGCCATGGGATCGGTCTGGGCGATGAATGCCTCAAAGCTGTTCGCGCCGATGCGGTGAAAAAGGGCGGGCAGGAAGGTCGCGGGATTGCGAATCGCCAGACAGAATTCGACCTCGTGATTGTGAAAAAGGTTAAAGAGTTTTTGGCATTTCACCCCGGCATCGGGATAGAGCGCGCTTGCACCAAGCACCTTTTGCGCGCCAGTCAAAAACGCGTCATTGCTGAAAATCAGCCGCTGGGGGAGCTCTGCGCTTTGTTCGTCGTCGAGGATCGACTGAAAGATGATTTTTTCCACATCACGATTGGCTTTTTCGCCTTTCAGGACCGATAATGTGTCGCGCAGCACCGGCTTGAACCGATTGGGTGGCGGCACGGCGATACCTTGGCGCGCCAGCATCGCGCGGTTTTTGGCCAAACACGCCAGAATTTGCCCCTCATCGGTGCAATGGGCGCCAATATGAAAGAGAACCTGCATGGTTTGAGTAATCTTGTCCGTCGTTTTGATGTTGCCTGTGGTCGCGGTTATAAAAGGCTTTTGTGGACAGGGAAACAGCTTTCGGTTAAGGGCGGGTTTAATGGTGGAAAAAACGCATAAAATTGGGCAGATTTTCCCGCGGATGGGCCTTGATTTGTGGTCTGTCGGTGCGTTGCTGATTGCGGCCGTGGTTTTGTTGCCGATCCTGTCGGTGGTGTGGATTGCCTTTCATCCGACCAATAATATCTGGCCGCATCTGATCGCCACCACGCTGCCGCGCTATCTGGGTAATACGGTGATTTTGATGCTGTCAACCGGGGTGCTGACGGCGATGGTTGGCACTGGTGCGGCTTGGCTGGTGGCGATGTACCGCTTTCCGGGGCATGGATTTTTGCAATGGGCGCTGCTGCTGCCCTTGGCAATCCCGGCCTATATCGGCGCTTATGCGCTGGTGGATTTTCTGGAATATGCCGGGCCGGTGCAGACGGGTTTGCGCGAGATTTTTGGCTGGAGCTCGGCGCGGGATTA
>JAADIJ010000120.1:10189-14092 GCA_013151335.1 Alphaproteobacteria bacterium | reverse complement strand
TAAATAAGACACGTCGTTAACGACGTCGTTATGCACGTCTCTTAAAGCATCAAATCAAATGGTGGTAGGCGGTACCAATCGGGCGCTTACTTCTCATCCAAGATGTCGACCCAGACGCTCCTGACTTCCCCCGCAAGGGCCACGCACTGCTTGTGGCTTAACGTGGACGGACCATTTCTCCACGCCTCCCAATGGGATTCTACAGCGGCCAACGCTTGCGTGAACCGACGCTTGGCTTCAGCGGCATCCTTCGTCCTAAGGGAAACCTTCACCACGTCCCCGACCTTCGCGACAACGATCCTATCGCCTACAGGAACAGCGATCTCGCTCCTATCAGCCGCTTTAGCAACGTCACTCGGCACCCTTACTCGCAGGTAGTAGGTCGTTCCTATCAATTCTGGGTTGGGCATCGCATATCTCATTGTGTCCCGCCTCTGTGTACTAGTTGAGACAGCGCAACCCCTTGATAGACAAGGATATATGTAAAATCAATGGGATAGAATGGTGGGTGATGAGAGGCTCGAACTCCCGACATCTTCGGTGTAAACAAATATCCCGGTCGCCAAGCTATTGATATTTAGTCAACAGAACACTTTATAAAAGGGCGATGTTCCCTGTTTAACCCGGTTAATCAGGTTCATGTAGGTTCAGTGAACCACTGCACGCTTCGTAAATCACGCTGACGAGTGCCCGCCGGCCGGGGGCCAATCAAGGACAACAGGGTGGATTAACGAAGAGCATGCCTATATTTAGTCCTGCCCAGGCGTCGTCTTGTTAGGTTTAAGAGACAGTTGGAATTTAACTTCTGCTGCAGGCGTGACCATACCAACAGTGTGATCTTCGATTAAGCGATCTGCATATTCTTTTGCAGATCTTACAATCCAATTCCCCACCCACACATTGAGAGATGGCACGACTGATAGAAAAAATATGGCCCAAAACCACCAGTGTATGAAGGATTTCGTAAACAAAGATTGAAATATGGCCAGATAATCGAATTCCTGGGCTGAGCCGATGAATATCAGTGCGGAAATAAGTGCTGTTACAATTGATACCCACCACTTATCTAAGTTTCTACTGTACCAAACTTTATAAAACCATGCCCAAGTTTCACCCGGCCTATCATATCCATTTTTCATCGTCGTGTCGTCTTTATCTTTGTCCGGCAGGCCAGAAAGCCAAAGTAGGTGTTTATACCAACTTTTTTCCAGACAGTCCTTAGGCAGACTCGTTTCACCATCGATTAGACGGCCGCTGACATATTCTCGTATTCTCGAGCGATATCTAAAGCGGGGCAGCCCAATGTAAGCAACATTAAATGCAAAAGCTACGCCCAAAGCTGGCTGAAGTGTAGAAAGTAGAGAAAGGGCCATTCAACCAGCTCCAAGTGAAGTTTTAAAAAGTGTTTTGAATCAATTTACTACCGGAACGCCTAGTTCCCATATTTCGTCAAAAATCCCGTCAAGATTGCTAGCGCCCTTTTTGTCGCCAAACGCAGCAATAGCAGCATGTTTCTTTTTATCACCCTCGAACCGGTAACTTTCCCCGTCCGCCACTACTAAATGGAAATCATACGAATCTTGTATATCTTGCGGAACGCGCCGGAAATGAACGTTATCGCGCTTCTTCACAAAAAAATTATCGTAGAAAGGGTGGTTTGCCCGATCATCCGCCGAACACTCTTCAACAAGTACTTCAAGCTTCCGGTTTGGATCAGCGAGAAATAAATTTGCTTGTTCAACGACATCATCCGACCCGAAAACACGCGAATTTAAGTCACCACTAAGAATTTTGATGCAGGAATCTGCAGAACGGAATAGCTCCCGAACCAATATCTCGGCATGTGCCAAAGAACCATTAAAAATCACACTGCCGTCTTTAAGTGCAGCTGCACGCCGCACTATTTTTGAATAGTTTTGCACGTCTATCTCCCTAACTGCTGGCGAAGCATCATCATTAAGAGTTTGAAATAACACGCTTTAACACAAAATCAGCTAACAACTCGTTAACTGAGAAAGAAGGATTACGCATTTGTTTGCCCCACCATGTAGGACATTAGACACATAACAAGATTCTTTACAAGCGCTTCAGTTACTGGCTTCACTTAAGTATACAGCAATAAAAAGGCAATAGTTTGTTCCTATTGGTCACACCCAGTTGCAATGATTTGATCGAAATTCAGAACAGCCCCACAACCACCTCCCGATCCGTCACGATCATCTCCCTGGCGTCGGTCCCTGCCCCGGACGCGACCGAGTATTTCAACCGCACCGGCTCGATGGGAAACCTGCCAAACAGCTCGCGGATTTCCACGCGATCGTTGATCGACAGGATGAACCGGCCGGAAATGTTCGCCAGCACATCCGCCATCCGCGCGAAATTACCCCGGTCAAACATGCCCTTCCCATAATCGGTCTCACCGCCCCAATAAGGTGGGTCGAGATAGAACAGCGTGTCAGGTGAATCGTACCGCCGAGCCACGGGGCGACCGGGGCCGCTGGTCTTATTTCTTGCACAATTACACCTCAGATTAGCCTTGGGCGATGTTCTGAGGTATTCCATCGGCGCAGCCGGTTTCAACGCATGGCTGCGTGGTTGAGGTGGTGACACACCTTGGCCCCCGCCTCTGGCAAGGAATAATGTGTATTTATTTACACAAATGCATTGTTTTCTTAATCTATGATGTGTATATTATTACACAAGAGAGGGAGTTAAATGGAACGCAACAGCCGCAATATCATCAAACGCCTTAAGAAAGACGGCTGGGTTTTGGATCGCACCAAGGGCGATCACCACCAGTTCAGACATCCTTTGAAAAAAGGGATTGTCACTGTCGCCCACCCGAACAAGGACATTCCAACCGGGACAGTGAGATCGATATACAAACAAGCGGGGTGGCTCTGACGCCGCCCCCAGAAGGAAAGGAAACATCATGCGCTTTGTCGCTTTAGTCCACAAAGACCCGGATACCGATTTCGGGGTGTCATTTCCGGATGTGCCAGGATGCACTGCCCTGGGTAAAACCTATGAGCTGGCGCTTGACAGCGCGGCCGAGGCTCTGGCTTTCCACATTGAAGGCATGCTGGATGCCGACGAGGATATGCCAATTGCCAGACCGGCCGAGGATATCCTTGCGGACCCTGAACTGACCGAGGATCTGGTAGGGGCCACATTAGCCATCGTCCCGCTGGTGCAAGCTGGTGGTGCGAACTTGCGCATCAACCTTTCGATCGACAGCAAGTCACTGGCCGCGATCGACGACGCGGCCAAGCGGCGCGGAATGACCCGATCGGCTTTCATTGCTGAAACCGGCTTGAGAGAGGCGCGGCGGCTTTGATATCTGTCACAGATTGGGCGGTTTGCTAACTGGTCTCAGATCGATGCCCTGCCAGCTTTCGCCTGTTGCAGGAATGCACGTCGTGCCATTGGCTCCAATGATCAAAACGGTCCAGGTGCCGGATTTTGGGTTGGCATAAAATTCCACGGCGGCGGTTGGCCCAGACAAACCCTGTGCAAACAGCTGTTCACCAAACACGGCGCGCAAATTCTCGACTATTTTGGTATGGTTCCCGCATCGGACTTGTGCGGCCCAAACCGGAGCACCTAAGATCATCAGCAGCACAAACATCAGATAACGCATGATTTATCCCTTCTTGGAAAAGAACCTGGCAACCGAACTGCCCAAGTCATAAACGAAGTAAAATGCCAGGATCATCAACATCACCTTCGCGTCGTGATCACTTAGCGGATCAGTCACTCCGGCCTTGAACACCTTGTCGATCACCACGACTTTCCAGGTGAAAATTATGTAAGGTGCCGCCCATAAACCGCGCACAATTTTTGGCAGTTTGGTCCATTCGCCGTTAACCTGCGCCTGAACCTTGAGCGACAGCCGATCGACTT
>JAADIJ010000120.1:0-10153 GCA_013151335.1 Alphaproteobacteria bacterium | reverse complement strand
TTTTGCGTCGGCCAGCTTTGTCTGCCACTTCACCAAGCTCGATGATAACCTGCCGAGAGCCGTCAGCCACCACATCAGCGCAGCGCGCCGCGCAGGCCGATCCCAGCCAAACCGCCGTTGATCAGCACGGCTGGAGCCATGTTACCGGTCAGTGCCTGAGCTGCGGCCACGAGAGGCTCCAGTGGGGACCAGAGCGGACCAAGGGCAATGACCAACCCGAGGAGTAGCGGCACGACACTGGCCCACCAGGTTAAACTTTTGGGCTTAAAATACTTCCGATCCATTCGAGAATCCCTCCGATGATGTTGAGGATTGGGTTGGGTGCGGGTGGTTTCACCGGATCTGGAATATCAACCGCTGGATAAAGGTCCGGAATAATCGGCGCGACTGGTACCGGATCATATGGCGTGTCCCGGATCTTCGACCACTTGGCGAACGCCGCCGCCAACTTTTTATCGTACCGGTTTTTTGCATAGCCGGGTCCGTTATAGCCGCGAGCAAACCCTTGCCAGCGGTGGTCGCGCAAATCATCATCAAGGCTCTCGGATTTGATGAAATCAACCGCCGCCTTCAGCTGAAGCTCCTCGTCTTCAGTGAACGCGCGAACCATTGCCTGAACAGACGTATACCCCGTCAGCTGATAATTCTGCCCGAGGATCTGGCCAATGCCCCAGCTTGCAGACTTGAGTGCAGCCGTCTCGTTAATCTTGATCGCATCAATCAGCCGGGGATAACGCAGGAAGACACTGACCAGATGCTCGCCCTCGTTGCCAAGATAGTGGCAAAAGCGGCAGCAAAAAATATTGCTGACTTCAGTATGGCGGTTGCCCCCAGTATAGGGGCTGGGGCGCTGATTGAAGGCCATACTAATGGCTGAAACCCCGACATATTGCAGCGTCGAAACGGTCGCGCACGAGCTTGACTGCTCGGTGTCGACCGTGCGCGAATATGTCAAACAGGGGAAATTGCCACAACCGATCAAATGTGGTGCGCTGGTCAGGTGGCGTTGGGACGACATTGACAGATGGATGCAGGGCAGCCTTAATGCCAAGCCAATCGACCCAATACTCGAGGCGGCTCATGGCACCTGACATTCGGCTGGACCAATACGTCCAGCGCAAAGTGAACCGCCACGGCAAGGAATACTTCTTTTTCAGGAAGGTCACCAAAGGGATCGAAGCCCGAATTTCTCTGCCACACCCTTTTGACGACGGTTATCGGCTGGCCTATAACACCGCGTGGCAGCAGGTTTTTGGCGTATCACCGGAAGAGCCGTCGACAGGTCAGTCAGTCAAGGATCTATGCATTCGCCATGAAGCCAGCGCAGCATTCTTCGGGCTGGCTTCGGCCTCCAAATATATGCGCAGGCGCGCACTTGGATTGTTGACGGAAAGGTTCGGGCAATTCGAAGCTTTTGAAATCAGGCCTCTCCACATGCAGGCGCTTTACGACAGCATTTCCAAAAATCCGCCGACCGCCAATCGTATTTTTGACGATGTCAGCAAGATATTCTCGTGGGGTGTTCCGCGAGGTTTCTCGACGATCAATCCAGCGGCTCATCTCGATCGCATCCAATCTGGCGAAAGCTATGAGCCTTGGCCCACGTGGGCGCTCGAGAAATTCATTGCTCAAGGCCAATGGCACATGACCCGCGCATTGTTGATGGCTCTCTATACCGGCCAGCGCCGAGGCGATGTGTTGGCGATGACATTTCAGGACATCCGTGATGGTGTCTGGCATCTCAGCCAAGGCAAAACCGGCAACAAGGTGCCAGTATCCCTGCACCCGATTGCGCAGACCATCGTTGATGACGAATGGGAATGGGGCAAATCTCAGAGCATTATTGATCCAAAACGACCGGTCTTGCGAAACTCGCGGGGAAACGCCTGGGGATCCGGCTTCGGGGCCAGCTGGAACAAGGAGATGCTCCGACTGAATTTGAAGGGTCAAACCCCGCGGCTGACCTATCACGGTCTGCGCACCACCAACGCAACTCTGATCGCCTCTGCGGTGGCGCAAAATCCGGAAAAATTCGGCGGGATCGAACGGGTGCAAAGCTTGCTGGGACACCACTCAAAACGCATGTCAGAACACTATGCGCGGCGGGCTAAAACGGAACATTTAAACAACGATTCCGTGCTGCTAATTCCAGATTTTGGGAACCCTTTAGGAAACCTTGGGAACCCTAAGGCCACCAAAACACCGTCGGCCTAGATTTATCGTATAGATTTCAATGTGATAATGGTGGGTGATGAGAGGCTCGAACTCCCGACATCTTCGGTGTAAACGAAGCGCTCTACCAACTGAGCTAATCACCCTGAATTCCGGCCGTTTCTAACGACAGTTCGCAACCGCCGCAAGGGGCTGTTTGGTGTGAAATCAAAGAAAATCGCGGGCGGAGTTTGACGTGCAAAGCCCGCCCGACGGTTTCGCTCAATGGGCGATGGTGGGGCTGGTGGCGGCCTCGTTTCGTGCCAGCGCCGCCGCTTTTGCTTCCTCGGCGGCCTCGTCCCATTCTATCGGCTGAAGCGGGGCGATGAGCGCGAGTTTCAGGACCGTCTTCACGTTTGAAACCGGAATAATCGTCAACCCGGCTTTGACATTGTCAGGAAACTCCACCAGATCTTTTTCGTTATCGGCAGGGATCAAAACGGTTTTCACACCGCCGCGCAACGCCGCCAGCAGCTTTTCTTTCAGGCCACCAATGGGCAGCACATTGCCGCGCAGGGTCACTTCGCCAGTCATGGCGATATCCTTTCTGACGGCGATGCCGGTCAGAACCGAGACGATTGACGTGACCATGGCGATACCCGCACTCGGGCCGTCCTTGGGGGTGCCGCCATCGGGGACGTGAACGTGAATGTCGATTTTCTCAAAGCTCGGAGGCTTCACGCCGATATCGGTGGCGATTGAGCGCACATAGGAGGACGCCGCCTCGATGGATTCCTTCATCACATCGCCGAGCTTACCCGTCGCCTTCATCCGCCCCTTGCCGGGCAGTTTTAAGGCCTCGATTGACAGCAAATCACCACCAACAGAGGTCCAGGCGAGGCCGGTCACCACGCCGACCACATGCTCGTCTTCGGCGAGGCCATATTTGAACCGTTTCACGCCCAAAAACTCTTCGAGATTATCGGCGGTGATGGCCACACTTTCGGCTTTGCCCCGCACAATCAGGGTCACTGCTTTGCGGCATAATTTGGCAATTTCACGTTCAAGATTTCGCACGCCAGCCTCGCGGGTATAGGTGCGGATGATCTCGGTCAGGGCGCTGTCATCAAGCGAAAATTCGCTTTTTTTCAGGCCGTGGCCCTTCATCTGTTTAGGCGCAAGATACTGCTTGGCAATCTCGCGTTTTTCGTCCTCGGTATAGCCCGCGAGGGTGATAATCTCCATCCGATCAAGCAGCGGCCCCGGCATATTATAGCTGTTCGCGGTGGTCAAAAACATCACATTGCTGAGGTCATATTCAAGCTCGAGATAATGGTCGGTGAAGGTCGAGTTTTGCTCGGGGTCCAGCACCTCCAACATGGCGCTGGCGGGATCGCCGCGAAAATCTTGACCCATTTTGTCAATTTCATCGAGCAATATCAACGGGTTGATAGTTTTGGCCTTTTTCATCGACTGAATAATCGTGCCCGGCATCGAGCCAATATAGGTCCGGCGGTGGCCGCGAATTTCGCTTTCATCACGCACGCCGCCCAGCGAAATGCGGATAAATTCACGCCCTGTGGCCCGCGCCACAGATTTGCCAAGCGAGGTTTTACCCACACCCGGAGGGCCGACGAGGCACAGGATCGGCCCCTTCAGTTTGGCGCTGCGTTGCTGCACCGCGAGATATTCAATGATGCGTTCCTTGACTTTTTCAAGCCCGTAATGGTCGTTATCAAGCACCTCTTGCGCCTTGTTGAGATCCTTCTTCACGCGGGTTTTTTTGCCCCACGGAACCGACAAAACCCAATCAAGATAGTTGCGCACAACCGTACTTTCCGCCGACATCGGCGACATGGATTTGAGCTTTTTCAGCTCGACCGCAACCTTTTCGCGCGCCTCGCGGCTGAGCTTGGTTGCGGCGATCTTTTCCTCGTATTCCTGAATCTCGTTCTGGTCATTATCACCGTCGCCCAGCTCTTTCTGAATGGCCTTCATTTGCTCGTTCAGATAATATTCACGCTGGGTGCGCTCCATCTGGGTTTTGACGCGAGATTTGATCTTTTTCTCCACCTTCAGGACCGACATTTCGCCCTGCATCATGCCAAAAATCCGCTCCAAACGCTCGGAGACATTCAGCGTTTCCAACAGCTTTTGCTTATCCTCAACCTCGACACTCAAATGCCCGGCAACCGTGTCGGCAAGCTTGGCCGCACCCTCGCTTTCAGAGACCGCGGTGAGGGCCTCTTCGGGGACATTTTTGTTAAGCTTCGCGTAGCGCTCAAACTCCGACACGACCGAGCGCGTTAGCGCCTTCACGGACACCGGATCGCCGTAAACCTCTTCCATCGGTTCGGCGTAGGCCTCAAAAAACTCATCGTTTTCAACATATTCGGTGATCCGAACCCGCCGTCCGCCCTCGACCAAAACCTTGACCGTACCGTCGGGAAGCTTGAGCAATTGCAGCACATTTGCCAGCACGCCGACCTTGTAAATCCCCTCGGCGGTGGGGTCGTCAACGGTGGGGTCGATCTGCGAGGCCAGCAGGATTTCCTTGTCGTCCCCCATCACCTCTTCGAGCGCCCGCACGGATTTGTCGCGTCCCACAAACAGCGGTACGATCATATGTGGGAAAACCACAACCTCGCGCAGGGTGAGAACCGGATATGTCGTGCGGGTGTCGTCGGTCATATTCATTCCTTGTTAAGCAAACCGGCTCCAACCCCGGAGCATCCGGCAGCATCTGGCCAATTTCGTATCGGTCTGGTTCTATCACGTGGGGAGGCTGACAGGTGCTGTCAAGCCTTGGAGACCGACTCGGTTGGCTGGCAGTCTGCCCGTCCGTCCGGTCAGGAGCAAGCAGGGAAAGTCAGTATTTTCCCTTGATTTCCGTGCGATATGGCTCGTGCAGCGGCGCGAAAATCGCTTAGGTAATCTCGGAAATGTCACCCAATGCGCGCGCCTCGTGGAAACTATTTGCGAACTCAGACAGGGTGCCCTCGCTGATTGCTTGGCGCAAACCGGACATAAGTTCTTGATAATAGTGAAGATTATGCCATGTCATCAGCATCGAACAGATGATCTCTTGCGCCTTAAACACATGATGCAGATAGGCGCGCGAATAGTTTTGGCAGGTCGGGCAGGTGCAGGCGACATCAAGCGGGCGTGCATCGTCGCGGTGGCGCGCATTTTTGATGTTGATCGCCCCCATTCGCGTCTGCGCCTGCCCGGTTCGCCCTGATCGCGACGGCAAAACACAGTCAAACATGTCAACGCCGCGCATAACCGCGCCGACAATATCGTCGGGCTTGCCGACCCCCATCAGATAGCGGGGCTTTTGGTCAGGGAGCTGACCGGGCGCATAATCCAGCACGTCAAACATTGCCGCCTGACCCTCGCCGACCGCCAGCCCGCCGATGGCGTAGCCGTCAAAATCAAGCGCGCGCAACGCCTCGGCACTCTCCTCGCGCTGATCGGCAAAAACCGAGCCTTGCTGGATGCCAAACAGCGCGTGATCGGGCCGGTCGCCAAACGCATCACGCGACCGCGCCGCCCAGCGCATGGAGCGGCGCATAGACTCCGCCGCTTGCGCTTCGGTCGCCGGATAAGGCGTGCATTCGTCAAAGCACATCACGATATCAGAGCCAAGCTTGCGCTGGATTTCCATCGAGATTTCCGGCGTCAGATGATGGGTCGAGCCGTCAACATGGCTTTTAAACGTCACCCCGTCCTCGGTCAGTTTGCGCAGATCATTGAGGCTCATCACCTGAAAACCGCCAGAATCGGTCAGGATCGGGCGGTCCCAATTCATGAATTTATGCAAGCCGCCAAGACGCTCCATCCGGTCGGCACCGGGGCGCAACATCAAATGATAGGTGTTGCCAAGCAGGATGTCGGCGCCGGTCGCGCGCACGCTTTCGGGCATCATCGCCTTGACCGTGGCGGCGGTTCCAACCGGCATGAAGGCAGGCGTGCGGATGTCGCCGCGCGCAGTGTGGATCACCCCGGTTCGGGCCTTGCCATCGGTTTTGTTGATCTGAAACGAAAAGGAACGCGCCATCGTTTTACACCTCTGTGCTGTGTCGCGCGTGGCTTAGAGCAAGCAGATCAAAAGCGTAAGAGCGAAATGTCGGTGCCGCGTGCTGCTATTTGCGAAACCGTGTGAAATCAGCGGAACGCTTTTCCAAGAACGCCGAGATCCCTTCTGCCGCCTCGTCCCCACCTTGCGCGCGCGCCATCTGTTGCGCCTCCAAATCAAGCTGGGTTGCCAAGTCGTTTTGGCGCGCGTCCTGTGCCAGCGATTTTGCCACCGCCACCGCTTTGGGCGCACATTGATAAAGGCGCTCGCCCAGCGCCTGTGCCTCCTGCTCGGCACTGCCAGCATCGGTCAAACGGTTCACCACCCCAAGCTGAAACAACCGCTCGGCGGGGACTTTATCGCCAAACATCAGGATCTCGTTGACCAGTTGACGCGGCGCGAATTCCGACAAAAACGCCGTCGCCCCGCCATCCGGCGTTAACCCGACCCGTAAATAGGACACCGCGAAATATGCATCGCGCGCGGCCACAACAAGATCACACGCCAGCGCAATCGAGGCCCCGGCCCCGGCCGCGCCGCCCTCCACGGCAGCGATCACCGGTTTGGGGCAAGCGCGGATGGCCTTGATCGCGTCGTGCAGAACGTTGATCGAGGCGATGCGCGCCTCCACCTCCATCTCTCGGCGCTCGATCAGCACGTTAAGATCGCCTCCCGCGCAGAAAAATCCACTCGCTCCGGCCAAAACCACCGCGCTGATGCTGGTGTCGTCGCGCGCGCGGTCAAGACCCTCCATCAACGCGGCCACATATCCGACGGTGAGGGCATTGCGCGCGGAGGGGTTGTTGTTGATGATTTTCAACACCGGACCGTGGCGTTCTATGATCGCGGGGTCATCCATCTGCGCGACCATCCGCACGACCCAACGCGATAAAACGGGTCAGATGGTGGTCCTCGTCGCCAAGCTCATGATCAATCATCACCAGCCGTTTGGCGAAATGGCCGAGCGGATATTCCCAGGTCATCCCCATGCCGCCATGCATCTGGATCGCCTCTTCGGCCACGAGCTTACCCACGCGCCCGACCGTATATTTAGCCGCCGACAAAGCTCGCTCGCGCGGTCGGCCCGGCGTGTCCACTACGTCAGCCGCATTGATCACCGCCGATTTGACTTGCTCGATCTCCAGCAGCATCTCGGCCATCCGGTGCTGTAGGGCCTGAAACTTGCCAATCGGCAGGCCGAATTGTTTGCGGGTTTGCAAGAACTCCACCGTGATATCGCGGATCACCTCCATCAGGCCGAGGGCCTCGGCACACAGACATAAAACCCCGCGCCCAAGCACCTCGGTCAGGATTTCAGCGCCCTGCCCCTCTGTGCCAATCAAGGCGTCGGTAGGCAGATCGACGGCGTCAAGCAACACCTCCGAAGCGCTGCCCCCGTCGATGGTTTGGTAGGTCTGAAGGCTCAGCCCACCATTGTCAGATGGCACCATAAACAGCGAGACCCCCGCCGCTGATTTTGCCGAAACCACCAGAAAATCGGCGCTGGCAGCGCTGCGCACCACGGCTTTTTGGCCGCGCAAGCGCCAGCCGTCCCGGGTTTTCTCGGCAACGGCCTCAATCGCGTCGATCTCGCCACCATCACTCGCCTCAAAATGGGCCAGCGCGGTTTGTTTTTCGCCTGAAATAAGCGCCTCGATCAGCTCCGCCTGACCGCCACCAAGTGCGACGGCCCCGCCTCCGAGAACCCCGCTTTGCAGTAGAGGCTCTACCACCAGCCCACGTCCAAGAGATTGAAAGACAACGCTTAAATCAAACCCATGCCCACCAAAACCGCCATCTTCCTCGGCAAATAACGCGCCAATCACGCCAAGCTCCGCAAGGCTCGCCCATTTGTCGCGCGCATAGCCAAGCTCGCTGGCCCCCGCCGTGAGACGCGCGGCCAATGGATAGTCCTGCAAAACCCAACGATCCAGCGTGTCGGCAAGCATTTTTCGTTCGTCTGAATGTTCAAAATCCATGATTTACAGCCCCACAATCATCTTGGAGATGATATTTTTCTGAATTTCGTTCGACCCACCGAAAATCGAGATTTTGCGGTTGTTGAAATACTGCTGAGCGATGGGAGCGGCGTAATCCGGCCCGATATTTGGCCCGTTAAACCCCGGCTCAAAAGCATCCGGCACAAAAGGCGCGGCGTAAGCCCCGATCGCGCGACGCTTGAGACTGTCAAGCTCTTGGCGGATCTCGCTGCCCTTGATCTTCAGCATCGAACTTTCCGGCCCCGGCGCGCCGCCTTTGGCCGCCGCCGAAAGAACCCGCAAATTGGTGGTTTTCATGTTCTCAAGCTCGATCTCTACCCGCGCCATTCGTGCGGCAAACAGCGGGTCATCGGCCAGCTTTCGCCCCGCCCGCATCTGGTCATTGGCGATGGTTTTCAGCTCTCGCAAGGCCGCATTGGAAAAACCGACGCCAGCAATGCCCGCGCGCTCGTAGCCGAGCAAAAACTTGGCATAGGTCCAGCCTTTGTTCTCCTCGCCAACAAGGTTTTCAACCGGCACCCGAACGTCGGTGAAAAACACGTCATTAACCTCGTGGGTGCCTTCGAGCAGATGGATCGGGCGCAGCTCGACACCCGGCGTCTCCATGTCGATCAGCAAAAAGCTGATCCCTTCCTGCTTTTTGCCCTCGCTTGAGGTGCGCACCAGACAGAAAATCATGTTGGCAAACTGGCCCAGCGTGGTCCAGGTTTTCTGGCCGTTAACCACATAATGGTCGCCATCGCGCACGGCTTTGGTCTGCAAACTCGCCAGATCAGAGCCAGCACCCGGCTCGGAATAACCCTGACACCACCAGTCAGAGCCATCAAGAATGCGCGGCAACCAGTGGTCTTTTTGCGCCTGACTGCCGTATTTTATCAAGACCGGACCCAGCATCGAGAGGCCAAACGGCACGATGCGCGGGGCATAGGCGGCGCAGCATTCCTCCTCGAACAGGTGCTGCTGAACCGGCGACCATCCGGTCCCGCCAAGATCGACCGGCCAGTGATTTGCCAGCCAGCCCTTGGCGTTGAGGGTCGCGTGCCAGCCCTCCATATCCGCCTTGCTAAGGTGCAGGCCCTTGCGCACCTTGTTGGACAAATCGGGCGACAGGTTTTGGGCAAGCCACGCGCGCGCCTCTGATTGAAATGCGCGCTCGGCGTCTGAATAGGCCAGATCCATGTCACCCTCCTCTTTTGGATTTGTTCAAATCATCAAATGTCTGGCCGTTTTTGACCATTTCGACCAGCAAAGGCGATGCTTGCCAGAACTGGGCATCCTCCTTGGCGTAGTCGTTAATCCGCGCCAAAATAACCTTCAGCCCGATCATATCAGCGTATTTCATCGGCCCGCCGCGCCAGCGTGGAAAGCCATAGCCGTAGAGCAAGGTCACATCGATATCGAGCGGTCTGAGCGCGATTCCGTCGGCCAAAACATTGCAGCCCTCGTTAATCATCGCGGTCAGATAGCGGTCTTGAATTTCGGTGGCTGAGAACGCGCGCGGCTTGATATTGGCGCGCTGGCGTTCCTCGTCGATTATGGCGAGGATTTCCGGGTCTTCGGCCCCAATTCGCGCGCCATCTTCATAGATATAATAGCCGCGTCCGGTCTTTTGCCCGAACCAGCCACGCTCGCAAATCCGGTCGGCGATGTGGACGTAACGCTGGGCCGGATCGCGGTTTGGCGCGAGCCTTTTTCGTGTGGCAAAGCCGATATCGCCGCCCGCCAGATCGCTGACTTGAAACGGCCCCATAGGAAAGCCAAAATCGCGCAAAGCGGCGTCGATCTGGTAGGGCGAGGCCCCGTCCTCCATCATATAGTCAATCGCTCGCCGGTAGTTGGCCAGAATTCGATTGCCGATAAATCCGTCGCAAACGCCCGCGCGTACCGGGATTTTGCGCAAGCGTTTAGCCAAAGCAAACGCGGT
>JAADIJ010000129.1:6623-16947 GCA_013151335.1 Alphaproteobacteria bacterium | reverse complement strand
CCAAACAGCCGTAAACTGGCTACCCAAATCGCCCAGCTATGCCCAAATCCAATTAGTCGGGCCGAAACGCTGGGTTATGCTGGGGCCTCAAAGAAATAGTCTTGGCCAACTGCTGTCGAAGAGAGTTGTAATAATTTGCTGGACCCCCACCACTCTCGCCCCATCGACGTCCATCGCTGGTCCGACCACCCCGAGGTCCGTGCCCTCATCAACGACCTGTGGGACCGGCACTTCCAGCCTTGGGCAACCAAAAGCACCCGTGGCCCCAAACCCAAGACCCGCCACAAGGACCAACTCAAGGTCCTGCTGCTGGACCTGTATGTGGCGTGGACCACGGACCCCGAGTTGGCCATTGGCGTTCACCTCAATAACAGCGAATGGCGTACGAACAGCCGCTACAACGCCCTGCACCTGTCCAAGGTCATCGTCGAGTATGTCCACCACCTTGCCGAGCTGGGCCTGATTGACCTGTCTCCGGGCAGCTTCTCCGGTCCGGGCGCAATGGCCAACAGGAACGCCAGAATACGAGCGGCTACTCCCCTGCAGGCCTTGTTCCACCGGGCAAAGTTCGGCCTTGGGGACATCGGGCACAGCAAGGACCGGGAGTGCGTCATTCTCAGGGGCGAGGATGGTAAGCCCATCGAGTACGAGGATACCGTGGACACCCGAAAGATGCGCAGGAAACTGAGGACCTACAACGACCGACTGGCCAGAACCTTCGTTGACATTCCCACCTTGGACCAACCTTTCGTGGACCGGGCAATCACCACAGGCCCGAGGGCAGGACGGGTCCAACGTCTCCCCATCGGCCCGTCCAATCAGTTTGTCCGCAGGGTCTTTTCCCGTGGAAGGTGGGACCTCAACGGTCGCTACTACGGGGGCTGGTGGCAGCAGATTGACTCGGAACTCAGGAAGCAAATCCACATCAACGACGTCCCGATGGTGGAGGTTGACTATCGGGCCCAGCACATCAACATTCTCAGCATTGAGGCCGGTGCCGGACCGATTGAAGGCGACCCCTACGACCTGACCGAGGGCTATTTGGAAGGGGTGGACCGAACCACCCAGCGCAAGTACCTCAAGTACCTTGCTCTGACCGCCATCAACGCCAAGGACCGGACCACTGCTTTTCGTGCCTTTCGCGACAACTACCCCAAGGGCGACCCGGGCAAACGGTTCACGAACGACGAGCTGGACAGGATTTTGGAGGAGTTTGTCCGTCGAACACCGCAACTTCGTCCATCCCTCTTTGCTGACCAAGGCATCCGGTTGATGCACATCGACAGCCAGATTGCCGAGAGAGTGCTGCGTTGGTGCGCCATCAAAGACCTGCCCGTCCTGTGCGTCCACGACTCCTTCATCATCGACTACAACCACTCCCTGCTGCTCAAACTCGCTATGTCCTTGGCCAGCAAGGCGGTGCTGGGGGTGTCGCTGGCGGTCAGTCAGAACTTCGTGGGTCTGGATGACCTTGAGGGGGAGAAGCTTCGGGCGGACTATGTTGA
Source organism: Alphaproteobacteria bacterium (assembly GCA_013151335.1). Lineage (GTDB taxonomy): Bacteria > Pseudomonadota > Alphaproteobacteria > Rhodobacterales > Rhodobacteraceae > UBA5972. The sequence goes on along the minus strand of JAADIJ010000129.1, from coordinate 15,442 downwards.
GGTTCGTGCCTTGGAGCGGACCAAAGGCTACTTGGAGCGAAAGAAGGTGATTGCTCCTGCTTGACTATCGACTATCGACTATCGAAGAATTATTATCCTTTACAAACAACAACAACCGAAGGAGAAAGGACAATCAAACAACGTCCTTTCTCCTTCTTATCCATTACTTATCCCTATTCTTTCGCCCTTCCCCTACCTACCTACCTATCATACTAAGCCCCATTGGGAGGGGCCCTTTCCCCATAGCCCCTGACCTCTGCTGGGTGGCCCCTACTCTGGCCCAAGGAGGCACGGTGTTGCTGCTGGATGGTCTCACGATACTCGAAGGCCCAAGTCGCCTGCCCTCGTGGTTCCCAGGGACACCTGTGGTGGGGTGTGCTGCTGGATAGCCGAAGGGAGAGATGAAGGGCCTGTCCGGGACACTCGAGTTGGGGCGGCAGGTGGGGCTATTTTGGCCAAATCCGACCCACGCGGCTCTTGCGACACTGGTGAAAAGAGGTTGGCTGGGATGGTAGGATTCGAACCTACGATCTGCGCTACCAAAAAGCGTTGCCCTACCACTAGGCCACATCCCAACGTGCGGGTTTATTTACGAGACCCGCGCACACGTATCAAGCCCAAAATGCGTTGCTTGCAGAATTAGACGCGCGGCGCTATTGCCTGCGCTATGCAAGAGTTTGACGTGGTGATAATCGGGGCCGGGGCGGCTGGAATGATGTGCGCTGTCGAGGCCGGAGCGCGCGGGCGTCGGGTGCTTTTGCTGGATCATGCCAAGTCGCTTGGCGAGAAAATCCGAATTTCCGGCGGTGGGCGGTGCAATTTCACCAATCTTGACTGTCGGGCAGAGGCGTTTTTGTCGCAAAACCCCAAATTCGCCATTTCAGCACTTTCGCGCTTCAGCCAGTGGGACTTTATCGACCGGATAGAGGCCGAGGGGATCGCTTGGCACGAAAAAACATTGGGGCAGTTGTTTTGTGACGGTTCCGCCACGCAGATCATCGAGATGTTTGCGCGCGGCATGGCGGCTGTGCGGGTCGAGATCGGGTTGCGCTCAGACGTGGGAGAGGTACGTCGCGATAAATCGGGCTTTACGTTGCGAGTCGCCGGAACCGAGGTCAAAGCGCGCTCGGTGGTGATTGCCACTGGTGGCTTGTCGATCCCCAAAATTGGCGCGAGCGGATTTGGGTATGACATCGCCCGTCAGTTCGAACTGGCGGTGGAGGAGACCCGCGCGGGGTTGGTTCCGCTCACCTTCGCGCCGCACGATCTGGCCAAGATAAAACCGCTGGCCGGTCTGTCGGTTGATGCGATTGTTGCCACATCTGACGCGCAGTTTCGCGAAGGTTTGTTGTTCACCCATCGCGGCTTGTCGGGGCCGTCGGTTTTGCAAATCTCGTCTTACTGGCGCGAGGGGCGCGCGATTTCGGTTGATCTGATGCCCGGTCAGGACATGTACGAGTTTTTTCGCGCGCGAAAGAGCGGGCAGGGCGGGCAGGTGCCGGCGACGGTTTTGAGTGAGGTGTTGCCAAAACGCTTGGCGCGGATGTTGTGTCAGGGGTATTGCGGCGGCAAAACCCTCGCCAACCTGACCGAGGACGAGCTGCGGGGGCTGGCGGATCTGGTGTCCAACTGGGCCATAAACCCTGCCGGAACCGAGGGCTATCGCACCGCCGAGGTGACTTGTGGAGGGGTTTCGACCAACGAAATTAACGCCCGCACGATGGAGGCGCGAAAGGTGCCCGGCCTTTATTTTATCGGCGAGGTTGTCGATGTTACCGGATGGCTCGGCGGCTATAATTTCCAGTGGGCTTGGTCCTCGGGTTGGGCTGCTGGACAGGTGGTTTAAGGTTGAACTACCTCTCCTGATCAGATGGTTTGATCATACTCCCCCACGGAGGGTTCGGTGCGAATGATCGCGTCCAGATCGTCAAAAATCGCCTTTAGCTCGGCCTCGCTGGCCGGACTTTCGCACACCACCACCAGATTTGGCGTGTTGGATGAGGCCCGAACCAAGCCCCAAGCGCCGTTCTCTAACATGACCCGCGCGCCGTTCACGGTCACGACATTGGTAATTTTCTGGCCACCAAGCGCGCCATCATTATCGGCAAGCTCTTGAATTCGCGTGACAATTCGCGCCAGCACCGCGTATTTCTCGCCGTCAGGGCAATGGGGCGACATGGTCGGCGTGGAAAACGTCAGCGGCAGAGCCTTGCGCAGATCGCTCATTTTCTTGTCAGGGTTACGGTCCATGAGCTTGCACAGCTCAACAGCGACCCGCATGCCGCAATCATAGCCGCGACCCAGAGGCTCGGCCAAGAAATAATGGCCGGATTTCTCAAATCCCGCCAGCGCGCCCAGTTCCTTCACTCGGCGCTTCATGTGGCTGTGGCCGGTCTTCCAATAGTCGGCCTTGGCCCCGTATTTCAAAAGCTCGGGGTCAGAGGCGAACAGGCCGGTTGATTTCACGTCGGCGACGAAGGTGGAATTGGGGTAAATTTTGGCTAGATCACGGGCCATAATTACCCCGACCTTATCGGCAAAAATCTCCACCCCTTCGTCGTCGACAACACCGCAACGATCGCCGTCGCCGTCAAAGCCAAGCGCCAGATCGGCACCCGAGGCGCGCAGGCTTTCGGCCATGTCGTGCAACATCGCCATATCCTCGGGGTTGGGGTTGTAATGGGGGAAGGAGTAGTCGAGCCGATTGTGCGATGGGATCACAGTGACGCCGATACGTTTGAGCACCAGCGGCGCGAAGGCCGAGGCGGTGCCGTTGCCGGTCGCGCAGACTACGCTAAGCGGGCGGGACATTTTGAAATCACCGCAGAGATCGTCGAGATAGGCGTCAAACACGCCCTCGACCCGCTCGTATTTACCGCCATCGCGCGCGATACCATCCCCGTTCAGCACGATGTCGCGCAGGCGGTTCATCTCGTCGGGGCCGTGGGTCAGGGGGCGCTCAAACCCCATCTTGACCCCGGTCCAGCCGTTGGGATTATGGCTGGCCGTGACCATGGCCACCGCTGGCGCATCCAGATGAAACTGGCTGAAATAGGCCATCGGCGAGATCGCAGGACCGATGTCGCGCACGTGAATTCCCGCCTGCATCAGGCCGAGCATCAGCGCGTTTTTGATGGTCAGCGAATAGTCGCGGTAATCATTGGCAACGGCGATCACTGGCTCAATCCCCGCCTCGAACATCTGGGTGCCAAGGCCTAGGCCAAGGGCGGTGATCCCGAGCAGGTTGATCTCGTCCGGGTATTTCCAGCGCGCGTCATATTCGCGAAATCCGGTGGGGGTTATCATCGGCTCGCTGAGAAACTCCCACGTATTCTGGGTGACTTTATCATGAGGTTTTTGCAATGGGTTTCTCCGAAGAAAAGGGATTTCAAATAGAGATCGGGTCAGCTTTGGCCAGCCGGTCAAACGCCATCAGGCTGTTGATCAGGGCGGGCATATCGTGCAGGTAGATCATGTTGGGGCCGTCCGAGGGCGCGCGGTCGGGGTCCTCATGGGTTTCCATGAACACGGCGGCCACGCCAAGTGCCACGGCAGCGCGGGCCATCACCGGGGCGAACTCGCGCTGCCCGCCCGAGGAGGTGCCTTTGCCGCCGGGTTGGGCCACTGAGTGGGTCGCGTCCATCACCACGGGATAGCCGGTTTTGGCCATGGTTGGCAGGCTGCGCATGTCGGCGATGAGGGTGTTATAGCCAAATGAGGTGCCGCGCTCGCACAGCATGATGCGCGCATTGCCGGTGGAGGCGATTTTTTCGGCCACATTTGGCATCTCCCACGGGGCGAGGAACTGGCCTTTTTTGACGTTAATCGCCGCGCCGGTTTCGCCTGCTGCCAGCAACAGGTCGGTCTGGCGGCACAGGAATGCGGGGATTTGCAGCACGTCGACCACGCTGGCGACCTCGGCGCATTGGTCGGGCGAATGGACGTCTGTGAGGACCGGAAGGTCGAATTTTTGCGTGATGGTTTCAAGGATACCCAGCCCCTTTTCAACGCCCAAACCGCGCGCACCGCCAAGGGAGGTGCGGTTGGCTTTGTCAAACGAGCCTTTGAAAATCAGCCCGGCCCCGGCGGCTTGGCAGGCCTCTTTGAGGGTGCCGGCAATCATCTCGGCGTGATCGAGACTTTCAAGCTGGCACGGACCGGCGATCAGGGTTAGCGGCCGGTCATTGCCGATGGTTAAGGATTTGATATCAATGGTTTTCATCTGTCAGGCCGAGATTTGTTCGCGCAGGATCGAAGCGGTCAGGCTGGCCATCAGATAAAGCCCCCCGAACACTAAAAACGCGAGGATTGTGTTTTGGAACGCGCGGGGATAGGTGGCCTCGTCAGGCGCAATCGGGCGCACACCCAGCGAGAGATAACGGGTTTGGCGATTGGCTTCGACCCGTGCGGTTTCAAGCTGTTGCAGCGACTGGCTGAGCATCAACTGGCGTGTCGCCACGTCGGCCTGCGCAATCACCAACTCGCCCTGAACCTTGGCGATTGAGCTCGAGCCTTTTTTACCAATGGTTAACGCATCGCGCATGTCACGCACCAGATTTTCCAGACGAACAATGGTTTTTTTGGCGATATTGACCTTGGTGCGGTTGGGGCGCGGGTTGTCGAGCAGCTCGGCAAGCTGAAGTTGTTTGTTCTTAAGCTCCAGCTCAAAGGTGCTGATCTGTCGCATTTGCAGGGCCAGCTCGCTTTCGGCGCTGACCACACCGGCCTTTTCTTGCAGGCTCAGCACCCGTTGATTGGCCTCTGTCAGCTTGGTTTCGGCCTCTTTATAGCTTTCGCGCGCGCCTTTCATCTGATCGCTGCGCAGACGCTTGGTCAACTGATCGACCTGCTCCTCGGCATAGCTGATAAGGGCTTTGCTGAACTCGGCGCTGGCTTTGGGCGTGGCGGCGACCACCTCCATTTTGATGATGCCCTCGGTGGGATCATAACCGATTTTCACGCGCTTTTTATAGATCCGGTAGGCGGCCTCGTTGGTGCCGTTTGGATCGAGCCGCTGGATCGGGTCGATGAACGCCTGTTGAAAATGCGCCTTGAAGCCTTGTTCCTTGTTCAGACGCTGCATGGCCTCGCGCGAGTTGAGATAGCTTTGAACGGTGATGGAGTCCTGCGAAGTGGCCAGGCTCGTGCCCGAGAACAGACCCGCCGCTGCTGCCCCGAGCGCGCTTGACTGCGCCTTCTGGATCACGAATTCCGAATAGGTGGCATACATGGGCGTGGCGATGCGGTAATAGTAGTACCCGGCGAGAAAGGTCGGGATGAACACGAAAAACCCCAGCTTGATCATCAACAGAGTAAGGCGGCGGCGGCGGCGTTTGGCCAGATCGCGCTGGATGTTTTGCACTTCGCGCGCGCGCTCGTTGGGGTCCAGAATATGCGGCGAGGGCGGCGGGGCGTGGCGAATGGCGGCGGGCAGGTTTTGCGAGGTTTCCCCCTGATCGGTCACCACCAGCTCCAGCAGATCGCTGCGCTTGAACGGATCAACCCCGCTTTTACGCAGCAGACGCACTGCGTCCAGATCGCTGGAGGCGCTAAGCCCGTGTTTTTGGGCCTCGCGCCGGGCCATGCGCAACTGGCGTCCGGTCAGCCCTTCTTGTTTGATCTTCTCGATTTCCTCGCGCGGGCTGAGAAACGAGGTCTCGTCGGGGGAGAGGCCGTCGCCGGGCGGGCGCAAGCTTGGTCCGCGATCGGGGGGGTGTGCGTGGCCCCGATGTTCGATCACAGTTTCGGACGGGGCGGCCTCGTGAGTAGCGGTTTGCGGGCGGGTTGGGCCGCTGACCCCGCTCGGAGTTGCGCTGCGCCGAATGCGAAATTTCTTAGCTTTGGGCTTCATAATTATATAACTGCTTTGCTTCTTCTAGCGTGTCAAACATGATCAGCTTGCCGTCCCTGAGGACCGCCGCCGAGCGACAGAATTTCTCTAATATTTTTGCCTGATGCGAAACGATAACCACGGTCGAGCAGGCCAGCCGGTCTTGCAAGATAGAACCGGCGCGGCGGTTGAAATCCACATCCGTGGTGCTGGGCATGCCCTCGTCGATCAGATAGATGTCAAACTCCAGCGCCAGCATCAATGCGAATGAGAACCGCGCGCGCATACCCGAGGAAAATGTGCCCACGGGCATGTCGAAATATTCTTTGATGTCCGTAAGATAGCGGCAAAACGCCTCGACATAATCTGGATCAAGACCGTAAAGGCGCGCGATATATCGGGCGTTTTCGGTGGCACTGTGCTTGCTGACCACGCCGCCCATGAAGCCAAGCGGAAACGAGATGCGTGATGTGCGAATGATCCGCCCCTCATTGGGCTTTTCCAGCCCGGCCATCATGTTGATAAGGGTAGTTTTGCCGGTGCCGTTGGGGGCGAGAATCCCCATGCTTTTACCCAGCTCCACGCGAAACGACGCCTGATCCAGAATGACCTTGCGCTGTTTGCCCGTCCAAAAGGACTTGGAGACATTCACAAATTCCAGCATCTGGAAAATTTCCCGCTCGTTTTTTCGCCCATTCGCCTGTTGTTAGCACAAGCTGGTTGCTCAACTCCTAACGGCCAAATTTCTACGCTGGAGCTGTTTGGCCGTATTATGGCGACCTTATGGCCCTTTATGCAACTATATTCACCAATAGTGGCGCGAATTGGGCGCGAATATTAGGGCTATTTGGATATTTTTTGCGCGCGGGAACTATACACGGTTGCCATTCTTACCTATGTACGCATGAGACCGGATCAAAGCGGCCACTGTTGGCCACATGGCCACACCAAGGCAGAGATCCGCGACTGTGCGAGACGATTGTGGCAGGGTGGAAAATTCAACGTGCGAACCGTGATGGCCGGGGTAATTTTGTTAGGGCTCTGGCTTTTGATGTCGGGGATTTACAAGCCGTTGATGATCGGGTTCGCGCTCGGCTCTGTGCTGGTGGTCTTGTTTGTCGGCTGGCGGATGGACCGGGTCGATGGTGACAAGGTCCAGATGCGGCTGCGCCCGTTTGGCTTTGTCGGCTATATCCTGTGGCTGCTGGTGGAGATCGGGCGCGCCAACTGGATCGTGACCAAGATCATCCTGTCGCGCAAAATGCCGATCCGCCAACACCTGTTCGCCGTGCCTTACAGTCAAAACACTGATCTGGGGCAGGTGATTTTCGCCAATTCAATCACGCTCACGCCGGGAACCATCACGGTGGAGACCGAGCCGGGCAGCTTGTTGGTCCACGCTTTGGCCTATTCGCCCGAGGATATGGCCGCCCTTGCCGACATGGATCGGCGCGTCAGCATTACCGAGAGCACAACAGAAAGCGTCTCGACAGACGAGGGTGGTGCCTGATGTTTGCTCTGGCCGCGATTGCCCTGTTTATCGCTATGGCGCTGGTGTTGGTGCGCCTTTACGCTGGCCCGACCCTTTATGACCGGGTGCTGGCGGTGAATTCGTTTGGCACCCATACGGTGCTGTTTATCGGCGTTTTGGGCTTTCTTAATGGCCGCCCGGATTTCCTTGATATCGCGCTGCTTTACGCGCTGATCAACTTTGTCGGCACCATCGCGGTTCTGAAGTTTTTTCGCTACCGCGCAGTCGGAGACATCCCGCGCCTGACCGAGGACACTCAGGCCCAGAGCGTTAATGACGGGAGCAGCATATGATTGAGACGATTATCTATATTCTGAGCTGGGTGTTCATCGTGAGCGGTTCGTTTTTTGCGATAATCGGCGCGGTCGGAACGGTGCGGTTTCCTGATTTTTGGTCGCGCTTGCATGCGGCCTCGATCACCGATTCTGGCGGGATGATTTTACTGCTGCTGGGCATGGGCTTGCAGGCGGGATTGTCGCTGATCTCGGTCAAGTTATTGATTATAGGCGTGTTTTTGTTCATCACCGGCCCGACCGCAACCCATGCGGTGGCCAATGCTGCGCTGGTGTCGGGCTTGCGGCCCAAAGAGGCGGATGGCCTTGCTGCACCTAAATCTGAGCCTAAATCTACACCGAAATCCGAGGCATAATGATGGCGCAGTTCACAGATAAATCAATGGCGGGCAAACCATAGAAACCTTCATCAATATCGTCTTATTTGCCATGCTGGTGCTCACCGCGCTGGCGGTTGTGCGTATGCGCAGCCTGTTTGCGATTGTGATGCTGTCAGGCGTGTTCAGCCTGCTGTCGGCCTTGCTTTTGGTCACGCTTGACGCGGTCGATGTGGCCTTTACCGAGGCGGCTGTTGGCGCGGGGATTTCCACCGTTCTGATGCTGGGCACATTGGCGCTGACCTCACGGTTTGAGCGCGCATCGACCCGCTCGGCAGCCCTGCCATTATTCGTGGTGGTGGTGGTCGGAGCCGTGCTGATCTACGGCACCCTTGATATGCCCAATTTCGGCGATCCCAACGCGCCCGCGCAACTGCATGTAGCGCCGGAATATCTGGCTCGCAGCCCGTCAGAAATCGGCGTGCCCAACGTGGTGACCGCTATTCTCGCCAGCTATCGCGGCTTTGACACGCTGGGCGAAACTGCCGTGGTGTTCACCGCAGGGATCGGGGTTTTGCTGCTTCTGAGCGGCTTGCGACGCAGGCGACGCAAAGGCGACAATGAGGACGATAGCGACGACAAAGACAGCGACCGCAAACGCGACAAAAATCTTGGGGAGAGCACCTGATGCGCCACCACCTTATCTTGCGCGTGGTCACCAAATTGCTGGTCGGCGCGATCATCCTGTTTGCGTTTTATGTACAGTTTCACGGCGACTATTCGCCCGGCGGCGGCTTTCAGGCCGGGGTAATCATGGCCGTGGCCTTCATCCTTTACGCGGGGGTTTT
>JAADIJ010000129.1:0-6610 GCA_013151335.1 Alphaproteobacteria bacterium | reverse complement strand
TCAGTCGCGCGCAAGCCGAGAAAGTGTTCCCGCCGTGGCTCGTGCACAAACTCTTGGCGCTTGGCGTGTTGATCTATGCGGCAACCGGTATTTACAGCCTGTTTTTCGGCTATGCCTATCTTGATTACACGGTGTTCGCCCCCGAAGATCCGGCCCATGGCCAAGAGCTCGGCATCTTGTTTGTCGAGGCTGGCGTCGGCATCACCGTCACCGGCGTGATGCTGGCGATTTACTACGCCTTCGCCGCGCGCACCCCGATCATCAGCGATGAGGAGTGGTGACAATGGGCGACTTCACATGGGCCTTTGTTGTCGGCCATATCAACTATTGGCTGTTCACGGTTTTGATGATGACCGGCCTTTATATCGTGGTGGCCAAGGGCAATCTGGTCAAAAAGATCGTCGGGCTGAATATCTTTCAAACCTCGGTATTTATGCTTTATATTTCAATGGGTAAGGTTATCGGGGGCACCGCCCCGATCTTTCCCGTAGACATGAAAATCGACCCCAATGTTGTCTATACCAACCCGCTTCCCAGTGTGCTGATCCTGACGGCAATTGTGGTCGGCATTGCCACCACCTCGCTTGGTCTGGCGCTGATCGTGCGTATCCGCGAGGAGTTTGATACCATCGAGGAAGACGCCCTGCTGATTAAAGAACGCGACCTCGCCCACGCCGAAAACCTGAAATACGGCCAAGCCATGGGCGGGCGGGCGTAATGGCTGTCGAGACCGTTCAGCGAGTGGCCCTGACCCTGCAAGACCAGTTGCCGGTGCTGGAGATTTTGGTGCCGTTCGTCTCCGCCCCGCTGATCGTGCTTTTGGGCAGTCGGCGGCTGGCGTGGTTGCTGGCGATGCTGGCCTCGATCTCGTCCACGGTGGTGGCGTTTTTGCTGCTGATGCAGGTGATTGACGGCGGCGTGATCTCGTATCAACTCGGCGGCTGGGCCCCGCCTTTGGGGATTGAGTACCGCGTCGATGCCGCCAATGCGCTGGTGTTGCTGCTGGTCTCGGCGATTGCCGCCATCATCCTGCCTTACGCGCGCGAGAGCCTTAAAACCGAGGTGCCAGAGCGCCATCATACCCTGTTTTACGCCGCCTTCATGCTGGCCCTGACCGGCCTTTTAGGCGTGGCGATCACTGGTGATGCGTTCAACGTGTTCGTGTTTCTAGAAATATCCTCGCTCTCGACCTATGTTCTGGTGGCCCAAGGCTCTTATCGCGATAAAAGAGCGCTCACGGCGGCCTATAATTACCTCATCATGGGCACCATCGGCGCCACGTTTTTCGTGATCGGGCTTGGGCTGTTATATATGTCCACTGGCACGCTTAACATGGCCGATCTGGCCGACCAAATCGTGATTAACGGGGTCAATCGCACCATCAGCGCCGCGTTTGCGTTTATCGTCGTGGGGATTGGCCTGAAAGTCGCGATCTATCCGCTGCATCTGTGGCTGCCAAACGCCTATACCTATGCGCCATCGGCCGTCAGCTCGTTTATCGCGGCTACGGCCACCAAAGTCGCGGTTTATGTGCTGCTCAGGTTCATGTTCACAGTGTTCCAGCCGAGCTTTCTGGGCGAGACCAACACGCTGGAGTTCATCATCCTGCCCTTCGCGCTGCTGGCCATGTTCGCCGCCTCGTTCATCGCGATTTTTCAGAACGATTTCAAACGGATGCTGGCCTATTCCAGTATCGCGCAAATCGGCTATATGCTGCTTGGCATCAGCTTTATGACCCAAGCGGGCCTGACCGCGACCATCATTCATTTGTTCAATCACGGCATCACCAAAGCTGCGCTGTTCATGGGCGTGGGGGCGTTTGTGATGCGCGGCAAAGGCTCTTTTCTGACGCAGATTTCAGGCGTTGGCAAAACCATGCCGTGGACCAGTGCCGCCGTGGTTATTGCCGGGTTCAGCCTGATCGGCGTGCCGGGAACTGCCGGATTTATCAGCAAATGGTTGCTGGTGCAGGCCGCATTGGAGAAAGGCTGGTGGCCGATCGCGGTGCTGGTGCTTTTGTCGTCGCTGCTGGCGGTGATTTATGTGTGGCAGGTGGTTGAAACCATGTATCTCAAACCCGTCACCGAGGACACGCCGACGCGCGAGGCGCCCCTTTCGATGCTGATCCCGATCTGGATTTTGGCCCTGTCGACGATCTATTTCGGGCTTAACACAGAGCTTACACTAACCGCCGCCCAGACCGCAGCCCAAGGGCTGATGGCCGGGTCGAGCGGCATGCAATAGGGCGGACGAGACGTGGAAACAAACACGGCCATAGTGTTGAGCATGCTGATCCCGCTGGTGGCGATGGTGAGCAACCTGCTGTTTGCCGCGCGGCCCAATTTGCGCGACGGGTTGACCTTGCTGGCGGCAATCTCGACCTTCGCCTCGGTGCTGGTGATTTTGGTTAACGAGGGCAATGGCACCACCCAGACGATGGCCCTATTCACGGTGATGCCGGGGCTGGATTTCGCCTTTAGTGTCGAGCCTCTGGGCCTGCTTTTTGCCATCCTCGCCTCGGGTCTGTGGATTCTCACCCATATCTATGGCGTCGGCTACATGCGCGCCAATAAAGAAGAGCACCACCCGCGTTTCTTTGCCGCCTTTTCGGTCGCCATTGCCAGCGTGATGGGGATCGCATTTGCGGCTAACATGTTCACATTGTTCCTGTTTTACGAGCTTTTGACCCTGACCACATACCCGCTGGTCGCCCATAAAGGCACGCCCGAGGCCATTCGCGGCGCGCGCACTTATATGGGCATTTTGATGGGCACTTCGATCAGTTTTCAAATCATCGCCATCGTGTGGACCTACACCATCGCCGGCACGCTTGATTTCACCAAGGGCGGTATTTTGGAGGGGCATATCGCTGGCGGAGCGGTGGCGCTGTTGCTGGCGCTTTACGCGTTTGGCATTGGCAAAGCGGCGTTGATGCCGTTTCACCGCTGGCTGCCTGCGGCGATGGTTGCGCCCACGCCAGTGAGCGCGCTGCTCCATGCAGTCGCGGTGGTCAAGGCCGGGGCTTTCACCCTGCTTAAGGTGGGGATTTACATCTTCGGCATTGACTTTCTCGCCAGCAGCGGCGCGTCGGTTTGGCTGATGTGGGTGGCGGCATTTACCATCATGGCGGCCTCTGTGATCGCTCTGACCAAGGACAATCTCAAGGCGCGGCTGGCCTATTCTACCATCAGCCAGCTTGCTTACATTACCCTCGGTCTGGCGCTGGCGACCTCGATGGGGGTGCTGGGCGCAGGCTTGCAAATCGTTATGCATGCCGTGGCCAAGATCACGCTGTTCATGTGCGCGGGCTCGATCTATGTGGCGACCCATAAAACCAATGTCAGCCAGCTTAACGGCCTTGGCCGGATCATGCCGATCACATTTGGCGCCTTCCTGATCGGAGCGTTGTCGATCATCGGCCTGCCGCCGTTTGGTGGCTCGTGGAGCAAATGGCTGTTGCTGATGGGGGCGGCGGATGCCAAGCAATGGGTGATGTTCGCGGTCCTGATGATCAGTTCGTTGATGAATATCGCCTATCTTCTGCCGATTGTGGCGCGGGGATTTTTCCGCAATAACCCGGAAATTGGCAAGGATGCCGTCAGGGCGGAGGCTCCGTTCTTGGTGTGGTTACCGCCCGCATTGACCGCGACCGGCACCATATTGCTGTTTTTCTACGCAGGCTCAATCGTGTCGTTCCTGTCACCAATTGTCAGTCAGTGAGGAGAGTTTGATGAATAATCGCCCCCCCAGAAGCGACGCAAAACATGACGAGAAATTCCCGGCGCTGGCGCATTTGTTCCTGTGGATCGACCGCCCTTGGGGGCCACGGCTGATATTTTGGGGCCTGATCGTGATCTGTGCGATTTTGCTCGGGCTGGCGTTTACTTACAAAAACTACTCCGAAGTTGAGGCCGAAAACATTCAGGGATTTTTCTCGGTGTTCGGCTTTTTCGGCTTTACCGGTCTCATTCTGCTGGCCAAGGGCATGCGCGTTTTGATCAAGCGCGATGAGGATTATTACGGCGACAAGGTCATCGATAGCGAGGCCTATCCCGAGGCCGAGCTTGGTCGGGAGGATTATCATGCAGATTGATCAAATCCCCACCGTGTTCATCTTTTTCATCGGTGCGGGCCTGTTGTTTTTGCTGCCCCAAGGGCGTGCGCGCGTCATCGCCTCGCTGCTTATTCCGGTGGTTGCCGGGGTGCAAATCTGGGGTTTGCAGCTTGGCGACCTGCAGCAGGTCAGCCTGTTCGGCTTTGATCTGGAGCTGATGCGTGTTGACAAGTTGTCGCGCATTTTCGGCCTGATTTTCAGCCTTGCCGCCTTTTTAGGCACGCTTTATGCGTGGCACGTGCGCGATCCGGTGCAGCAGGTTTCGTCGCTCCTCTATGCCGGTTCGGCCATTGGCGCGGTGTTCGCGGGCGATCTGATTACGCTGTTTTTCTTTTGGGAAGGCACGGCGATTGCGTCGGTTTTCCTGATCTGGGCGCGGCGCACCGAGGGCGCGTATCACACGGGCATGCGCTATTTGATTGTGCAGATCGGCTCTGGCGTTTTGCTGATCGCAGGGGTGGTGCTGTTTTACCGCGAGACCGGCGGCATTGCCTTTACCAAAATGACCCTTGGCAGCCCGGCGACTTGGCTGATTTTCCTGTCTTTCGGCATCAAGGCCGCGTTTCCCTTGCTGCATAACTGGTTGCAAGACGGCTATCCGGCCGCGACCGTGACCGGGACGGTGATCCTGTCGACCTTCACCACTAAGCTCGCGATTTACGCGCTGGCGCGGGGGTTTGCCGGTACGGAAATCTTGATTTATATCGGGACTGTTATGGCGGTTTTCCCGGTGTTCATGGCCGAGATCGAGAACGATTTGCGTCGGGTTCTGGCCTATAGTCTCAACAACCAGCTCGGCTTTATGGTTGTCGGGATCGGCATCGGCACCGAGATGGCGCTGAACGGCACCGTCAGCCACGCGGTCGCCCATATCCTTTATAAATCGTTGCTGTTTATGAGCGTGGGGGCCGTGCTTTACCGCACCGGAACCTCCAAAGCGTCGAAACTTGGCGGGCTTTATCGCACCATGCCACGCACGGCGACGTTCTGCCTGATCGGTGCGGCCTCGATCTCGGCGTTTCCGCTGTTTTCCGGCTTTGTCACCAAATCTTTGGTGCTGGGCGAGGCTGCGGGCAATGGCTATCCCTATGTCTGGGCCGCGCTGGTGTTCGCCTCGGCCGGGGTTTTGTCCCATTCGGGCATCAAAATCCCCTATTTCACCTTTTTTGGCCATGATAGCGGCCTGCGCCCCAAAGAAGCGCCCCTGCACATGCAATTGGCGATGGGATCGGCAGCAGCGTTGAGCATTTATATCGGCGTTTTCCCGCAGCAGCTTTACGCGCTTTTGCCCTATGCGGTGGAGTATCAGCCTTATACCTATGGCCATGTGATCGACCAACTTCAGCTCTTGATGTTTGCGCTCTTGGCCTTTGCCATCTTGATGAAGACCGGTATTCACCCGCCGGAAATTCGCGCGATCAACCTTGATACCGACTGGATTTACCGCCGGTTTTTCCCGCGTTTGATTACCAAGGGCAGTCCGGTGGTTGCGCGTGTATGGGCGCGCGGGGCCGGGATGTGGTCGCGTTGGAGTGGCGGGATCGTGCGCCAGCTTTACCGCTCGCACGGGCCGGAGGGGCGCATCGCGTCCATATGGCCGACCGGCGCAATGGTCTTGTGGATCGCCATATTGCTTGGCGTGACGCTGGTGGTTAATTTTCTTAGTTAAGGAGGGTCGCGCCCGATGGCACCCGCAATCACGACCCCACTTGATTACGCCCATGGCCGGATGGCCGCTGATCCCGAACACACCGGATTTCGCCTGCGGTTTTACGAGCGCCTCGCCGATTGCGAGCTGTTCATGATGCTCAAGTCCGAACCTAACGGTGATCAGGTTGCGCCGGAGGTGTTTCCGGTCGATGAAAAATCCTATGTGCTGGTGTTTGACACCGAGGCGCGCATGGTCGAGTTCACCGAAACCGAGACCCCGTTCGTGGCCCTGTCTGGGCGAAAAATCGCAGAGATGCTGGATGGGCAGAGCTTGGGTCTAGGGGTCAATCTCGGGGTTGCGCCGTCGAGCATTTTGATACCGGACGAGGCCGTGGAATGGCTTAATCAGGCGCTGGCCAGCGAGATCAAAAGCGTCAGGGGCCAGCCGCGCGAGGTGCATGTGCCGGTCGGTTTGCCTGAGGAGTTCCTGCGCGCGCTCGACCAAAAACTAGTGAGTGCGGTCGGTTTGGCCGATCACGCTTATCTAGCCGGGGTGATCTACGAAGGTGGCGAGAAAAGCCGTTTGCTGGCTTTTGTGAACGCGCCGCATGAGGCAGAGGCAGCGCTGGCGGCGATTGCCAATGAGGCGGTGAGTTTTAGCGACACAGAAATCATGCTCGACATCGCGTTTTTCGATCTGGACGATCCCATATGCGCGCGTCTCGACAAGGTGGCGTTGAAATACGAGGTGCCAAAACCCACGCCTGCGATGACGCAACCGATTGCCAGCGCGCCGGGGATGGACCCGGATCGGCCTCCGCGTTTGAAATAGCGGGGGAGGCGGGT
>JAADIJ010000006.1 GCA_013151335.1 Alphaproteobacteria bacterium | reverse complement strand
AGTTCGGGTTGGGTCGAAAATGATTTTTGCATAGCAAAAGAATAGCAAAATCAGATCACCTTGGGAATCGATGAGTTACGCAGAGGTCTCTAACTGTTTAAATAACTGCGCGGATCAGCTTTTTCTCCAACACCCGCAACACTGATTTGAGGTCGTTTCCACGCTTCAAAATCCGTCCATCCATACCCAAAACCAGATATTGACCTTGCTTGGTGGCGAGTTTCGGACGTTTCTCGATCCGGTACATCGGATGCTCGGCCGTGCGTCGGAACACCGAAAAAATCGCCACCTCAGTCAGGCAGGAAATCGCGTAATCGCGCCACTCCCCCGCCGCGACCATGCGCCCGTATAGCGACAGAATCACCGCAAGCTCGGTTCGATGAAAGCTGACCTGCTGCAAGGGGGCGGTGGGCCGAAAAACATGCGTTGTATTTTCAAAGCTCATAACGTCAGTCTGTCGATGATTTACGCATAAATCAAGCGATTGGCACAGTTTCCAGTCTATTCTGCCGCGTTTCACGACTGTTTCCGGTGAGGAAACTGACCATTTCCAACAATGCACTGAATGCCCAGAAATTGCCCGTTTCCGATCAGATTTGCGATTTGCGCCCTGATTGACAGGCAAACCTGATCCTGTAGCGAGCGAAGGCTCACCCCGGTGTTTCGGTTAATCAGCCCCCACCCAGATCCGCGACACCGGGGACTACAAATGAGAAGAACCCCTGCCCCTGTGTCAAAACGGGGGCATTTTTTATGGGTAACACTTTGATTAAAAACAAAAACAATCTGTTTCCAAATTGAGGGGGTTTGCCTTGCAAAAGCCGGTTTTTGCCCCGATTTGCGCCCTGAGATTTGCGCCCTGATTGACAGGCAAACCTGATCCTGTAGCGAGCGAAGGCTCACCCCGGTGTTTCGGTTAATCAGCCCCCACCCAGATCCGAGACACCGGGGACTACAAAAGGCAAAACCAAGACAAAACCCTGTCGTCAAGGCAGGGTTTCTTGGTTCGGGCATGTGGGTCACCGAGTTTATCTGTGGGTAGGCAATTCGCGCGAAAGACAGAGCGAAGGCTTATGCCTCAATGCATCCGCACTTCCATATCGTATTTGCCATCGCGCAAGGAACTGAACATCGAAGAGACCTCGGGATGGCTGACCGGCTCACCGGTTTGGTCGGCAATCAGGTTTTGCTCGGACACATAAGCCACATAGTAGGAGCTGTCGTTTTCGGCCAGCAAATGATAAAATGGCTGATCGCGACGAGGGCGGCTTTCCTCGGGGATTGCCTGCCACCATTCGTCGGAATTAGAGAAAACCGGATCAATATCGAACACCACGCCCCGAAACGGGAACTTTTTGTGGCGAACCACCTCTCCAATCGAATATTTTGCTTCTGTTCTTAACATCACTGGTACACATCCCCCACAATTATTAATAAACCTTGGCTGATTCGCTGTCCACTCGTGGGAGCCTCGTTTCGGGTATTTTTCGGGGAAACAATTCGTGCCAATTGTTCTTGAAGTATTGCAGATTGTCGCCCCGGTGTTCCTGCTTGGCGGCATTGGATTTATCTGGGTTCGGGTCGGTGGCGAGTATCGGGTCGAGTTTGTTACCAAGCTTGCGATGAACCTCGGCGTGCCCAGCCTGATCTTTGTTTCCCTGATGCAGGCCAAGGTTGCCCCGGCTGCACTAAGCGAGGTGGTGCTGGCGGCGGTGGCCTCTTATGCGGCGCTGAGCGTGGCGGCTTTTGTGTTGGTGCGCCTGTTCCGTCTGCCGGTGCAAACCTACCTCGCGCCGATCATTTTTGGCAATACCGGCAACCTCGGTCTGCCCTTGGCGCTGTTCGCTTTTGGCGAGGCTGGCTTGGGATATGCAGTTGTAATCTTTGCGGTAATGGCGATTTATTCCTTCACGTTTGGCGTGTGGCTGGTCAGCGGAGGGCAGAGCCTGACCAAAGTTCTTAAAGAGCCGATCGTCTATGCCTCTCTGCTTGGTGGCCTGTTTCTTTTTCAGGGGTGGAGCACGCCGTTGTGGCTGACAAATGCGCTGGAGCTGACCGGCCAGATGGCCATTCCGTTGATGCTGATCACGCTCGGAGTTGCCGTGGCGCGCCTGCATCTTGCCAGCATTGGTCGCGCGGTTTTGCTGTCGATCCTCAAGTCGGCCATAAGCATCCTGATCGCGGTCATGGTCGGTCGCTGGCTTGAGTTGCCGCCAATTGCGTTCGCGGTTCTGGTCTTGCAGATTTCCACACCTGTTGCAGTTACGTCATACTTGTTGGCGGAAAGATATCAGGCAGACGCGCAATCGGTCGCGGGATTGGTGGTGGTTTCCACGGTGGTTTCGATCTTGGTTATCCCCGTCACACTGGTTTTCTTGCTATAGCAAAGCGCGAAAATTGTTTCGCGCGGGCTCTGAAACCGCGTAGAGTGGGAAAAACATCCGAGGCGGACCAATTTGATGCGATCATATGCGGGACTTTCCCTTTTGCTGTTGCTAACCGCCTGTGGATCGGCAGTGACGCCGCCACCGCAAAATATCGATAACGCCTGCACCATCGTTCAGGAGCGCCCCGGCTGGTATAAATCCATGCAGGCGGTCGAGGCCAAATGGCAGGTTCCCGTCCATGTTCAACTCGCGGTCATTTATCAAGAGAGCAAGTTCAAAGGACAGGCTCGCACGCCCTTGAGCTTCAAGCTTGGTGTCATTCCAATGGGACGGGATTCGTCGGCTTTCGGCTATGCGCAGGCGATTGACAGCACCTGGAACTGGTATCGTGATGACACCGGCTTTAGAGGGGCCAAGCGCGATAATTTTGCCGATTCGGTTGATTTCATGGGCTGGTATATGGACCAGTCAAACAAGCGGTTGGGGATCAAAAAGACCGACGCGCGGCGGCAATATCTGGCCTATCATGACGGTCATGCGGGTTATAAGCGCAAGACCTTTCGCCATAAGCGCTGGTTGTTGCGTATAGCAAAACAGGTTGGCGCGCGCTCAAAGCTATATAAAACCCAGCTTTCAGAATGTGCAAAAGCGAGCTGAATTACGGCGAGACCTTCAGCTTTTGCATCTCAATTGGAATGCTGAACAGCGAGGATTTGAGGTCGATCCCGAACTCCATATTGTTGAGTATGACCGTGGTCTGACTGCCTGCCTCATCGGTGATCAGCCACTGACGCAACTCGACCGGATTGGCGGTGAACACCAGTTCTATAGAGCCGATTTCGGGATGTTCGGGGTCTTGGGCGGTGATGGTGGTCGACACATCGTCGCTGCGAGTGTTGGTGATCATATCCGCGCGGCTGAGATCGACATTGCGCGCCAGAATGACCGAAAGTGGCGTGCGCCTCAGCGGGAATTGCTGCGGTGGCTCGTTTGATTTACCGTCAAAAATCGCCACTTTACGCCCGCCCGCGATCACCAAAGCCGGGTCAGGTGGGTCATATTCAAACCGCACCCGACCGGGGCGATGGATGAATATGCGCCCCGTCGAAATAGTGCCGTCAGGGTTGATCTGCGTGAACGAGCCTTTAGCGGTTTTCAGGTTGTTAAGAAAATCCGAAATCTCGCCAATCGGAATTTCCTTGGCCATCAAGGGCAACGAGAGGACGAGGGCCAACAAGGGCGCGAGCAACAAGCGAAAATATACCATAACCAACATATAGCGCCCAGTTTTGCGATGTGTACCCTTTGGGTGGATGAATCGAGTGGCGGCGGCGGATTATTGCCCCTCGGGCACCAGAATTTCGCGTTTGCCGACGTGATTGGCCGCGCTGACAAGACCGCCATCCTCCATCTGCTCCACCAGTCGGGCGGCTTTGTTATAGCCGATCGCCAGTTTGCGCTGGATGTAGGAGGTCGAGCATTTGCGGTCGCGCAGCACAATCGCCACGGCCTGATCAAACAGCGCATCGGCACCAGTGGTGTTTCCGCCAAGGCCAAGCACCAGATCTATGCTGCTTTCGCTGTCCTCATCGGGGCCATCGACCACGCCGGACACATATTCGGGCGTGCCATAGCTCTTGAGGTGGTTCACTATCTCTTCAACTTCTTCGTCAGATACGAACGGGCCGTGAACGCGGGTGATTTTACCCCCGCCCGCCATATAAAGCATGTCGCCCATGCCCAGCAATTGCTCGGCCCCCATCTCGCCCAAGATGGTGCGGCTGTCGATTTTCGAGGTCACCTGAAAGCTGATTCGCGTCGGGAAATTGGCCTTGATCGTGCCGGTAATCACATCAACCGACGGGCGCTGTGTGGCCATGATCAGGTGGATGCCGCTGGCCCGCGCCATCTGTGCAAGCCGTTGAATACAAGCCTCAATTTCTTTGCCCGCCACCATCATCAGATCGGCCATCTCGTCGACGATGACGACGATAAAGGGCATAGACTCGGGCTTGAACTCCTCGGTCTCAAAGATAGGTTCGCCGGTGTCGTCGTCAAATCCGGTCTGAACCGTGCGGCTGAAATTCTCGCTTTTAGTCAAGGCCTCTTTGACCCGACTGTTATAGCCGTCGATATTGCGCACGCCCATTTTGGACATTTTGCGATAACGCTCCTCCATCTCGCCCACGACCCATTTCAGCGCCACAACCGCCTTTTTGGGATCGGTCACGACCGGACTGAGCAGATGGGGAATGCCGTCATAGACCGACAGCTCGAGCATTTTTGGATCAATCATGATCATCCGGCATTCCTGCGGCGACAGTTTGTAAAGCAGGCTCAGGATCATGGTGTTGATCGCCACGGATTTGCCCGAGCCGGTGGTTCCCGCGATCAGCAGATGCGGCATCTTGGCGAGATTGGCCACAATCGGATCGCCACCGATATTTTTGCCAAGCGCAAGCGGTAGCTTTTGTGCGGAATCGCCAAACTCTCGCGACGCCAGAATTTCGCGCAGCAGCACCTTTTCACGCTGCACATTCGGCAGCTCGATACCGATCACAGAGCGTCCGGGCACCGTCGAAACCCGAGCCGACAGTGCCGACATCGAGCGGGCGATATCGTCGGCCAAGCCGATGACCCGACTGGCCTTGAGACCCGGTGCCGGCTCTAATTCATACATGGTGACCACGGGGCCGGGCGACACCGAAACGATCTCGCCTTTGACGCCGTAATCATCGAGCACGTTTTCCAACATGCGCGCATTTTCCTCTAGCGCTTCGTCGCTCAGATGATGACGCACGATGCTGGAGGGGCTGGATAAAAGGTTCAGGGGCGGCGTTTCAAACTCGGATTTATCCTCTTCAAACGCGAGGGTTGGCTGTTGCTCGGCGGCGGCCTTGCGACTGGTGCGCACAGGGCGGGTTGCGCGGTGTTGAACCACCGCGTTGCTTTGCGGCGTTGGCGCGGGATGACGGCTTGGCTCGGCCACCAGCGACACGGTTTCATCCTGAAAATAGGCGTCCTGCGAGGGGTGGGCCGTGGGCCTGACCGGTGCTGTTTCCACCGAAACCTCGGTGGCGGCTTGTCGACGTTTGCGCACTGCATCGGAAATTCTCGACCCGATCCGGTCGCGACTTGGGGTTGGGGCAATGGGAGGTTGTTCGAGCGGCCGCTCGGGTCGCGTGGTTTCAGCCGAAAGGGTCGGATCACGGCGCACAAATCCCAAACGTGGAGCCTTTTGCACGGGCTTGGCCGGAACCATCGCCGGAGGAGGCGAAAACTCGCGACCGGCGGCAGCAGCGCTTTCGGTCTTGGCGCGCCGCTCGTGGATTTTGTCCTTGGCCGCATGTGCTGCCTCACCTGCGCGCAGGCCGAAAAACCGCAAAAGGCTGGCCAAAGAGGCGTAAGAGAGGATGACGCCGACCAGCATGAACCGGGCCATAACCCGCAATTCATACCGGCTGAGACCGAGCACAAATCCGGTTAGCACCAGCATTGCAACGCCAGAACTGGCGCTGACCAGTTTCAGCGATGCGGTCAACTCAAGCGGCAATGCGGCCAGAACCGCCGCCAAAGCGGTATCGCCAAACAGGCCTCCGAGGCCAAAAGAGTGACCCCAACTTGCAAATGGCGCATGTGTCGAGGCGAAAATCGCGGCAATCGCGATGACGATGGGCGAAAAGATGATCCGGCTGAAGAAACGCTCATCACCTTTATGAAAGAAAAACCGCGCTCCCCATGCCAGCAAAACCGCCGCAATCCCCCACGAGGCCCAGCCGATTGTCACAAATAACGGGCTGGCAAGCGAGGCCCCGAATTTGCCAAGCAGGTTTTGCACCGGCGCGTCGGTCGCACTAAGCCAGCTTGGGTCTTCGGGCACATAAGAGGCCAAGAGCAGTACGATAATCACACCAAAAGCCAGCATCAACACGCCGAGCAGCTCTTTGCCGCGCCGCCGGATTGCCTCGGACATGTGGCTTTCCAACAGTGGATCTCGTCGTCTGACCTGATACGCCATCGTTCCCCGCTCTCGTTAATAAATGCAGTCGCGAATGGCCAAAAGCCCGCGCTGCATGTCTTGTTTTTCGGCCACCATGGCGACCCGAATATAGGCGGCTCCCGGATTGACCCCGTCAACCTCGCGCGCCAAATAGGCCCCCGGCAAAACCTTAACGCCGGTTTCGCGCCAGAGTTTCACGGCCGCCACCTCGCCATCATCCACCGGCAGCCACAAAAAGAAGCCAGCCTCGGGCGACAGATAGCCCTGCACGTCGCCAAATACCTCGTCCGCCATCTGGTATTTCTCGCGGTAAATATCACGGCTGAGGTTCACATGCGCCTCGTCAGACCATGCGTGCGCGGCGACCGCCTGCAATGGCAGGGGAAGCGGCGCACCGGAATAAGCGCGCAATCGTTTCAACTCGGCAATAGATTTCGCACCGCCTGCCGCAAAGCCCGAGCGCAGTCCCGGCAGGTTTGAACGTTTGGAGAGGGAGTGAAATGCCAGCACGCGCTCAGGGTCGGCGTTGGTTTCTTGGGCGATTTCCAATATCCCCGGCGGGGGTGTGTCGCGATAAATCTCGGAGTAACACTCATCCGCGAAAATCTGGAAATCGTATTTTTCAGCCAACGCGATGAGTTTTTTCCAATAGATACGCGAGGCAATCGCCCCTTGGGGATTTGACGGCGAGCACAGATAAAAAATCGCGGTTTGCTCCAGCGTGGCCATCGAAATTCCGTCAAGATCAGGCAAAAATCCCCCCGCCGCCGGGCAGGAAATGAACACCGGATCAGCCGCGACGGCCAGGGATGCGACTGCGTAAACTTGATAAAACGGGTTTGGAATCAATATCTTGGGGCGTTTGCCATTCTTCTTTTCCGGGCAAAGAGCGATGGCCGCGTTAAACAGACCTTCGCGCGTCCCACTAAGGGCGATGATCTCGTGCAGAGGGTCCTTGTCGATGCCATAGCGCCGCTTGATCCACCCAGAAATGGCCGCGAGCAACTCAGCAGAACCATCATTTGGCGGGTATTTTCCAAACCCCTCCAGATGCGCCGCGATGACCTCGCCGACGAAATCGGGCATCGGATGTTTGGGTTCGCCAATCGACATGGCGATCTCGGGTCCTCCCGGCTGATGGTCAGCCAAAAGAGCGCGCAAACGCGGGAAAGCGTATTCAGGCAGGTTCGAAAACCGCTCGGGAAACTGCATCTATGCCTCATGTCACAGGGTCTAAGTGCCCCGTTTCGTTTGACATTACCCGCAATCGCCTGCCCGGTAAAGCGTCTCGTGCAGGCGATTTGGATTGATCGCGTGCCCGTATCTTTCAGGTGCCACAGGCGGTAATAGCACGCTCAACCGCCGCGCCAAGGCGCAGCAAACGCCGTTCGGAAAACGGCGCTGCCAGCAGCATGATACCAGCGGAGGGCACGCCGGTCGGCAGGCTCAGCGCGGTCAGGCCCATCAGATTGCCAATGCGGGTGTTTCGCAAGGCCAGCAGATTTTCGGTGACGTAATAGGCGTGATCGCTGGCCAGACGCTGCAAATTGGGCGGCGAGACCGGCGAGGTCGGCACGATCACCGCATCATACCCGGCGGTTTTCTCAATGTATCCTAGCCGAAGGCGGCGCAGCTCCATCCAATCCTGAACATATTGCAGGCCGCTAAACTTGGCCCCGGCACGAAAACGTTCGAGAATTTCGTCAAACATCAGGCTTGGATCGGCCTCGATCACCTCTTGCCACTGGGCATAGGCATCGACCGTAAACAGACAAGCCGACAGGGGCATAGCCTCGGCAACCTCGGTGATATTGCCGCGCGAAACCTCGCCTCCTGCCGCCTCAATCGCGCTGACGGCATGTTCAAATCCGGCGAGCGGGGCGGGGCGTAAATCATCCATTCCGACCTGCTCCAACACCAGAAAACGTCGTCCGCTCAAGTCGGCTCCGCTCAAATCAACTGGCGCATCGTCGACTAAAACCGCCAGCATTTGCGCCGCATCCTCGACCGACCGGCACAAGGGACCAACGGTGTCAAACGTCTCGCAAAGCGGCACCACGCCGACCGTCGACACCAGCCCATGGGTGGTTTTCAGCCCCACCAGATCGTTCCACGCCGACGGAATTCGCACAGAACCGCCAGTGTCGGACCCCATCCCCAGAGCCGCCAAACCGAACGCTACAGAAGTTGCCGCACCAGAGGACGACCCCCCCGGCACCGCGTCGGGATCATTGACGCAAGGCGGGGTTTCGGTGACCGGATTATAACCAAGACCCGAAAAGGCCAGCTCTGACATATGGGTTTTACCAAGGCAAACCAGCCCGGCCTTGGTGGCGTTTGCGAGCACCTCGGCATCGCGCGACGGCACCCGCCCTTTGAGGTAGGCCGAGCCAGCCTCGGTCGCAGTGCCCGCACTGTCAAACAGGTCTTTCCACGAGATCGGCACCCCGTCGAGCAGGCCAAGACGCTGACCTGATTTGGCCCGAGCGGCACTCGCCTCGGCCTCGGCCAGCGCGCGCGTTTCAGTGACCGCAGAATAAATCCGATCCCGCAACGGATGGGCATTTATGGCGTCAAGATAGGTGCGCGTCAGCGCCAGCGGATCAATTTCGCCCGCCCCGATACCGCGCCCAAGATCGCTTGCGCTTTGAGTTAACCAATTATCCGACATGGCGTGATCCTTTGCAGAGTTTTTCCAACGCTAGCGGCACATTCGCCAATGGACAATCCCGATTGAACGGCGATACTGAGAGCTATGAAACCTCAAAGTGACATCCTGATCGTCGGTGGCGGTCTGAACGGCCCGGCGTTGGCGCTCGCGTTGGCGCAGGGTGGTTTCAGTGTCACGATTATCGACGCTTTGCCGGTTGCGCGGCTTGAGGGGCGGGATTTTGACGGGCGCGCCTATGCTTTGGCGTTGGCCAGCAAACAGATGCTGACTGCTCTTGGCATCTGGGCCGATATTGCCGACCACAGCCAGCCGATTTTGGATATTATCGCCAGCGATGGACGAGCGGGAGAAGGTGCTGCGCCGTGGTTCTTGCATTTTGATCACCTCGAAATCGAAGAAGGCCCCATGGGCTTTATGCTTGAGGATCGCTATTTGCGCCGCGCGTTATTGACGGCGGTTGCGGATAATTCGGCGATTACCCAGATTAACGAACGTCGCGTGGTTGCGCAGGAAACCGACACGCTTGGCGCGCAGGTGACGCTTGACGATGGGCAGATTTTGCGCGGGCAACTTCTGATTGGATGCGATGGGCGCGACAGTGGAACCGCCACGCGCGCAGGGATTTCGCGCATGGGTTGGGGCTATGATCAAACGGCGCTGGTCTGTGCGATTGCTCATGATTTGCCCCATAATGGTATCGCGCATCAGTTCTTTATGCCCTCAGGACCGCTGGGAATTCTGCCTCTGCCCGGCAACCGCTGTTCAATTGTTTGGGCCGAAACGACCGAGCGCGCGGATTGGATTAAGAGCCTGCCTGACGCCGATTTCCTCGCCGAACTGCGCCCGTGTTTTGGCGACTTTCTCGGTGAAATCTCGCTGGAGGGCGGACGGTTTGCCTATCCTCTGAAGCTGACCGTTGCCAATCAGTTTACCGGCCAAAGGCTGGCGCTTGTTGGCGATGCGGCGCATGGAATGCACCCGCTGGCGGGGCAGGGTTTGAACATGGGGTTGCGCGATGTGGCCTCGCTGGCTGAGGTGCTGACTTTGGCCAAACGGCGTGGTGAAGACTTCACAACCTCGCTTGTGCTTGATCGTTATCAACAGTGGCGCGGCTTTGATACCGTGTCGATGTCGATGGCGACCGATGGTATTAACAAGCTGTTTTCAAACGATAATACCCTTGTTCGGGCTGGCCGCGATCTGGGTCTTGGTTTGGTGAACGCATTGCCGGGATTGCGTCGTGGGCTGATCCGGCAGGCGGCGGGTCTGTCCGGGGATTTGCCGAAATTGATGCAAGGTCGGGTGATCTGAACGCTACTCCAACGCGCGCGCCTCGTCGGTCAGCATCACCGGAATTCCGTTTCTGATCGGATAGGCGAGGTTGGCGTTTTTGGAGATCAGCTCGTTGTTTTTGGCGTCATAAACCAGCGGGCCGAGCGTGGTCGGGCAGACCAGCGCCTCTAGCATTTTAGCACTGGGTTTTTGATCAGGTTCCCTCATTGTAACGTCCCTTCGTCGCCGCCGCTGGCGATGGCATATTCGATTAGCGTCACCAATGTTTCGCGTCGATCCGCCAAAGTTGGGGCCTCCAGCAGCGCTTGTTTATCCTCGATATCAAACGGGCACAGCATCGAGAGCGAGTTTATCAACAGCTCGTCATCGGCCCCTTTGAGGCTCTCCCAATCGGAGTTGAGATCGACCGCGCTGAAAAACCTTTCCAGCCGCCCGAGAAAGTGTTTGCGCAAAAATGACGGGTCTTTTTCGGCTTTGCCGAGGTCACGCCCAAAGCTGCCCCAATTAATATTGGCGCGCGCGTAGGGCGAAAATCCGGTCTCGATATTTTGTATCCGAAACCGCGAAATCCCTCCGAGCGAGATCATATAACGCCCGTCGCCGGTCTCGGTAAAGGCCACCACGCGACCGGCGCAACCGATCAGATGCAGGCGCGGCTCGTCGCTTTCCGAGGGGGTCTCCATCGGTTGCACCATGCCGATCAGCCGATGCGAGGTTTTCAGAACGTCCTCGAACATCGCCAGATAGCGCGGCTCGAATATGTTCAGCGGCAGGCGCGTGCGCGGCAAAAGCAACGCGCGCGGCAGGGGGAAAAGCGGTATATTTTCGGGCAGGTCGGCGGGGTTGAACATGACCGGCAGCCTAGCGCGAAAATGTGTTTACGCAAATATCATTGACGAAAGTTTTCGCCG
>JAADIJ010000226.1:27181-64383 GCA_013151335.1 Alphaproteobacteria bacterium | reverse complement strand
GGCATATGTACAGTTTGCGCGTTGCATCCCGGCTTTTTGGCCTCATATGTATGGACGCGGTTCAGAAAACTCCCCATCGGAGCTACGCCATAGGCATCCATGTCAGATAGAGGCGCGCCGTAGTTCGAGGTGTTCCATTCCTTGCAACTGATCACGCAGGCATGGCAGCCGACACAGGTGTCCAGATCGATCACCAGCCCGAGTTTTTTGGCCGTAGTTTGTGGCAAGGCGGTCATCAGAACTCTCCCCCGTAGGCAACATGTTTGGGGCCGCGCCCAACCGGAGATGCCTGGGCGGGGATTTCAGGATGGCTGACAGTGCTGCCCGCCTCGGCCTTTTCGATCTTGACCCGCAGATCAAACCACGCCGCCTGTCCGGTTACCGGATCAGAGTTTGACCAACGATGGCCATCTTTTCGCGCGGGCAACAGCTCGTCTATCAAGTGATTGAGCAAAAAGCCTTTTTTCGCCTCGACAGCATCCTCTGCAAGTGCCCAAGCGCCCGAGCGTTTGCCGATTGCGTTCCATGTCCAGACGGTCTCGGGGTTCAACCCCTCCATCAGCGCGACCGGAACCCTGATCTTACCGTGGCGCGAAGTCACCCACGCCCAGTCGCCATCCTTGAACTGATGCTTGGCCCAAACGTCGCCCGAAACATAAAGCGGGTTGGTGCCGTGAATTTGTCGCAACCAAGCATTTTGCGTGCCCCAGGAATGATACATGGCCATGGGCCGTTGCGTCAGCGCGTGGAGCGGAAATTCGTTGGTGTCGACCAGATCATCCTCGAAAGGTTGCCACCAGACGGGCAGGGGATCCATCACCTTTTTGATTTGATCGCGCAGATGGTCGGGCGGTTGTTGATCTCCATGCCCTTCGGCGGCCAGCCGGAACTTTTGCAACGGCTCTACATATAGCTGGAACACATAAGGCTGAACGGCATCGTAAATCCCGTGTTTGACCGCCCAGTTTTGATAGTCCGCGTTCCACGGTTTGAAAAAGCTCGCCTCGGGCGGAATGTGGTTAATCCAATAGCCGCCATTGTCGATATATGCCTGAATTTGATTTGGATTGGGCGCGCCGCGACCCTCTCCCTTGCCGTCTTTGCCTCTAAATCCGGCCAGCGGGCCAACACCGGGGCGGCGCTCGTGGTTTTGGATATAGTCGGCGTAATCCTTGTATTTCGGCGAGCCATCCTCGTTAACCATTCCGGGCAAGCCAAGCCGCGCGCCAAGCTCGATCAACACCGTTTGAAAGCCGCGCACCCCCGCGTGACCGGGGCGCATCGGCTCAACCACAGGCCAGCGAATACTGTCGGCCATGGCCTCGGCCTCGCAGATCGGGCGATCAAGCAGCGAGATGCAATCATGGCGCTCAAGATAGGTCGTGTCAGGCAGGATCAGATCGGCAAACGCCACCATCTCAGACGAATAAGCGTCGGAATAGATGATATGCGGGATCACATACTCGCCGTTTTCGTCCTTGTCCGTCAGCATGTTCATCACGCCTTGGGTGTTCATGGACGAGTTCCACGCCATGTTCGCCATATACATGAACAAAGTGTCAATCTTGTAAGGATCACCGGCATGGGCGTTGGAAATCACCATATGCATCATGCCATGCGCGCTGAGCGGATTGTCCCATGTGAACGCTTTGTCGATGCGTTTGGCGGTGCCATCGGCATTGAGCAGCAAATCTTCCGGCCCTTGTGGATAGCCCAGATGCGGCCCGTCAAGCGGCATGCCCGGTTGAAATCCCGCATGGGGTTTTGGGTGGGCCGTGGCCGGTTTTGGGTAAGGAGGCTTGAAGCGAAAGCCACCGGGAACCTCGACCGAGCCGAGCAGGATTTGCAAAACATGCAGCGCGCGACAGGTTTGAAAGCCGTTGGAATGGGCCGAAATCCCGCGCATGGCATGAAACGAAACCGGCCGCCCGATCATTTTGTCATGCTTTTCGCCTTTCCAATCGGTCCATGGCTGATCAATGGTGATCTCTTCCTCAAACGCCACATGCGCCAGTTCGGCAGCGATGCGTTTGATCTGCTCAACCGACAGGCCGCATTGTTCGGCCACGGTTTCGGGCGCGCAATCTTGCCCCATATATTTCTCGGCCAGAAGCTGAAAAACCGGGCGATGCGTGGCACCTTTATAGCGATACGAACCCGCGAGATCGGCCTTGATTTTTGGCGTATCAAACGCCACCGCCTTGCCTGTTGCGCGATCGAGAACCAAAGGTTTGCCCTCGTCATCACGCAAAAACAGGCCATGGTCAGGCGACTTGGCATCCTCATTCACCAAAAACGGCGCGTTAGTATAGCGTATCAGGTAATCAAGATCGACCTTGCCCGCCTTTAGCAACTCGTGGATCAGCGCCAGAATAAACAAGCCGTCGGTGCCGGGCGTGATGCCGACCCACTCATCAGCGATGGCGTTATATCCCGAGCGGATCGGGTTGACGCCGATGATCTTGGCGCCGCGTTCTTTCAGCTTGCCAAGGCCCATCTTGATCGGGTTGCTGTCGTGATCTTCAGCCACGCCGAAAATCATGAAAAGCTTGGTGCGATCCCAGTCAGGAGCACCAAACTCCCAAAAGCTGCCGCCCATGGTATAGATGCCCGCAGCCGCCATATTGACCGAGCAAAACCCGCCATGGGCCGCATAATTCGGCGTGCCAAAAGCTTGTGCCCACCAGCCGGTCATCGATTGAGATTGATCGCGTCCGGTAAAAAATGCGAGCTTCTCTGGTGCTGTTTCGCGCAAAGGTTTCAACCAGCCAAGCGCCATATCCATGGCCTCGTCCCAAGAGATCTCCTCAAACTCGCCAGAGCCGCGCTCGCCCACACGTTTCAGCGGCGCTCGCAGGCGCGAGGGCGCGTGGTGCTGCATAATTCCGGCCGATCCCTTGGCGCAGAGAACGCCCTGATTGACCGGATGATCGCGATTGCCCTCGATATATTTGACTTTTCCGTTCTTCATATGAACGTTGATGCCGCAGCGACAGGCGCACATATAGCAAGTGGTTTTGCGGATTTCGTCAGAGACCTCGGGCGAGGTGTCCAAGTCTGGCTGGTCAAAAGCAGGCATGAGTATTCCTTACGATCCCTGGGCATTGCCGTTCAATTCCGGTGGGTATACCCGACGGGCAGCAACATATTATATCATTAGAATGTATTAAACTATCTGCCGCGCCAAATGTCCAGAATTCAAGCCCAAAACTGCTCGCTTTGCGGCTACGTGTCGCTCTGACGGGCGAAATACTCAACGTTTTATGGGGCAAATTGGGCCTCTGGCAGCGGGATTACATGCGAATGTTTGCATTTAAGGAGAAACTAATATATGTTTTCCCCACCCGCTTGTGGGGATAAAAGGGAGGATTACATGAAACTTGGAACGAAAACGGCGATGGCTTTGGCCATCATACTCGGTGGTGTTACGGTCACTGCGGCCTATGCTGCGACCACCGTCAACAAAACATACCTGCGCAAAGGTACTCAGGAAATCCGTGTATTTACGGACGCAGGCAAGCTTTATTGCCGCCGCACCAGCGACGATTTTGAGCTGTGCCACGGTATGGAAGAGCAGGCCGATGGGTCTTGGCAAGGCGATAGCATGAAGCACCCGGACATGCCGAAATTCATGACATTTAACGGTACTGTCATCATTGGGACCAACAGAAAGATGAGCATCAAGGGCTGCGCTGTCGGCAACACGCTGTGCGATCAGGAAATTTGGGACGAGCAATAATCTTATGCTCGGCCGACTAATGCCAGTTTGGCCGATCATGATCGGGATGCCTTGTTGGCGGCAGTAATGATCGCCGCAAGAGCCAAAGACGCAAGTCGCGCCGCCGGAGGGTCGGCGCGGCTTGTCAGCAAAAGCGGGACTTTCGCGCCGAAAACCACTCCCGCCGCACAGGCCCCGGTCAAATAGACCAATGATTTGAAAATCGCGTTGCCCGAGACGATATCAGGCACGATAATCGCGTCTGCATTTCCGGCCACGGGATCGTCGCCGATGCCCTTGATCCCTGCCGATTTGGCCGAGAATATCACGTCCAGCGCCAGCGGGCCGGAGAAATGCGCCTCGGGAATTTCCGATCTGGCCCAGTCGCGCAACCGACGCGCATCAAGCGAGGAGGGCATTGATTGCATCGGCTTTTCGCTGGCGGATAAAAACGCCACTTTCGCATTATTCCTGCCCAGAATTTTCAGCAGCGAAACCACCGCATGGGTAGAGGACTGCATGGTTTGAATATCCGGGCTGATATTTACGGCAGCATCGGACAGCAGCAACGCTCGTCTGCTATCAGGTGCCGTGATGTGAAAAACATGGGTCAAACGCGCGCCCGTCCGAAGGCCCGCGTCTTTATTCAGAGCCGCTTTCAAAAAGACATCAGTGGAAATATGACCCTTCATTAGAACGTCGGCCACGCCTGCTCCGCAAGCGTTGGCGGCGACCATGCCAGCCTCGATCTCGTCGCTGGCCTTTATGGTTTGATAGCGGGAGATATCCCAGCCAAGCCCGTCTGCTGTGCGGTTAATATCGTCGAGCGATCCTGTGAAAACCGGAACCATGATCCCGGCCTCGGTCGCCTCTTTGGCCGCCTGCATCGGCAAGTCAGCCCCCGCATTGGCGATCACAACAGTCGGAGGGCGATGGCGCTGTGCCTCTGACAGCAACCACGCCGGGCACTCGGGCGAACGATCTGACAAAAACGCTGAAACTGGCATGTTGGCACCTGCCTTGGGATGGGAAATTCCGCCGCCAGGATCATGTTTGCAGGCGGCGGAATTATCTCGGGGTTTGGTTACGCGCCAGCTTGCGACTGCATGTCGCCCGCGTCAACATCGGCGACCGTTACCGGATTTTTCATGGCGTCGCGGCGGAAAGGCTCGCCCAGTTCCTGATTGACCATGACCTCGATAAAGGTGGTTCGCCCGTTTTCCATCTGCGCCTTGATCGCGATATTAAGCGTGTCGGTCAGCTCGTCCATGGTCGTCACCTGAACGCCGCTCAAGCCGCAAGCGTCGGCAATCCCCGCATAAGACACCTTGTCGTTAAGCTCGGTTCCGACAAAATTGTCGTCAAACCAAAGGGTTGTGTTGCGTTTTTCAGCACCCCATTGATAGTTGCGGAAAATAACCATGGTGATGGCGGGCCACTCGTCGCGCCCGATCGACACCATCTCGTTCATAGAGATCCCGAACGCGCCGTCACCGGCAAAGCCAACGACCGGCGTATCAGGGTTGCCGATTTTCGCACCACAAATCGACGGAAAGCCGTATCCGCAAGGCCCAAACAATCCCGGCGCGAGATATTTTCGACCCGCCTCAAACGTGGGATAGGCGTTGCCGATAGCACAGTTATTGCCGATGTCCGAGCTGATAATTACTTCCGACGGCAGGGCCTTCTGAATGGCGCGCCACGCCATGCGCGGGCTCATTTTCTGGGGCTCGCGATTGCGACAACGCTGGTTCCAAGTGGTTCCCGGATCGTCGTTCTCGTGATCCATCGAGGTCAATTCCTGCGCCCATTTTGATTTGGTCGTAGCAATCAGACCGCGCCGCTCGTCCCTTCCGGCGTTGCCCGCATCGTCAGACAGCCGAGCCAGAATGCCGCGCGCAACCTTCTTCGCATCGCCGACAATGCCAACTGTCACGGGTTTGGTCAGGCCAATCCGGTCGGGGTTGATATCGACCTGAATGATCTTGGCGGAGGTTGGCCAATAGTCAATTCCATAGCCGGGCAGGGTCGAAAACGGGTTCAGCCGCGAGCCGAGCGCGAGCACCACATCCGCTTTCGCAATCAACTCCATCGCCGCTTTGGAGCCGTTATATCCCAGCGGTCCGGCGAACAGCGGGTGGCTACCGGGGAAGGCGTCGTTGTGCTGATAACCACAGCAAACCGGCGCATCCAGCCGCTCGGCCAAGGTGATCGAGTCAGCGATTGCGTCGCCGATGACAACGCCCGCGCCGTTTAGAATAACCGGAAATTTGGCCTCCGATAACAGCTCTGCCGCGCGCGTGACCGCATCATGGCCGCCATCCGGTCGCTCAAACTCGACGATTGCGGGCAGGTCGATATCGATGATTTTGGTAAAGAAATCGCGCGGCACGTTAATCTGTGCAGGTGCGCTGGCGCGTTTGGCTTGCAAAATCACCCGGTTCAAAACCTCGGCCATGCGCGATGGGTCGCGAACCTCTTCTTGATAGGCGACCATGTCCTTGAACACATTCATCTGCTCGACTTCTTGAAAACCGCCCTGTCCCATGGTCATGTTCGCGGCCTGAGGCGTGACCAGCAACAGCGGGGTGTGGTTCCAATAGGCGGTTTTGATCGGGGTCACAAAATTGGTTATTCCCGGCCCGTTTTGCGCCACCATCATCGACATTTTACCACAAGCGCGGCTGTAGCCGTCCGACATCATACCGGCGCTATATTCATGCGCGCAGTCCCAAAAAGTAATGCCTGCCTTGGGAAAAAGATCGGAAATCGGCATCATGGCCGAACCGATAATGCCAAACGCATTGTCGATCCCGTGCATTTGCAGCACTTTTACAAAAGCTTCCTCGGTCGTCATTTTCATGTGTTTGATCCTTTGGAATATCGGCCTGATGGCGGTCTGGAAAGAGTTGAAGTTTCGAGGCCCCGCGCGCCTCTGCTGATGCGGTTATGGGCCAAGCCTAAATGATCCGATAGGTCCAGATGCGAACGGAAATATATCCAGAGTGCGGTTGCGCGGGTTAAGAGACGCTATTGGATCGAGCGTAAAATATGTTCAGACAAAAGTGAAATTCCTTGCGGAATTTTGCTTTCGGAAATCGACGAATAGGCGAGCCTGCAATAGTTTTGGGAGCAATCATCGCGATTAAAAAACGGATATCCCGGCTCGATCAACACGCCCTCGCGTCTAAGGTCGGTGGCGAGTTTGCCGGTATCAACCGTTTCCGGGGCCTGGAGCCAAAAGCTCGACCCTCCAAAACTCGCGCTACCTGCAACGGTCAACGGGGTTTTTGCCAAGGCGGCGGCCATTACTTTTCGCCGCTGATGAAACACATCGCGCATCTGTTTGACCATGGCGTCATAATGCCCGCGCGCCAGAAAATAGGCGGTCGTGCGCTGGATGTTGCCGGGCGGATGGCGCAATATCGCGTGGCGAAGGGCGCGGGCTTGGCGGATGAACGGCTCCGAGCCGACAAGATATCCGAGCCTCAGACCCGGAAACAGCGACTTGGAAAAGCTGCCCACATAGATTACGCGCCCGTCCTCGTCCAAGGATTTCAGCGCAGGAGTCGGGGCCTTTAGAAAGCTCATCTCAAACTCGTAATCATCCTCGACCACCAAAAAATCGCGCGCGTGCGCAAGACGCAAAATCTCGTGACGACGCGCCATCGGCATGGTCACGGTGGTCGGGCATTGATGGCTTGGGGTGGTGAACAGAACGTCCAGATCGCCCGGGATCAGGTCGGGCGGCATCCCCTCTTCGTCGACCGCAATGGCCGTGTTGTGGCTGCCGAAATGACGTAAAATATCGCGCAGCCCCGGATAACCGGGGTCTTCAAAGGCGACTTTGCGGCCCTCTCCGAGCAATATTTGCGCGACAATCCACAGAGCATTTTGCGCGCCCATGGTCACGAGAATTTGCTCGGGCCGCGCAAGAATACCGCGTCTTGGCAGCGTGTGGCGCGCGATGAAACTGATCAACTCGGGGTCGTCGCGTTCGGCATAATCCGAGGTGAGACTGTCAAATTCCTTGCGCCCAAGCGCCTGATGCGCACACAGACGCCAATTTGATTGATGAAACAGTTCGGGGTCGGCTTGGCCGTAAATGAACGGATAGGGGTAGGAGCGCCAATCGCCGAGTTTCTCCACCAGCTTGCTGCCGGAAAACTTGTGATTGATGAAATGGCCCCAGTTAACCGAACTTTCCGGCTCGGAGATCGCGATATTGGGCATCCGCGACACCGGCGCGGTTTTGGAAACGTAAAAGCCCGAGCGGCTGGTCGCGCTGAGATAATCGTCGGCGACCAGCTCGTTATAGGCCAAGGTCACGGTGATGCGTGAGATCGCCAGATGCGTTGCGAGTTTGCGCGACGAGGGCAGCTTTTCACCCGGCAAGAACCGCCCGGACAAGATCGCAGAGGCGACGATTTGCTGGATTTGGCTTTGCAGCGTGCCCTGAAAACTGGGGTCCAGAAAGAATGTGTCTTCGCCAATTGCCATATCGCCCTCGTTTCTGGACTTATATAGCTGACAGTCTGGACCTAAGCCAGACCACGCGGCTACAAACGCCAGAAATTCGAGCGGCCCTCTTCGTTGAAGAAATAGGGAACCCGCGCGTGGCGGTCTGGGTCATTCAATTCGGCCTCGACCTCGGCAAGCACGACCTCGGTGATGAACGGCAGATCGTAGCCGCGCGCCTTGGATATGGGTATCCACTCCAGATGGCTCAGCTCGTCGCAAGCGTGCGAGAAGTCATCCGCGTCTCCGACGATTTGCTCGGCGTCGAGCAGAAAAAACCGCGCATCAAATCGACGAGGGCGACCCGGGGGGGTGACGGCACGAAACACAAAGCGCATTCCCGCGCCACTCGGCAAAACCCCGTTGGCGAAAAAACTCTGCCAGTTCTCGGGCACGATCTGGTCTTTGGCCTGATCGCTGGGCTGGCCGATAAGCAGGCCGGTCTCCTCCCAAACTTCGCGAATCGCGGCAAGGATAAGCGGCTCCGCTAGATTGGCCGCGGTTTTCGTGCGCAGCCTCGCCATGCATTGATCGGCAAGAGGGGTGGCAAGCGACACCAGATGGTCGCTGTCATCTAGCGCTCCGCCGGGAAAGACAAATTTGTTCGGCATAAACGCCGCCGACGCCCCACGTTGACCCATCAGAATTTTTGGATCGCTTGATTTGTCGCGCAGCATGATCACGGTTGCGGCGTTGCGAATTGTCGTTTTGGTCATGGGGTTCCAGAGTGTTACCTGCGGCCCAAGGATAGGCTGCTCAGAATGAATTTGTCCACAACAACCCGCCTCAGGAGCGGGTCCCGCCAAACCCGTGCATGCGTTTTGCCCACTGGATACCCACGATCATCCCTTTCAGGCGCGGCAACATAAACAAGGCAACGGTGGTAAATCCGGTGCCAAAAACCACGGCCATTGTCAGCGGATCAGGACGAAACGCGACGAAAACATAAAGGAGCAAAGGGGCCAGAATATGGCCGCTGATCAGCACGGTCAGATAGGCCGGCCCGTCGTCGGCTCGATGATGAAACAATTCCTCGCCGCAAACGGCGCAATGTTCGCGCGTGGTCAGATATCCGCGCATCAACGGGCCAGAGCCGCAATTAGGGCATTTCAGCCGTAAGCCGCGCAAAAGCGCCTGCTTTACCGGCCGGTCCTGCACCTGCGGCGTGTCAAGATTTGTTGTCGCTTCCATCCGATGTGTCTAAGCCTAAACCGCGAAAAATGAACTGAGACACCGTGCCTTGCGTCGGGATGTCGCAAGTATTTAGGTCTGACAGCGACGGAAAACCGGATGCGCTGCGTTTGAGTATCTGAAGGAAGCATGACGCGACCTTGAAACGATGATCGGAGATAACTTATGCGGAGCCGCAAATTCACCTCACTTGTCGCAACCTTTGCTGTCGGTGCCATTGGCCTGATGGCGGCAGCGCCCGCGCTCGCTCTTGGTGGGAACGAGGATGGACGGGGCAATATCCCCAGACTCAACTTCAAAAAAATCGACGCCAATTCAGATGGTCAAATCACGGTCGAGGAGGTCGCGCAGTATCGGAGCGAACAATTTGCCCTGCGCGACACAAATGCGGATGGATATTTGACGCCGGATGAGCTGACTGCAAGCATTATTAAGCGGGCTAAAAAGACGGCAGCCAAACGGGTCGAAAGGTTGCTCAAAAAGCGCGACAGCGATGGCGATGGCCGTATCAGCCTTGCCGAGTTGCCGGGCGAAAAAGGATCACAGAAACTTTTCGCGCGCTTTGACACTAATGGCGACGGGGTAATTTCCACCGATGAACTGCGCACGGCAAAAAAGGACTTTGGTCGCAAGAAGCGTCAGGCCCCGTCGGAATAAGCGCACGGATTTTCGGGCCAGCCAGCATAAAGGTTGGCCCGGTTTGCCCTTTGAGCGAAAAACCGCTACGCGATCAGGTTATGAAAATGCCGTTTGATGCCATGAACGAGTTAAGCGACGATGTGTTGTTGGTCCTTTATGCCAACGGCGACAGAGCCGCTGCGGGCGCGTTGACCAATCGGCTGACGCCCTTGGTGTTTTCGCTGGCATTTCGTCTTCTCGGCGACCAGGCTGAGGCCGAAGATATAGCTCAGGAGGCGATGTTGCGTCTTTGGAAAATAGCCCCGAATTGGCGTCAGGGAGAGGCAAAAGTAACCACTTGGCTCTATCGGATTGTCAGTAATCTTTGTACCGACCGGCATCGGCGCCGCAAGGGGCTGGGGCTTGATGAAGTTGCTGAACCCAGAGATCCAACCCCGAGTGTCGAGCGGCAAATGCAAGATCAAGATCGTGCCCGCGCCCTTAGATCCGCGCTTGAAGGCTTGCCCGAGCGGCAGCGCCAAGCGGTGGTGATGCGTCATCTGGAAGAGCTGCCAAATCCGGAGATCGCGCAAATTCTCGGGGTCAGCATAGAGGCTGTTGAAAGCCTGATTTCGCGCGGCAAACGACAGCTCAAGGCCACGCTATGCAGCCTAAAGAAACCATTGGGATTAGAAGAATGAAACAGCGACAAAATGACCGAACCACGCCTGATGAGGATACCCTCACCAGCTATTTTCAGGCGGAAAAGTCTTCCCGGCCTCTACCATCGGCTCATCTTTTGGAAGCGGTTTCAAGTGATGCGCAGATGGCGCAGCCCGCAGCACGACCATTGGTTTGTCGATCGGGCAAGAGCCATGGGCAAAGGCACGGTTTGTGGTGGGCTCTGGGCGGTTGGCAGGTCGCGACGGCGTTGTTGTTTTGCTTGGTTGTTGGCGTGTCGGCAGGATTTGCAGCTCCCGACAGCCTTGGCAATGTTGCTAATCTCATATTCAATGATAGCGGGTTTGATAGCGGCGATGGCAGCTATTACTCGCTTGATGATCTGGTGGTGGAGGGATGAAAATGACAGATGACAACCATCGGACTAAACGTCGAAAGCCGTGCTGGAAAGAGGTCGTCTTGGTGATTTCTTTAGGTCTTAATATTTTGGTTATAGGCCTGATAGCGGGTGCCTTTTTGCGTGAAGGGAAGCCCATCGGATTTCGACCTGATCGCAACATCGCAGCGCTGGGTTTGCGGCCATATTATCGCGCCTTAGATAAAAAAGACCGGGTTGAATTGCGCAAATCCGCCCGTGCCCAACAAGGCGGGTTTCGCAGCGGCGCAAAAGTGATGCGAGCCGCACTTTTAGTTGTGGCTGACCGGTTGGAGGCGGAGCCGTTTGATCTTGGTGCGGTAAAAGCTGAACTGACGTCGCAGGCGGATGTTATCGCTGGGAATATCTCGTTTGGTCACAAATTATTGCTTGAGCAAATATCGGGTATGACACGCGAGGAGCGCAAAAAAATGGCGGATAATTTGCGACGTCCACCACGGCAGTCTGGCGCGAAAAAAGCGTTACGACCAAATACTAAGCCGCTGAATTAAACAGCGTAACCATGTTGCGCCCTTCGCTCTTTGAAGCGTAGAGCGCATGGTCGGCTTGTGAAATCAGCTTATCGACATCCAGCGTCAGCGGATCCCCCAGTGTCACGCCGATGCTAACGGTTATTCGCAACCCGCCTTGGTTGGGGCTGCACTGAAAAACGGTGTCCTCGATCACTTGGCGCAGACGCTCTGACGCCAAACGTGCTTGCTCCTCAGAAGTTTCAGGCATCGCGACCAGAAACTCCTCTCCGCCGAGGCGTGATACCAGATCAACACCGCGCAGGTTTTCTTGTATGCGCCGTGAGAATTCCTTTAACACAGCATCGCCTGAAACGTGCCCGTGTGTGTCATTAACGCGCTTGAAATTGTCGATGTCGAGCAACATCAGGGCGTATTCCTTGCCGGTTTCCTGCGCGCGCTCGGCAATCCGGCCTAAATGCTGCTCGGCATATCGCCGATTATAAAGGCCAGTTAACGGGTCAAGAACCGCCAAGCGTAACGTGTCGGTTACATTGCTGCGCAGTCGATCCGAGATTTGTTTTCGTTTGATCTGGCTTGAAAGTCTGGCCACCAACTCGAGCGGGTCGAAATGGTCGAAAATATAATCGCTTGCCCCAAGATCCAGCCCTTTCGCCGCCGTGGCGTGATCGCCATCTGATACCACCAAAATGATAGCGGCATTTCGGGTTCTGGGACGAGAGCGCAGCATGGAGACCAGCCGCAGCCCGTCGCCATGCGCACCGATTCGCGCGTGAATCACATAAACATCGGGGAGTTCCTGTGCCTCGAATTCTTGCGGTTGGGTATCGTTCTCGCAAATTTTATATAAATACGGTGTATTTTCCGATAGAGCCTTTTCCCAAAGCAATCCCATTTCGTAATCACTGGGAATAAGCGTCACACGCGCCTTTGGGGGGACTATATCCTTGTCGTGCGTAATAAACTCGGCCAATCCCAGTTCCTGAGTGGTGCGATCCCGCAGCCGTAACTCGTCCAGCATGAATTTGGAACGCAGCAAATTGCGTACGCGCGCGAAAAGCGCCAGATCGTCGATTGGTTTGGTCAGAAAATCATCCGCCCCGCATTCCAGCCCGCGCAATCGATCAGCAGGTTGGCAGACCGAGGTAATCATGACCACAGGGATGTGATTGGTTTTCGGGTCTGATTTCAGGATTTTACAGGTTTCAAACCCGTCCATATCCGGCATCATTACATCTAGCAGAATAACATCTGGTTGGTATTTGAGCGCACTTTTTATCGCCTCAGACCCATTCTCGGCCTGAATGACATCATAATAGGCTGCCGCCAGTTTGGCGCGCAGAACCATCCGGCTGGTTGCAATATCATCCACCACCAGTATCCGACCGGACATAAAGCGCACCTTCCTGTTTTGTGCCAGACCTTTATCGTTGTGACTTCACTTTAGACGGAGAAATGTTAAGAAAACCCTAAGGAATACGGTAAAAGTAAAATAGCAAGCGGAGCGGAAATGACCCAAGATCAGGCTGAAATACTGTCAATTCAAGCGCTTGCGTGGCTTAGCGCACAACAAGACCTGCTGGAAGGTTTCTTGGCCGCAAGCGGTAGTGACGCCGACAGCCTTAAACAATCGGCGTCCGATCCGGCTTTTCTGGGCGCGGTTCTTGACTATATCTTGACCGATGACCGGATCGTAACCACGTTTTGTCAAGCGAACGGCCTTGCCTGTGACCGACCGCAAATCGCGCGCCAATTATTGCCCGGTGGCGAGGTTGTCAACTGGACCTGAGCCGGTCGCGACCTCACAAATCAACAACGACAACCCCGCCTTCATCGGCAGCACGCGACTGACAGAGGATAATATTGTCGGCGCGCTGCTTGTTTGACAAAACAAAATCCCGATGCTCGACCTCGCCGGAAATCAGCCCACATTTGCAAATTCCGCAAATTCCGTCCGAGCATTTCACGTCGACTTTGACGCCATTTTCGGCCAGCACCTCTGTCGCAGATTTATCCGCTTGCACGATGAGTTCGCGCCCGGATTTTGCCAGCTTCAGGGTAAACGCAAAATTCTGGTATTCTGGCAACTCAGGGGTCGAAAAATACTCCATATGTCGGTTCTCGTCTGGAAAACCAGCGCTGTTAGCCGCCTCCAAAACCGCCTGCATATAGATGTCGGGACCGCAGGTATAAACATGCGCGCCAGCGGTATAGTGCAGAATTTCCGCCAGATCGGCGCGGGAGCCTTGGTCCGAGAAATGCAGATGCAGCCGGTCTTGCCACGGAAATTCGGCCAAATCGGCCAGAAATCCCGCATTTTCGCGCTTTGAGCAGGAATAATGCACAGAAAAGCTCGCACCAATCGCATGCAGCCGATGGGCCATCGCGATCATCGGCGTTATGCCAATTCCCCCGCCCATAAGAAAGCTGTGGGTGGCGTTTTTAACCAGCGCAAAATGGTTGAGCGGTTTGGAGATAAAGACCCGCCGCCCGACCTCGAACACGCGCGCCATCAGCTTGGTGCCGCCCCGGCCCTCATCCTCGCGCAGCACCGCAATTTGATATTTCGAGCGGTCTGCAGGATCGCCGGACAGGGAGTATTGCCGCAAGAATTCCGGCGCCACTACCACGTCGATATGCGCCCCGGCCTCAAAGGGCGGCATGTCGCTGCCGTCGGCCATGGAAAACTCATATTTCGTGACCCGTGCAGTCATTTGCTCGATCCGCGAGAGAACCGCGCGCACCACCGGCGCGTCTTGTTGATCGGCGGTGTAGATATGCTCGGTTGCCAGCCCATCCGCCCGGCGCGCCTGATGTGTATCCGCCGGTATCATCGCCTCATAAGCGGCAATTCCGGCCTCGCGATCGGCAGGGTAAGGATAGGCATAGGGGGGCGGTGCGAGAGGGGCGGGATAGACGGCGAGGGTCTGCTCTTCAAACTTGAGGTTGAGGGTTTTGGACAGGCCGCGCGCGTTGACGTCATGGGGCGACATTTTATAGGGGCCATCCTCCTCCATCTCCAGATCCCACCACCATTTTTTGACGCCATTGATCTCGCCATTGCCAAGCATGTCGTCCAGTCGCGCCAAGGCTCGCGCGGTGATGGGGGCGTTGATGGCGGCCCAGCGAAACGGACGTTCAGCAAAGATGCCTTCCAAGTTCCACGGGCAGGTTTTCATGCAGCGCCCGCACATCGCCCCGTTTTTCTGGCTGACGCGGTAGGTGGTGCAGCGCTGGCTGTCGGATTTCCAGATTTCATAGCCGTTGAACATCAGTTTCGGGCCAGCGGTGATTGCACCCGAGGGGCATTCGCGCGCGCATTTATTGCAGGACGCGCAGAATTTTTGCAGGCCGAAATCTATCGGCCTGTCGTGGCTCATGGGCATATTGGTGGTGATGACCCCGGATTTCAGGCGTGGGCCAAGGAACGGGTTGAGGATTACCTCGCCAATGCGGCTGACCTCGCCAAGACCTGATAAGAGCAGCAACGGCGGTTGCAAAACCTCGCCATCCATCACCGAATGTACCCGCGCGTCATAGCCAAGATTGCGGATTTGCTGCGCGATCACCCCGCCCAACAATGAGAACCGCAAATAGGCACGCATGGATTGGGCGCATGCGATCCAGTCATCGCCCGAGGCGCCTTCCATGGTCTCGTGCCCCTGATCGATGATGATCGAAATGGCGTTTTTGTGGTACGGAGCCAGCGGCTCGCCCGTCGCATCATGAGAATAATAGGCCCAGTCAGGACAGCGCGACAGGCCGACGGCGTCGCTGCCCAGAAAATAACAGGCGGCTTTGAGATTGGCGGCATTGCGCGCGGCTTGCAGCGTGGAGGGGTCGATTCTTGCGGTGGCCGGGCTGTCTTGCAGCACCAAAAATGCGCCGAGTGTCGGGCGAAACGCGAATGCGGCTGCCGATTTGCGCACATAATTGCCGTTCTTGGCCCCCTCCTGAGCGATTGGGCCGAGGTCGCCAAACAAAGCGCGGGCAAACATGTCGGCGCGTTTTGGCACCCGGGCCACATTTGGTTCATCTATATAGGTGGTCGGTGCATCGCGACGCTTGAGGGTTTCAAACGGATGTGGGCCATCTTTGAAGGCGCGCTTGGCAAACGGGTCCGCGTTCCACGCATTTTTGGCCTGCTGCCCAAGCCCGAGTTTCCAACCGATGCTGGCATTTTGACCGGGCTGAAGCGGGCGGTCTGGGGCTATTTCAAGCACAGTTGTAACCACGCCAATGCCAAAGCGGCTGCCCAGAAACGGATTAGTCAGCACGCCGTTTTCAACCGTCGCAAGGCCCGCCGCAACCGCCAACTGGCCAAGATGAACATCCGTAGCCACGCCCGAATGCGCCCGCGCCCCAACCCCGAGCAGGCGGATATAGTTGGACAGGGTGGCGCAGGTTTCGGCGGCGCGCAGGCAGGCTCTTTGTTGTTGCGCATCGCCGAGCCAGTCGCAGCCCTCCTCGGCAGGTTCCGGGTCGCGGGGGTAGTCATAGAGGAACACGATTGCGTATTCGTGGGCCTTGCAGCTTTGGGGAGGGGCGCGCATGGCCTCTTTTAATCCAGCCATGATCACGTCAATTCCCGAGGCAAAAGTCTTGACCTGTTTTTGGCGCAATGTCTCGGCCAACCGATCAACATCTGGATTGACCAGCGGGGTTTTAAGCCAAGCCGTGTCCGGGATAGCGCACATGCCGACTATCGCCGCATCGCAATAATAACCAAACGCTTTCAGATGGTTGGCACGCATTTGAGGATCAGACGGTATCTCGGCCCGCTCTTTTTTCACCAAGCCTTCGCGGGTGGCGTCAAGCATCGCCTGATATTCCTGCATGGCGTTGACCAATGATAACGGGTCGTGATCTCGATGAAACGACACCTGCTCTTGTGGCCCAATTGCCGACAAATCCGCATGATCTATGCGCTTCAGCTTTTCCAGCGGATAAGGCCCCAGATGCATGGGGCGATTTTTGTAAGAAAAGAACTTGCCCATTGCCAAGGTTCCCATAGCTGGAGGTGGAGGAAATGCAGTCCCCTAATGGGCGGCTAAATGGTCGAAAATGTCAACCAACGGAAATAATTCACGCGTCGGGGCGTTATCGCTTGTGTTGGCGACATGGTTTGTGAAACCTGCGCGCGAAACAGGGGCGGGACCAACCATGACAGAGCAAATCAAAGGGATGCTGTTTGACAAGGATGGCACATTGTTTGACTTTCAAACCACGTGGGGGGCCTGGGCCAAGCGGTTTTTTCTCGATATCGCCTTTGGGGATCGACTGTTGGCGGCCAATATCTCGCGCCAGCTTGGCTATGACTACGAGACCGAGAAATTCAGCAAAGACAGCGTCATCATCGCCGGCACGCCTGACGAGGTAACGGCCGCATTGATAGAGGTCACGCCGGGTTGGGAGGCTGACAAACTTGTGGCGCACGTTAACAAAGTGACCATGGAAGTGCCGCAAAGCGAGCCCGTGCCTTTGATCCCCTTGCTGGAGGGGTTTCGCGCCCAAGGCCTCAAACTCGGGGTGGCAACCAACGACGCCGAGGCTCCGGCGCGCGCGCATCTTAACGGCGCTGGGATCACTTATCTATTTGATTTTATTGCCGGTTTTGACAGCGGTTTTGGGGCAAAACCTGCGACGGGTATGCAGATCGGCTTTTGTGAGGCGGTCAATTTGGAACCGTCTCAAGTGATGATGATCGGCGATTCAACCCATGATCTGATCTCGGGGCGCGATGCGGGAATGATGACGGTTGCCGTTCTGACCGGCATGGCCGAGGCCCATGAGTTGGCGCCTTTTGCCGATGTCGTGTTGCAACATATCGGGGAAATTCCGGCGTTAATGGCGCGTTAACAGCAGCTATTCCCTCCAATACCGACATTTTGGTCGTTTTCTAAATGGCCACCGCCGCTGGGTCTGTTCTTGTTGCAAGATCAAACCAGCGGAGGGACAAGGGTGACAAAACGCACACGACATGGAGGCCGATCTGGCAACGCGCGACGCGACAC
The DNA here is from genome assembly GCA_013151335.1 of Alphaproteobacteria bacterium. Taxonomy (GTDB): domain Bacteria; phylum Pseudomonadota; class Alphaproteobacteria; order Rhodobacterales; family Rhodobacteraceae; genus UBA5972. Next base: position 46,737 of record JAADIJ010000226.1, on the reverse strand, counting down.
CGGGCGCGCGATAAATCAGATGCCGTGGCGCATCAACGTCAATTCAGACCGCCCGATTGAGCCGCTGGACCCGACCGGCATCGAGGCAATTCACAACGGAGCCATGCGGATACTCGAAGAAATCGGCATCGAGTTCTTGCACCCCGAGGCGATCAAAATACTGGCGGGTGCGGGGTGCATTGTCTCGGGTCAGAACGTGCGCATCGGGCGCGAGTTCGTGATGGAGATGCTGGCGCAGGCCCCCTCAGAGTTCACTATTACGCCGCGTAATCCCCGCCACGCGCTGCCGGTCGGAGGCAAGCACGTACTGTTTGGCAATGTCTCGTCTCCCCCGAACTACATGGATCTTGCGACCGGAAAAATCACCGGAAATATGCAGGGCTTTCGCAATCTGATGAAGCTGACCCAGTATTTCAACTGTATCCATTTTTCCGGCGGCTATCCGGTTGAGCCGGTTGATATTCGCCCCAGCACGCGCCATCTCGACTGTCTGGCCGAGCAACTGATCCTGACTGACAAGGTGGTCCACGCCTATTCGCTTGGCCGCGCGCGAGTCGAGGATGTGATGGAGATGACGCGCATTGCCGCAGGTCTCAGCCATGAGGAGTTTGCGGCCAGCCCCCGCATGTACACCAACATCAACTCCGTCAGCCCGCTAAAGCATGATTTCCCCATGCTTGAAGGGGCGATGATACATGCGCGCATGGGCCAGCCGGTGATCGTTACACCGTTCACGCTGGCGGGGGCGATGGCTCCGGTAACCATGTCCGGTGCTGTCACGCTGTCGATTGCCGAAGCACTGGCGGCAATTGTTCTGTTGCAAGCGATCAACCCCGGCTGTCCGGTGGTGCTCGGCACGTTTACCTCGAACGTGGACATGAAATCCGGCGCGCCTGCTTTTGGCACACCGGAATATATGCGCGCGACCCAGATGACCGGGCAGATGGCGCGCTATTACGGCCTGCCCATGCGCGCTTCGGGGGTTTGTGCCGCCAATGTGCCGGATGGTCAGGCTATGTGGGAGACCTCAAACTCGCTCTGGTCGGCGCTGCAAAGCGGGACAAATCTGGTTTATCACGCGGCGGGCTGGCTTGAAGGTGGCTTGATCGCTTGCCCCGAGAAATTCGTGATGGATTGCGAGGTGGTGCAAATGATCCAGCGCTATCTGGAGCCGTCGATCACCGCGACCTCGCCCGATGACCTCGCCTTTGATGCGATCAACGAGGTCGGCCCCAAGGGCCATTTCTTTGGCGTTGAACATACGCAACAGCGTTACGAGACCGCGTTTTATGAACCCTTCGTCAGCGACTGGCGCAATTTCGAGGCGTGGGAACTGGACGGCGGAAAATGGACGGCCACGCGCGCGCACGGAGTTTTCAACGATATCCTTAACGAATTTACACCCCCGCCAATGGAGGACGCCATCAAAGAAGAACTGCTGGCCTTCGTCGCCAAACGAAAAGAAGAGGGAGGTGTCGCGACGGATTTTTAGAACCCGCGCTCAGGCCGTCTTTGCCGGAAAAATCTGCATGGCAATGCCAGCAAGCAACAAATAGGTGGAGGTGATCGCAAGCCCTGAAATCACGATTGGGCCGGGGTTGAAATTAACCCATGCGGACCATCCCGCAAAAGCTGTCCAAGCCAGTGCGGTCGGCAGCGTGACCATGCGCCAACGCTCGGTGCGAACCGGATGCACGAACTTCAGCGGCGTAAACATCGAGGCGGTGATCACCACCACGATCCCGAGGATCATCCAGAAATTTGGCTCGACCACGAACAGCACGACCACCACCATATTCCAGCAACCGGGAAAACCGGCAAAGCTGTTATCCTTGGTTTTCATCCGCTTATCGGCAAAATACATCGCCGATCCAAAGGTGATGACGATAATGCTGATCCAGCCAGTCCAGCCCGGCAAAAGACCGCTGCGAAACAGGGCAAAAGCGGGGATGAACACATAGGTCAGATAGTCGATGATCAAATCCAGCAGCACTCCGTCAAATTGCGGGGCATAGGTTTTCACGTCATATTTGCGCGCGAGCGGGCCGTCTATTCCGTCAACGAAAAACGCCACCAGCAGCCATAAATACATCAAGCTCCACTTGTGATCGACGGCAGCAAGCATCGCCAGCATGGCAAAAACCGCGCCGGTGGCGGTTAGTAAATGGACGGATAAGGCGCGTATTTGAGGTGTCATAAGGTTTTCTAGCCCAGATTTGAACGGATGCAAAGATGGGTTTGCGGCATTTTTGCACCTTATGCCATCGGATGCGCGCGGGCGTAAACCTTCATCAAATGGGCCTTGTCAATCGCGGTATAGGCTTGGGTTGACGAGAGCGAGGCGTGGCCCAAAAGCTCCTGAATGGTGCGAAGATCACCACCTGCCTCGAGCAGATGGGTGGCAAACGAATGGCGCATCGCGTGGGGGGTCACGCTGGAGGGAAGCCCCATTTGCAGCCGCGCGCGCTCCATGGTTTTTTGCACCAGACGCGGGTTCAGCCGCCCCCCGCGAAGGCCGCGAAACAGCGGCGAGTCCGGCTCAAAGCTTAACGGACAGGCCGCGAGATAGACCGCGACCGCTTGGCGCGCGGCGGGGATGACGGGTACCAGACGCTCTTTGTTGCCCTTGCCGGTGATGCGCAAAACTTCGGGCAGGGGCGCGGCATTGAATGGCAGGCCCAACGCCTCGCTGATGCGCAATCCGCAACCATAAAGCAGGGTCACCACGGCTACATCGCGCGTGCTGATCCAAGGTTCGGGGTGCTGAAGCTCGACGGTCGAGATCAGCTCTCGCGCCGACCCCGCAGCAACTGGTCTGGGTAATTTGGCCTGAAATTTCGGCGATCTGGTGGCCAGAACGGCGGTCGGTTCAAACTGCGCCTGTGCGCCGAACCAGCGATAAAACCCTTTGACCGCTGAGAGGGACCGCGCCAGAGATCGCGATGAAATCCCACGTCGCCGCTCAGACGCCATCCAAGCGCGCATATCCTGAATTGTGATGGATTTCAGCATGTTAAGGCTGGGAGGTCCTCCCAGATGCAGCGCCAGAAACCCCGTGAACCCGAGCAAATCACGCCGATAAGCCTCAACAGTTTTCTCGCCAGCCCCGGCAAGTGATTTGGTCGCCACAAGCCAGCGATCAATCAGATCAACAGAGGCGTCCAGCGTCGCCATCAGCCAAGCCAGCGCCGCATAGCGCGCTCAAAAACCGCCCCTAAAAAGGCCAGCAGATCGCTGCCTTGGTTGGGGTGGAACTGGTGCGGATCTTCCGACCCGAGCGCCAGCAGGCCCGGTAAATTTCCGGCCCCGAGATCAAGCCGCATCAACGCTTCGGAGCGAATCCACGCGGCCTTCTCGCCATAAAGCGTGTCAGATGCACGCGCGATCTGGCGCAAAGTCACCGCGCGCGACGACATGTTACGCCCTTCCGTCAGGTATTCCTCAATCGCGCCGGGGCGATAAAACCCCAACGAGTCGCCATACTCATCAATCAGATGCTTTTGTGCCGACAGATCGGAGGCGGGCGATTCCAGACAAAGTTTGATCGCGTCAACTTTCAGGATATCGGCAACTTCGCCACCAAGACTTCGCAAAAACTCTGTGAAATCAAGAGGTTCAAGCAGTGCAAGCACGGCGCGCTGGATTTGCTTGGTGCCCGAGAGGTTCTCGTAAGCGGCGGCAATCACGCTTTGATGGGTGTCCTCAAGCCGGTCAAACCGCTCTTCAAGACGCTCCATCGCGATGCTGCGCAAGTCGATCACATTCTGGCCGTTCGCCTGATCATTGGCGGTCACCAGAACTTTCATCAAATCGCGATCCTGCAAGATCATTTCCGGTTCTTGCAGCAATTTGTCGCGCAGTTGATCCAACGCGCTTGTAGTTTTATTCATGCTTTGCCCCGTATCAATATTTGCTCGATTATTGTTTAATTACAGGATCTTCTGCCCTGTTTTCTTCCAATCTTCCATGAATGTCGCCAGCCCCTTATCGGTCAGCGGATGAGCCGCGAGCTTGCGCAGAACCGCAGGCGGAGCCGTCACGATATCGGCCCCAACCAGCGCGCAATCCGAAATGTGGTTGACCGTGCGCGCCGAGGCCGCCAAAATCTGGGTCTCGAAATCATAATTATCATAGATTGTGCGAATGTCCGCGATCAGATCGATCCCATCAAGGTTAATATCGTCCAGCCGCCCGACGAAAGGCGAGATGAACGTGGCACCGGCCTTGGCCGCCAAAAGCGCTTGGTTGGCGGAAAAACACAAGGTCACGTTAACCATATTTCCCTCGCCGGTCAGCACTTTGCATGCTTTAAGTCCGTCCCAAGTGAGAGGAACCTTGATGGCGATATTTTCAGCGATTTTTGCCAGTTTGCGCCCCTCGGCGATCATGTCGTCGGCGACCAGCGACACGACTTCGGCGCTGACCGGGCCGTCTACAAGTGCGCAAATCTCGCGCGTGACCTCCAGAATATCGCGCCCTGATTTCAGGATCAGCGACGGGTTGGTGGTGACGCCATCGACCATGCCGGTTTCGGCAAGGGCAGCGATTTCGTCGATTTCGGCGGTATCCGCAAAAAATTTCATGAATTTACTCTCGATTTTCGGGGCCTTTTGGTTGCGGCCCATTCTTGGTTGCGCCTACGTTACAGCAACGGGGACTCAGCGCAAAGCCCTGTTTGTCGATTGGCTGGGCCATGTGTGAGATTTCCCACTTTGACGCAGGCGATCTGGTCGGGGTTTTGACCACGCAGCCGCTGGATCGTTTGCTGGACTATAAGGCCCCTGCGGGCGGCTGTTTTCTCGGCGCTCTGGTCGAGGTGCCGCTTGGTCCGCGCAAGGTTCTTGGCGTGGTTTGGGCCAAGGGGCAGGGCGGCTTTGACCCCAAGAAAATTCGCGTCATTTCACGGGTTCTCGACGTGGCCCCCATGCGCCCGGAAATGCACGAGTTTCTGCGCCGCGTCGCCGACTATACCCTCACGCCTTTGAGTGCGATGCTGCGTCTGGCGACGCGCGCGCCCGGTCTGATGGACCCCGTTTCCATGCGACTGGTTTATACGCTTGGCGAGGGCGAGCCTGACCGTATGACCCCCGCTCGCGAGCGTGTCATTGCGGTTTTGGAGGATCACGACGGCGTATATTTCACGCTGTCTGAGCTGGCAGAGATGGCGGGAGTTTCGACCTCCGTTATCAAAGGTCTGGTATCGCAAGGTGTTGTTTTGGCAAATAAAACTCCGCGTGACGTGGCCTATCCAACGCTTGATACGCAGCATGTGGGCAAGGCTCTTTCGCCCGATCAGTCCGCCGCCGCCGCGCGGATTTGCGAGAGCATGGAAACCGGCGCTTACGGGACGTGGTTGCTTAAAGGGGTCACAGGTTCGGGCAAGACCGAGGTTTATCTGGAGGCCGTTGCCACCTGTCTGCGTCAAGGCCGTCAAGCGTTGGTATTGCTGCCCGAAATCGCCCTGACGGCGGAGTTTCTCAAGCGTGTCGAGGCCCGGTTTGGCGCGCGTCCCGCCGAGTGGCATTCGGGCGTCACCATGACTGAGCGGCGGCGCTGTTTTCGCATGGTTTCCCAAGGCAATGCGGGGTTGGTGGTGGGCGCGCGCTCGGCGCTTTATCTGCCGTTTCGCGACCTTGGCCTGATCGTGGTCGATGAAGAGCATGACCAGTCATACAAACAAGAGGACGGGGTGCATTATCACGCCCGCGACATGGCGGTTTTGCGTGCCTCGATCACGTCAGCGCAGGTGGTTTTGGCCTCGGCTACCCCCTCGCTTGAAAGCTGGGCCAACGCGCGGGCCGGAAAATACACGCGGGTTGATTTGCACGAGCGGTTTGGCGTGGCCGAGATGCCGGTCATCACCTCGATTGATCTGCGCGCTCATGCGCCGGACAGAGGCCATTGGATATCCGCGCCAATGATCGAAGCGGTCCGGGCGCGCTTGGGTCGGGGCGAGCAATCCTTGCTGTTTATAAATCGCCGAGGCTATGCCCCGCTGACGGTTTGTCGTGCTTGTGGCTATCAGATCGGTTGTGATCAGTGCGACGCGCGCATGGTCGAGCATCGCTTTCAAAACCGTCTGATGTGCCATCAATGCGGTGCGACCAAACCGGTTCCCGAGGCCTGTCCCAAGTGCCACGAACTTGGCAAGCTCGCCCCGGTCGGGCCGGGGGTCGAGCGGCTTGCCGAAGAGGCCGAGGCGTTGTTTCCCGATGCGCGAATAGCGATTTTGTCCTCCGATCTGGCCCAATCCGCCCGCGCGATCAAAGCCCGCATCGAGGAGATTGCCAGCGGGCAGGCAGATGTGATCGTCGGCACCCAGATTGTTGCCAAGGGCCATAATTTCCCGCTATTGACACTGGTCGGGGTGATCGACGCCGATCTGGGCCTGCAAGGAGGCGATCTGCGCGCCGCCGAACGCACGTTCCAGTTGATGCGGCAGGTGGCCGGGCGCGCTGGTCGCGCTGATCGAAAAGGTGCGGCTCTCCTTCAAACCCACCAGCCGGATCATCCGGTTATTCGCGCGATTATTTCTGGCGATGACGAGGGGTTTTGGGCCGCAGAGGCGGCGCAACGCGAGGCGGCCGGGGTTCCTCCTTTCGGGCGAATGGCGGGAATTGTGCTGTCCTCGCCCGATGTGGCGCAGGTGTTTGATGTGGCCACCGCCATGTCGCGCCAGATCGCGCCGCTGTCAAAGATCGGTGCGCAAGTCTTTGGTCCGGCTCCTGCCCCGATTGCGCGTATTCGCGGCCGACATCGGGTGCGTCTGCTGATCAAGGCGGCAAAAGGTGCTCCCATTCAGGTGGCGATTGCGGCGTGGGTTGCGCAGTTTCGCCTGCCGGCCAATATGCGCCTGACCGTCGATATCGACCCCCAGAGTTTTTATTGAAACCAAGCTCGCGGCGCGTGCTGTGGCGACAAGCTTCTGGTCAAGCGCCCACTGGCTCGCTAGAAGATGCGAACTTGTTAATCGCAAAAAGCCCGTACCGATGACCAACGCCATCACGCCCAAGCCCGGAATTCTGAAAATCGCCCCCTATGTTGGTGGCGAGAGCAGCCTTGTGGGCAAAGGCTGCGTTCACAAATTATCGTCAAACGAGAACCCTCTGGGACCAAGCCCTGCCGCGATTTCGGCCTTTAGGGCCGCTGGGGACATGTTGGCGCGCTATCCATCGTCGGACCATATGAACCTGCGCCAAGCCATCGGGCGGGTACACGGGCTTGACCCGGCGCGGATCATTTGCGGCGACGGCTCAGACGAGGTGATCGCGTGGCTCTGTCACGCCTATGCCGGAGCTGGCGATGAGGTTTTGGTCACCGAGCACGGCTTTTCCATGTACCGGATTTCAGCACTTGCCGCAGGGGCAAAGCCTGTCGAGGTGGCCGAAACCAACCGCGTGGTTGATGTGGATAAGCTGCTGGCGGCATGTACCACTCGCACCCGTCTGGTGTTTATCGCCAACCCCGGCAACCCGACCGGCACGATGGTTTCAGCGCGCGATCTTGCGCGACTGGCGCAGGGTTTGCCGCCCGCTGCCTTGTTGGTGCTGGACGGCGCATATGCGGAATATGCCGAGAATTTTGATGGGGGGCTGGCGTTGGTAGACGGGCGCGACAACGTGTTTATGACCCGCACATTCTCCAAGATTTACGGCCTTGGTGGCTTGCGGGTCGGTTGGGGATATGGTCCTGCCGCGATCATTGACGTTTTGAACCGATTACGCGGACCGTTCAATCTGACCTCTGTGTCAATTGCGGCGGCCGAGGCGGCGGTTCAGGATCGCGATTATCTCGCCCATTGCTATGACGAGAACAGCAAATGGCGCGACTATCTGCGCCACGAGCTGTCGGCCATCGGTATCCCTTCGGACTTCTCAAACACCAATTTCATCCTCGCCCGGTTCCAATCCGTCGCCCAAGCCGAGGCCGCCGACGCGGCCCTTCGTGCCAGCGCGATCATCGTGCGCAAGGTCAAAGGGTATAAATTGCCGGAGTGTTTGCGCATAACTGTCGGCGACGAAACCTCGTGCAAATTGCTGGTGAGTGTGCTGCAAAACTTTATGAAAGAGACGATCTGATGGCGCAGATATTTGAGCGTGTGGCGCTGATCGGGCTGGGGCTGATTGCGTCTTCGATGGCGCTGGGCATGCGTGAAAACGGGCTTGCGGGCACCATCGTTGGTACTGCGCGCACCAAGCAAAGCCGCGATGTAGCACTGGAGCTTGGTCTTTGCGACGAGGTGTTTGCGAGCGCGCGCGAAACCGTTGCTGGCGCTGATCTGGTGGTTTTCTGCGCGCCTGTGGGGGCGATGGAAAGCCTTGCGATCGAGGTCGCGCCGCATTTAAAGGCGGGCGCGATTGTTACCGATGTCGGCTCGGTCAAAAAGGCAGTGATCGCGGCGATTGGTCCGCATCTGGCGGAGGATATTCACTTCATTCCCGGTCACCCGCTGGCAGGGACCGAGCATTCCGGCCCCCGCTCTGGTTTTGCCTCGCTGTTTCACAATCGCTGGTGCTTGCTGACGCCGCCCCAAGGCACTGATCCTCAAGCTCTGGCCAAGCTTCGTGCCTTGTGGGAGGGGCTGGGGGCAAATGTGGACCTTATGGACCCCGAGCACCACGATCTGGTGCTGGCCGTGACCAGTCACGCACCGCATCTGATCGCCTATACTATGGTCGGCGTGGCCGATGATTTGCAGCGGATAACAAACTCCGAAGTCATCAACTATTCCGCTGCGGGCTTTCGCGATTTCACCCGGATTGCCGCCTCTGATCCGACCATGTGGCGCGATGTATTCTTGAATAACAAAGAGGCAACGCTGGAGATTTTGGGCCGTTTCACCGAGGAGTTGTTCGATCTGCAACGGGCCATTCGTCGCGGCGATGGCGCACAATTGTTTGACTATTTTTCTCGCACCCGTGCAATTCGCCGTGGTATCATCGACGCAGGGCAAGACACCGATGCGCCTGATTTCGGTCGAGATACCAGCCACGAAAACTCCGACGCATCCAAAAAATAAGAGGCGGTATTTATGCGAGCGTTTCGCGCGCTTGTTGGGGCAGTTTTTCTGGCCGGATCGGGGGCGGTTCAGGCAGGGCCTCCTTTGACCTCAATTCGCCCACAACCTCGCCCGATGGCGCTGTCGCCCGTTGCCAAAGTGAATAGCTCGGTTCAGGTGTTTTATCGCTCGAAAATCAGGCCAAAACCCCGAGATGCAAGGGCGCACGCGCTGGTCGCTCCGCTAGAGCCGAAGAATTTTCTTGCCCAGAAAATGCTCAGAGAGGCCAATACTCTGGCCAGCACGCCGCCGATCTATCGCTCGCCTCGACCCAAAATTAGGCCGGGTAATCTGGCCGCGCTGCACCGTACTTTCAGGGTGGAAAGTCAGGTTGTTGTGCCAGTTATGAAACCGGTCGTGAAACCGCGCGTGCAGCCAGTCTCTCAGGGGAGCGTTTGCGGTGATGCACGCATAATCGGGCGGCGTATCGCGCCGATTGCGGGGAGGCTGCCGGGCTGTGGCGTCGCAAATCCGGTGAAAATCACCTCGATTGACGGCGTGGCCCTGAGCCGGCCCTCGGTCATGACCTGCGGGACCGCGCTGAGTTTGACCGAGTGGATTACAAGCTCTCTCAAGCCGATAACGCGGCGACGCGGCGGTGGGGCCAAGTCCTTGACCGTGATCTCAGGCTATGCCTGCCGCACCCGAAATAGCCGCCCCGGTGCGAAAATCTCCGAGCATGGCAAGGGCAAGGCGATTGATATTTCGGCGATCAACTTCAAGGATGGCAGCCGGATCACCGTGCTTGACGGGTGGCGCAAGCGGCGCGACAAAAAGATATTACGGCGGCTACACTCATCTGCCTGCGGCCCGTTTGGAACCGTGCTTGGACCGGACGCCAACCGGTATCACAAGGACCATTTTCATTTTGACACCGCGCGCTATTCCAGCGGACCTTATTGCCGTTGAGCGGCTTTGGTTTCTGACCCTAGTTGCGAACAAACCTCGGCGCATACCCCAGCGGGATCGGCCCAAGTGCCATATTGCCGTTTTTCAGCACCAGTGGAATTTTCAGGCTGGTCGGGTCGCTTGATGTGAGGGTCAAAAGCTCGATGCCGCTTTTTATTGTGGCCGCGAGGTTCGTGTCCAAAACACCGGAGGTAACCAGCAGGTCCAGCACATTGCGCCAGTTTTTCACCTCCAGTAGCAGCCGCCCGCTCAGTTGCCCATTCTTGGCAACATCAAGCGTACCGCTCCCCTTCAAACCAAGTTTTCCCCACGCGCTATCAAGTTTGTTGAGGGTGATTTTGGTCACCTCCGGCGCGCCTTGCTCAATCGCGATCCGGTCCCAAGGGGCGTCAAACCCCAGCGTCATATCGAGATAAAGCGTCTCGATTGTCGCCGGAAGTTGCCCTTTGGGGTCAAGGCTTTGGCGAAACTCTTTGGTTGGGGTGAGATTTTGCGCCTCAAACACCACATCTTGGGCAAGCTCGGCATCCGCATTTCGTCTCGTGGACAGGTTGAGCTTGTCAGCTTGTGTTTTCCACCCTTTGGAGCTGGAAATAGTCAGGTCGGTGCTGCGCAATTCCGTGCGGCGAACCGCCAGCAGCGTGTCGGGCTCAAACGTGACGCTTGCCATCATCTTTTTGCTGTCGATATGCATATCTTCGCCGGGCAACGAGACAACCTGGCTGTGGGCGAACGCGGCGATGATGTGATTGGGCTGGTAGGAGAGCGCCAGAATATTGAACAGAGGCGCCTTCCAGCCGATGCCGGAGTTGGGGTCTTTGAGGTTCAAATCCTTGAACCGACTGTCAAACCGGTTGGGAAAACCGACCACTTTGAAACTGGAATACTCTGCCGTCCAACCATCAGCACGACGATCGGCAAACCAGCTCTCAAGCACGGCTTGTTTGGCACTGGAGCCGATGAACCAGTACCCCGACCACAGGCCACCCGCGATCAGCACGATTGCCAGCAAACTTCGCATCAGCGGACTCCCTTTTGTTCCCGACCAAGCCGCTTTATACACCTGCTTTCAAAAGGAGCCAGTCAAATGATTGAAAACGGGTTTTGGGTGTTTGGATATGGGTCCTTGGTCTGGCAGCCGGGGTTTGATTGCGAGCGGCGGCATATTGCCCGCCTAAGCGGATTTGCGCGCTCGTTTTCGATGCGCTCCATCCATCATAGAGGCTCGGTTGCCGATCCCGGACTGGTGTTGGCGCTTGATCAAAACGATCAGAGTTATTGTGACGGGGTGGCGTTTTATGTGGCTCCTGCGATTGCGCGCGACACCATCGAGATGCTGCGCGAGCGCGAGCTGGTATCCTCGGCCTACTTGGAACAGGTGCATCCGGTGACCTTTCGCGACGGAACCAGCGAGGATGCGGTTTGTTATGTGATGGACGAAAACCATGTGCAATATTGCGGCTCACTTTCGCTGGAGCAGCAAGCCCAGATCATCGCCCATGCCATCGGCGGGCGCGGGCCAAACACCGAATATCTTTACAACACAGCCGCGCATCTGCGCGAGCTTGGGATTGAGGATAACGACCTCAACTGGCTTGAGGTGCGGGTGCGCGAAATCGTCAAAGCCTGAACGGACGCGCCGCTAAGAACTGCCGCTCTCCTTGACAAAAAGTGTCATCCCGTCTGCGCGCGCAATCTCGACCATCGAGCCAGCAGCCGCCGATTGCCCCTTGGGCCAAACCGCATGCCAGCGGATGCCGTCAATGGTGACATTGCCCTCGGGTCCGGTAAAGTTAATCACCTCGGCTTGCCGCCCGACCATCAGCGCGCTGCGGGAATTCAAGCTGTGGTTTTGCTCGCCGCCATCGCCGTATTTATGGATAAGACTGCGCCCCGCAAAGGTCAGGACCACCGACAGAACCGCAAATATTACGATCTGCAATTCTCCTGATAGCCCCGGTAGCAGCCACAACAATACCGCCCCCAACACGGCAGCGATCGCCGGCCATATCAAAAAGAACGACATGGTCGCCATCTCAAGCGCCCCAAGACCGACGCCGAACGCGACCCACCACCACGGCGAAATGCCGTCAAGAAAAACAAAGAAGCTCACGCGTGCTCTCCCGTTCAGGCTTTCCCGGCGGTCTTGCCGGATTTCGACCCGCCGTTCAGCACCGCCTTGGAAATATCGGCAACACCTGCAATCGAGCCGATCAACCCCGTCGCCTCAAGCGGAATCATGATCGTCTTGGAGTTCGGCGAGGCCGCAATATCGCGCAACGCTTCGGTGTATTTCTGGGCGACAAAATAGTTGATCGCCTGAATGTTACCCGCAGCAATCGCCTCTGACACCATGGTCGTGGCCGCGGCCTCGGCTCTGGCTTGACGCTCGCGCGCTTCGGCATCCAGAAATGCCGCCTCCTTGCGCCCCTCGGCCTCGCGAATTTGTGCCTCGCGCTCGCCCTCAGCCTTGAGGATCGCTGATTGCTTCAGCCCCTCGGCCTGCAAAATATCGGCGCGCTTGGTGCGTTCTGCCTTCATCTGACGCGCCATCGCCTCGCTAATATCAGGCGGAGGTGAGAGGTCCTTGATCTCGACCCGCGTGACCTTGACCCCCCAAGGATTACTGGCCTGATCGATCACGCTCAACAACTTGTGGTTAATCATATCGCGATTTGACAGGCTTTCATCCAGATCCATCGAGCCTAAAACCGAGCGGATATTAGTCATCGATAAGTTGGACAGCGCGCGCTCCAGATCGCGCACCTCATAAGCTGCCTGCGCAGCATCGATCACCTGATAAAACGCAACCGCGTCTGCTGCGACCATCGCGTTATCCTTGGTGATCACCTCCTGGCTCTCAATATCCAGCACGGTTTCCATCATGTTAATTTTGGCGCCGACCTTGTCCATGATCGGAATAAGAAACGCCAGACCCGGTTTGAGGGTGCGGGTATAGCGACCAAAGCGCTCGACCGTCCATTCCTCGCCCTGTGGAATTGACTTGACCATCATGGTGATCAACACGATTGCAAAGATCAAAACCACCAGAGCGGTGATACCTGCAGAGCTGTTGCCGATGATATTGTTCATAAATTTTCCCTTTTGTCGCAGTAGCGGAACCAAAGAACTTGAATTCGGCTGATTATGCCACTTTCTTCAGAGATTGTAAGTGGTTTTCGTCTAAAGCGAAGTTGATAGTTGGCAGCGCGGGGTTGGCGAAGTATGGTCCCGTTAACTAAAAATACGGGCAAATAAGGGTAACCTTTCATGCAAAGCGCAGACCCAGACCAAGAGCCGCAGTTTTCGCAACCTGTGTGGTCAATTTTAACCATGTTCGCGATTGTTGGCGCGGTTTCCGCGGGGGCATGGTTTGCGTTCCCGTCGGTTGGTCCCATATTCGAGACCAGCCCCTATCTGAACGGCTTCATCTTCATGGTGTTTCTGATCGGCGTGTTCGCCTGCTTCTGGCAGGTGTTCTCGCTGGTCTCGTCAATCAGTTGGATCGAGGGTTTTGCCATGCAACGCGCGGGGCATGAATTTGTCACGCCACCGCGATTGCTGGTGTCGTTGGCGACCATGCTGCGGTCTCGCCAAGCCCGTATGCAAATCAGCGCGTCCTCCTCCAGATCCATTCTTGACTCGATGGCTATTCGTCTTGATGAAGGCCGCGAGATTACGCGCTATATCATCAACCTGTTGATTTTCCTTGGTCTTTTGGGCACGTTCTATGGCCTTGCCACCACCGTACCCGCGCTTATCGACACCATTCGCTCGCTGGCGCCAAGTGCGGGCGATGGGGTGACAGAGGTCTTTGGCCGCCTGATGAGCGGTCTTCAAAAACAGCTCGGCGGCATGGGCACGGCGTTTGGATCATCCTTGCTGGGGCTGTCGGGCTCTTTGGTTGTGGGCCTGCTCGATTTGTTCACAGGCAACGGTCAGGGCCGGTTTTACCGCGAACTTGAAGAGTGGATTTCGACCATAACCCAGGTCGGCTATTCTGTTGACGGTGAGGATGCGCCGGTCGGCAGCTTTGACAGCAGCGGTTCGGATGTTGCATTTCACCGCATGTCGGAAAGCGTCGAGGCGCTTCACAAGACCTTTATTCGCGCCGAAGCGACCCAGACCGATACCGCTGAGAGGATCGCGTCGCTCACGCAAGCGCTGTTGCAGCTTAACAAGAAAATCGGCGCTGAACAGAAGAACGACTTGGCCCAAAAAGCCATCACCGATCAGAACCGCTTGTTGTCGCGCATCGCCAGCGGGCAGGATAAAGTGGCGGAGCTCCTGCAAAAACAGGCCGAAGAGCCGACCGATGCCGAAAGTCGCATGCGTCTGCGCAGCATCGACGTTCAGCTCTTGCGCATATTAGAGGAAATGTCGGCGGGTCGCCAAGACACGGTCGCAGAATTGCGCGCCGATATGGCCTCGCTCAACAAAGCGGTGCGCAGCCTCAACCGCAAGCCGCCCGTTCAGCCGCAGGCGGCCCCTTCACGCGGAAAGTCCTAATCCATGGCGATCAGCAGACGCGGCGGTCAACTTCGATTTTCAACCGGCATCTGGCCCGGTTTTGTCGATGCCATGACCGCACTTTTGCTGGTTTTGATGTTTGTGTTAACCATTTTCATGATCGTCCAGTTCATGTTGCGCGAGACCGTTACCAACCAAGACACGCAGCTTAATTATCTCAGCCAGCAGGTCTCGAGTTTGGCCAAGGCGCTGGGGATTGAGCAGCAGAAATCCGACGGGCTAGAGACCGAGGTGACCCGGCTTGACGGCGAGCTAAACAAGGCAACCTCGACGACCGAAGTGCAGGCGGCGTTGATTTCAACCCTGTCACAACAGGCCAAGAACCAGCAGACGAAAATCCAGAGTTTTGAATCGCAAGTTGCATCCCTGCTGGCAGAGCGAGCGCAACTGGTGCTGGACAAGAAGGGCTTGCAGGGCGACATCGCTGACGCGACCAAAAATAACGCTGCCCTGACGGCGCAAATTTCCGAGGCCGAGGCGAAAAACCTGCGCGCAATTTCCCAAAAAGAGGCGCTGCAACTGGCCTTGGCCACCGCGCGCGACGAGATAGATCAAAGCGCCGAGGCCGCCCGTCTTGCCGCCGCCAAACGTCAGGCTCTAGAGGCGTTGATCGCACAAACCAAGGCGGATTTAACCACCAAATCGACCTCGTTACAGGCGGCTTTGGCGGCACTTGATGACACGCGCACAAGCTTGGGCGCCAAGACCTCCAGCCTGACGGATGTAGAGGCGCAACTGACCAAAATGGCTGCCGATCTCGCCGCCAGCAAGGCCACACATCAGGGCGACGTTGCCTCGCTCGCGGCCCTTCAGGCGCGCCTAAATGTGCTTGAATCCGGCCTTAGCGACACTAAGAAAGCCCAGTTGGCCGTTGAGGCCGCCGCCGAGCAGCTTCGCGCACAGCTTGCGGCGGTGCAGACAAAACTCACTGATAAAGAAAAGGCGCGTCTGGCGGAAGCCGCCGCCGCCGAGGCTTTGCGCAAGCGACTGGCTGACACTAAAGGTGCTCTGACGCTGGAAGAGAAATCGCGTCTGGCCGAGGCCGCTGCCGCCGAATTGTTGCGAGAAAAGTTGAAGAATTCCAAGGCGGAACTAACGGCAATGACGTTGGCGCTGGAACAAAAACGCCAGCAGGCAGAGGATACGTTGACCATTCTGGCGGCTGCAAGAGTTGCCAAGACACGGGTTGACGATTTGCTCGCCGCAGCCCTGCTTGCGCGTGACAACGCCAAAGCATCGGGCAAAAAGTCCGATGCCAAAATCGCGGCCCTTGCCGTTGAGAAAACTAACCTGAACGACCGCCTCGCTGCTGTGATCGCGCAGTTGAAAAATACCGATCAGCAAAATGGTACTCTGCTGGCTGCGGCTGATGCCAAGAGGGCCGATCTTGAGAGCCAACTTGCAGCGGCTCTGGCGGCGAGACTAGCGGCCGAACAAGATGCAAGCGTGTTGATGAGCAAATCCGAACAGCGGCGTGTTCTGCTGGCGGAGGCCAATAGTTTGCTCAAGGATGAGAAGGCGAAATCGGCTGAAAGTCTTCGACAGGTCGAAGTGCTGAGCCAGCAAACCGCGCAGTTGCAAAAAAGGCTCAACAGCTTGCAAGGCTTACTTGATGACGCCAAGTCGCGCGATGTTGAGGCGCAGGTACAAATCTCGTCGCTCGGCTCAAATCTTAACACGGCCCTTGCGCAAGTCGCCGCAAAGCAAAAAAAGCTGGCGGATGAGCAGAAAAAACGTGCTGACTTGGAGGCCGCCGAGCGAAAACGTCTGCAAGCAGAGACAAAAACCCTCAAGAAATTCAAATCGGAATTCTTTGGCCAGTTGCGGGACTTGCTTGGCAATCAAAAAGGCGTGCGGATCGTCGGCGACCGGTTTGTTTTCTCCTCCGAAGTGCTGTTCGCCGCCGGTTCCGCCGATCTTTCCTCGGCGGGTCAACACGAGATTGCCAAAGTGGCCAAGGTAATTCTTGATATCGCGGATAAAATCCCGGCTGACATCAATTGGGTGCTGCGCGTGGATGGGCATACCGATAATATTCCGCTCAGCGGGACCGGAAAATATCGCGACAATTGGGAACTCAGCCAAGCGCGGGCGCTGTCGGTGGTCCGGTATATGGTTAACTCTCTCGGCATGCCTCCAAACAGGCTGGCTGCGGCCGGGTTTGGGGAATATCAGCCGATCAATACCGCGAATACGGATGCAGCGCGGGCGCAAAATCGCCGGATCGAGATGAAATTTACCGAGAAATAGGCGGCGAAATAGAGCGGCCTAGTCGTTGCCGTAATATCCCTGATAGATCGACGCCAGTGTTTCAGACTCAAACAATGACGACACCGAAGTGCCATTGGCGATGTTCAGAATCGCTTGTGCAAAGATCGGCGCGGTCGGAATAATCCGTATATTGGTCGCCTTTTTCACCGCGTCTGTTGCCTCGATGGTATCCGTCACCACCAGACTTTTCAGCACCGAGCCTTTGATCCGCTCGACCGCCGGGCCGGACAAAACGCCGTGAGTGATATAAGCGTGGACTTCGTCCGCACCCTGCTCGATCAGCGTTTCGGCGGCCTTGCACAGCGTGCCGGCCGTGTCGCACATGTCGTCAACGATAATGCAGGTGCGCCCTTTCACATCGCCAATCACATTCATCTCGGCGATTTCACCGGGCGCACTGCGGCGCTTGTCAACGATTGCCAGATCAAGGTCGTGCCGCTTGGCCAACTCGCGCGCGCGGCCCACCCCGCCCACATCGGGCGAAACCACCATGAGCTTGCTCAAATCCTCAAAATTCTCGGCAATATCCAGCGCAAAAATAGGCGAGGCATAGAGGTTATCAACAGGAATATCGAAAAAACCCTGAATCTGGGTGGCGTGAAGGTCCATGGTCAGAACCCGCTCGATACCCGCGCGGGCGATCAGGTTGGCGACCAGCTTGGCCGAAATCGGCGTGCGCGCTTTGGTCCGTCGATCTTGGCGCGCATAGCCGAAATAGGGAATAACGGCGGTGATGCGCGACGCGGACGAGCGCTTTAGCGCATCCGCCATGATCAACAGTTCCATAAGGTTGTCGTTCGCCGGATTGGAGGTCGGCTGGATGATGAACATATCCTCACCCCGCACGTTTTCAAACACTTCGACAAAGACCTCTTGGTCGTGAAACCGTTCCACGCGCGAGTCGACAAGTTTGATCCGCATCCCGCGATACATCGACATTCGACGGGCGATTGCCGTTGCTAACGTCTTGTTTGCATTGCCAGAAATTAACTTTGGCTCAACGCTAGTTTTCATCGGATCGTCCCTTTATCCGGCTGAATTACGTGAGGTTACGAAACGGTTTTGTAACCTTGCCACCGCTTAGCATTGCGTTGTTGTTTTGCCTAGTGGCATAGAAGGTTAATAATCATTTATCCTCTAGCCGTCGGAGAAATCATGGCCCAGATCGACTATTTCCTTTCCACGCTGTCGCCCTTTACCTACCTCGCCGCAGACCAGCTTGAAGAGATCGCGGCCCGGCACGGCGCGACCATCACCTATCACCCGTTCGACATTATTTCGACATTTGCACGCACCGGCGGAACCCATCCTGCCGAGCGACATGCCTCACGGGTTGCTTACCGTTTGCAGGATTTGGCGCGTGTTTCCAAACGCACGGGGCTCGCGTTGAACCTCAAGCCAAGGCATTGGCCAACCAATCCTGCCCCCGCGTCATATGCGATTATCGCGGCGCAAAACGCGCATGGCGAAACTGGCGTCGGAGATGTGGGCCTGCTGGTGCGCTCGCTCTTGCGGGCCTGTTGGTCCGAGGAAAAAGATATCGCCGAGGACGAAACCATCAAGGCAAGCCTGACCGAGGCCGGGTTTGATCCCGCCCTGACCGATAGTGGCCTGATGATCGGTGCAGAGACCTTCGCGCGCAATAACGAGCAGGCGGTTTTGCGCGGCGTGTTCGGCGCGCCAAGCTATCTGGTTGATGATCAGGTGTTTTGGGGGCAGGACCGCCTCTCTTATCTTGACGATTATCTCGGGGCCCAAACCTGATGCCCGAAGGGATATTGGCAGGCACCCGCGCCTACTGGCGTCAGCAAGGAGCAGGCCCACGCTCGGTATTTTTCCTGCATTGCACGCTTGGCCATTCCGGCGCGTGGAAGGGGGTAATGTCCGCCCTCGGGGCAGATTACCAAATGGTTGCGATGGATTTACCGGGGCATGGCCGGACCGGAGCGCGGGATTTGAGCCGCACTTGGCAAACCCAATCGCGCGACATGGCGCTTGAGCTGATCGAGGCGGGTTCAACGCCTGTCGACCTTGTTGGCCACTCATTTGGGGCGACCGTCGCGCTGCGCCTCGCGCTTGAGCGTCCCGATTTGGTGCGCAGCCTGATCCTGATCGAATCGGTGTTCTTTTCTGCGGCAAAAGACGCCAAACGGCCCGAGTTTGACGCGCATATGGGCGCTCATCTAGGGTTTTACGATTTGCTCGACAAGCAGGACAAAACCGGCGCGGCGCGCGCTTTTTCAAATCTGTGGGGAGGACAGGTGCCGTTTGACAGCCTGTCCCAAGCGCAGCGCGACTATATGGCGGACCGGATCGAGATGATCCGCGCCGGAGGTGAGAGCCTGCTTGGCGAAGGCCTCGACTATATCCCGCTGACGCGCGTGGCGCAGATAACGGCCCCGGTTTTGCTGATTGAGGGCAGCGAGACCGATCCGATCGTCGGCGCGGTGCATGCCTCGCTTGACGATGTGTTGCCAAATTCGGTTCGCCAGATCATTGATGGCGGCGGTCACATGGTGCCGATTTCCCACCCCCGCGAGGTGGCAAATGCAATGCGGGCGTTTTTCAAGATTTGAGGCTGGCGACAAATTCACCGATATCCTGATCGCTTGTCGCCCAGTTGCACACCAGACGCGCCGCTAGCATGTCGTCGTCATGGCCGCTCGCATATGCTGCTTCGTCAAGCGTATGATAAACCGCGCCAGCGCGCCGCGCCGCGCGATGAAGACCGATGGGCCATTGCGCAAAAATCATGTTGGCATCGCGCGGGTGCAGTAGCGAAACCCCC
>JAADIJ010000226.1:0-27161 GCA_013151335.1 Alphaproteobacteria bacterium | reverse complement strand
GCCTCGCCGCCGCCTGATTAGCTTTGCGCGCCAGATCAAGCCATAACCCATCTGTCAAATAGGCCCGATATTGGGCAGCAACGAACCGCTGCTTGGAGAACATATGCGCGCCGCGAAGCCGCCGTTTCTCAAACTCGTCGGCAAGATCAGGGTTGAAAAATATCACCGCCTCCGCCCCCATCAGGCCATTTTTGGTCCCGCCAAAGCTCAGCGCGTCAATGCCCGATTTCCATGTCATCTCGGCGGGCGAGCAGTCGAGATTGACCAGCGCGTTGGCAAAACGGGTTCCGTCCATATGGCTGACAGAGCCAAAATCCCGCGCGACCCGGGTCAGGGCCGCGATCTCTGAAACGCTATAGGCCGCCCCCATATCCGTCAGTTGGGTGAGGCTGAGCGGCCCTCGGGTTGTCTCCGCATGATCGGCGGAGCCGCGCGCGCGCATGGCTAAGCTCAGCGCTTCGGGGTTGATCTTTCCAGAGGGGCCCTCCAGCGCCACAAGCTTGGCCCCGCCGGTAAAAAACTCCGGCGCGCCACACTCATGGACTTCAATATGGGCGTCGCGATGGCAAAAAATCGTGTCCCACGGCTTGGCCAAACATCCCAAAATAAGCGCATTGGCAGCGGTGCCGGTCATCACAAAATGCACCACGGCATCGGGGGCCTCAAACACATCGCGCAACCTATCGCGCACATGATCGCTGAGGGGGTCGCTTCCGTAAGCGGCGGCGTATCCGGTGTTGGCGTCCACAATCGCAGCCATGATTTCGGGGGCCACCGGGCCAGTATTATCCGAGGCAAAATTCATCTCAGTTGATCCCTTCGACAAGGTAATCTTCAAGGTCGTCCTCGTCTACCTCATATTCCGGCACGGTTTTGTTCTGCATGGAAATTCCGGCGTCGTGGACTGATTGATAGGTGCCTGAGTTCAGCGGGTGCCAATCGGCCAGCGGCTTGCCCTCAAACAGCAGTCGATAGGCACAGCTCGTCGGCATCCAATAGGCGATCCGCTCGATGTTTTCCGGGCGCAACTCGACGCATCCCGGCACCAATTGTTTGCGCAGGGGATATTGCCCGCATGTGCAGGTGTCGGGATCAAACAGGCGGCAGGCCACAAAAGTGAACTCCACCTCGGCCGTGTCCTCGTCTTCGAGCTTGAGCAAACAGCAGCGGCCACAACGATCACACAGGGCCTCCCATTCGGGCTTGGTCAACTCGTCCAGAGGCTGGGTTTCCCAAAATTTCGGGCGCAGATCGGTGGGGTGTGTGTCATGTTTCATAGGCGCGATTTTGAACTGGAAAGCGCCGGTTGAAAAGAGGGGATTGCCTCAAAACCTTGAGCAATTTTGCGGTATCAGATAGTTTGAACAAAAGAGGCGCGAGAATGCAGGAAACCGACCTATACCAGCCGATAAAATCCTACCTTGAAGGGCAGGGATATGAGGTGAAATCCGAGGTTCACGCCTGCGATTTAGTGGCGCTAAAACCGGATGAGCCTGCGTTGATTGTTGAGCTAAAACTAAACCTATCGGTGAAGCTTTTACTGCAAGGGGTTGATCGACTGGCAATTACTGACGCGGTTTATATCGCGGTGCCGCGCAAAAAAGGCGCGCGCTGGCGTGGACAATTGCGCGACATACTGCGCCTATGCCGTCGATTAGGGCTGGGGTTTATCAGTGTGAAGACGGGCACAAAACCTGCGCTGGTCGAGGTCCATCTTGATCCGATCCCATACAAGCCCCGACAAAGCAAGATGCGAAATACCGCGCTGTTGCGCGAATTTTCCCGGCGGGTCGGAGACCCAAACACAGCAGGCCAAACCCGCCGCCCGGTGATGACCGCCTATCGTCAGGATGCTTTGCGGCTGGTGGACTATATTGCCGAACACGGAGCCAGTTCTCCGGCAAGGATGGCGCGCGATAGGCAGATCAAAACCGCCGGTCCGATTTTGCAAAAAGACCATTACGGCTGGTTTATCCGAGTCTCGCGCGGGGTTTATGATCTAAGCTCAAAGGGGCGAGAGGCGCTTGTAATTTACGCGGATACGCTTGCTAAACTGCGGGTCAATGGCTGATCACGCCTCAATATTTGCAAGAATCTCCCGACTCAAAACGCAATCGGCGTCGATCTGGGTGATCAACTCTTTGAGCGTATCGAACTTCAACTCGGGCCGCTGAAACGCAACCAACGCCACCGAAATTGGCGTCTCGTAAATGTCACCCGAAAAATCAAAAATAAAGACCTCGAGATTAGGAGTTTCACCGCCAAAAGTCGGGCGCAATCCGATAGAGGCGGCGCCGAGATAATGCCCCGAATGCGGCCCTTCAAGCACGTCAACCAGCACGGCATAAACCCCGAATTTAGGGAGGTGCAGGCCGCCTAACGCCAGGTTTGCAGTCGGATAACCAAGGTCGCGCCCGCGTTGGTCGCCGCCGATCACATTGCCGTCGATCCGATGCCAATGCCCCAGCATCTGCGCGGCGATTTCAGGTTTACCATCCCCCAAAGCCTGGCGGATATTGGTCGAGGAGAACTCTCCCTGCAGGCCTGATATCAGCGGCGCTACGGTGACCCCGAACCCCATTTCCGCCCCCATTTCAACCAGCAACGCGCTATTGCCAGACCGCCCTTTGCCGAAATAGAAATCCGCTCCAACCACCACATGTTTCAGGCCAAAGCCTTTGACGATGACCTCGCGTGCAAACTCATGGGCGCTTAGCGACGACAAAGCCGCATTGAAATTCAGCTCATAAAGCAGGTCCACATTGAGTTTTTCCAACCGATTGGCCCGCGCCGCCGCGCTCATCAGGCGAAAAGCCGGGGCGTTTGGGGCGAAATAGCTGCGCGGATGCGGCTCGAATGTAATCACGCCAAGAGGGCAGGCCAACTCGCGTGCCCGCTGCCGCGCCAGATCAATCACCGATTGATGCCCCAGATGCACGCCGTCAAAATTGCCGATCGCCACCGAGGCCTCCCGGTCTTCAGGCTCCACATAAAGAAAATCCCGGACGATCCGCATGGTGATTTATTCCTCGATCAGGCGGTGCGGCGAGGTGCCAAAACCAGCGCATCGCCCTTGATGACAACCATATCGCCGACCTTGGCGACGCAATCAAGGCTCACCCGCCCTTTGGCCAGATTTATCTGCGAGACAGTAACCGTCGCCGTCACATCATCCCCCGGCCTGACCGGCGCGGTAAAGCGCAAATTCTGGCTCAGATAGATCGTGCCATGCCCCGGCAGCCGCTCGCCAATCACCGCAGAAAACAGGCTTGCCGACAGCATGCCATGGGCGATACGGCCCTTAAACATGGTGGTTTTGGCATGTTCCTCATCCATATGAACCGGATTTCGATCCTCGCTTACCTCGGCAAATAACGAGATTTCATGCGTGCCGATCACCTTGCTCACAGATCGGGCCTGCCCAACGCTCAGATCCTCAATAAAAATGGTGCCGATATCGTGTTTCGTCATGGGTTTTCCTCATCCATTTGGCCCAAATATCCCCCGCGCGGAGCGCCTCGACCCCCGCGTTTTCCGGCCACTCTGCGACGTTAGCGTAAGTGCCCGATTGCATAAGTCGGGCTTAGTTGCGCCGCGTTCAAAAACTTCGCCAGCCTCTGCGGTTCGGGCTGATCAACCGTGCCGGTTTCAGTCGCTGCCAAGCCACCAGTGACAAATAGGCTGTCAATATCCTCGGCAATCGCCCCGCGAATATCGGTGTTGATACCATCGCCAATACCAATAATCCGGTGATCCTGCACATCGGCCAAGGCCATCAGCCGTCGCCGTGCCAGATCGTAAATCGCCGGATAAGGCTTGCCAAAATAAAGGCTCTCGCCGCCCATTTCCTCAAAAGCGCGCGCAAGCGCTCCGGCGCAATAAATCCGGCGATCCCCCTTGTCGACGATGATATCGGGGTTGGTGCAGAGCATCTTCAACCCTTTGGATTTGGCGTATAAAAACGTCTCGCGATAATCATCCGGCGTTTCGGTGTCGTCGTCAAATAGGCCGGTGCAAACGATGCCCTCGGCGCTCGCGAGCGGCACAAGTGAGATATCGACCTGCTTGCCCGCGACCTTGGGAAGCTCCTTGAAAAACCCGCGATCGCGCTCGGGGCCGAGATGGTAAACCTTGGTTCCCACATCTCCCGCCACCAGCGAAAATTGCGAAGCGTCCCCCGAGGCGGCGATGTCGTGGTAAAGATCGCGCGGCACGCCAATTTTGTCGAGCTGGCGCATGACCGAGGGGCGCGGCCTTGGCGAGTTGGTCAAAAGCAGGATTTTCCCGCCCTTGTCGCGAAATTTTGCCAGTGCCGAGACCGCCGCGGCGAACGGTTCATAGCCGTTATGCAAACAGCCCCAAAGGTCCACGAGGGCCGCATCATAGCGCTCTGAAATCTCGTCAAAACTGTTGATAATCTGGGTCAACGGCGCTCAGACCGTCAGGTTTGGAATGATTTGCTTCTTGCGCGACATAACGCCGGGCAGCACCACCAAATCGGCGTCAACCTGCGCCCCAAAGGAGTTTTGTGCCAGCGCCTTCACCCGATCATTGGGGATGAGCAACGTGGCTTCTTCGTTCAAAATGTCGATGACAAACAGCAAAACCTGATCAACATTATCCTCGGCGGCAACGGTTTCCATCGCGGCCATCAAGGACGTTTTGCGCGCCAGCACCACCTCCGGGCTGGTGGTTTCCAGAACCGACACCCGAAAATCAACACCGTCGGTTGTGTATTTCTTGCTGTCCAGACGCAAAAGCTCGGCGTCCGAGAAATGCGAAACGTCCGATTTTGCCGCGAACATTTTGGCGGCATAGGCCGGGATATCCACGCTCAGATCGCGGGCGAGTTTCGTCGCCAGTGCGCGATCCGTGGGCGTGGTGGTGGGAGAGCGAAATTCCAGCGTGTCCGACAACACGCATGACAGCATCAGCCCTTTGATGTGGTCGGGTGCCGTGTCCAGATCCCGACCGATTTGCCAACTCATCACCGTGGCGGTTGCTGCCACCGGACGGATGGTTATCTTGATCGGGTTTTTGGTTTTCAGGCCGCCAACAAGCGCGTGGTGATCAATGATTTCGGCGATCTGGGTGTCGTTGATATTTTCCGGCAACTCCGCTGGATTATTGGTGTCAACGATCACGACTTCATCGCCCGCGCCGAGTGGGTCAAGAACCGGCGGCATCTCGACGCCCCAATGTTTCAGCACGAAAGCCGCTTCGGTATTGGGGGTCTCAAGCACAAATGCGCGCGCCTCTTTGCCTTGAACCTTGGTCAGATACCACTCCCAGATCAGGGCAGAGCAGGTCGCGTCAGTGTCGGGAGCCAGATGGCCGAAAATCTTGATCATGGTGTTGGCGTGTCTTTATATGTGAAAAATCACCGGTCTTATAGGAGGCCCGCCCCCTGTTGTCACGCCTCACTCGTGTTCTAATCGTAAGTAATTGTGCCAAAATTGCCTCTCGGCCCTATGAAACGAATTTGATCCGGGTGACCGAATAGCCATCTTTTTGCAACGATCTCATCAGGCCATATTTGCCGCCAAGATGCAGCGCACCAACGGCGACGAACACATTACCCTTCTTCAAAGCCTTCATGATCGACGGCAACCAGTTCGCATTCCTGCTGCCAAGGATTTGACCTTCGAGAAATTCAGTCATCACCTCAACCCCGGCCTCGGTGCTGAGACCGGCGAAAATCTGCAACTGATATTGCCAGATAAGCTGGATATCGCCGCGCCGATACATGTTGACGCGGGTGACATAGGCGTCTCCGGGATCGCTCTGCGCAAGGCCGAAAATCTCGGCTTTGATCATCATGGCATATTCTTCCGGCGAAAATCCCTGCATGGCTTTTATGCCGTCAAGCGGGGTCTCCAGACTGCGCACATTCAGCCCGGCATTGTTGCCAATTTGCTGGATTCGTACATCCATGACCGGCTGATCCGACTGGTTGGCCCCGTCACAGCCAAGAGTAGACATCAAAAGATAGATATACCACGGGCGCGCGCGCTTGAGCAGCTTGTCACTCACCCCGCCTCGGCGAGTGGCCTTTTTAATCAACGCCCATTCGTCTTTAGAGAAATACTGGCTGAAATTATTGTCGGCCTTGTTCTGAAACAAATCCTTATGCTGTTTAAGATCGCGAAAAAACGCTTTTTCGACCGGATCGGTGACCTCGACCAACAGAGTTTTGGATTTCTTCAGCTCCGACACCACCATGCCGGGCAAGCGAAGTTTGCCAGTCGGCGGTGCATGCATGGTGCCAAACAGATAAGACGTCTTGCCGTCTTTCTCGACCTTAAAGAACCGGCCCGCCGCGAATACATCCTTGGCGACGATATTTTCCAGCTGAGCGCGTTGTTTTTGTGGCAGCGTCGGCCAGATATCCGTGCCGTCGCAAGAGACTTGTGCCGCGACCGGGGCGACTCCGAGGAATGTGAGCAAGAAAGATAAAATCAGGCGCATTATATGGTTCCGGTTTCAAGAGGAGGCCGGTATGGCCGAGTAAAGTCTCGGCCTTTATAATTTCATGGCGCCAGATCACGAGGCAATACACAATATCAGGAGCAAAATTTTACCTTGGAACTTGACAGGGCGCCGGCGCGATCTTAAATCCCTGCTGTTAGCACTCAACGGTGGCGAGTGATAACAGACTTAAAAGCCACCTCGACATTTTGGAATACTCGAAACTCAAGGAGCGATTTCCATGGCATTCACACCTTTGCACGACCGTGTACTGGTTCGTCGTATCGAAAGCGACGAAAAAACTTCTGGCGGGCTGATCATTCCCGATAGCGCAAAAGAGAAACCAGCCGAAGGCGAAGTTATCGCAGTTGGCACAGGCGCGCGCGACGACGCGGGCAAGCTTATCGCAATGGACGTAAAAGTCGGCGACAAGATTCTCTTCGGCAAATGGGGCGGCACCGAGGTCACCATTGACGGTGAAGAACTGCTCATCATGAAAGAAAGCGACATCATGGGCACGCTCTAAGCGCGCTTTGACGACCTTTTTACACACGAATTCAGGAGCTAGCTAAAAATGGCTGCAAAAGACGTAAAATTCGGTACCGACGCTCGCAATGCGATGCTGAGCGGTATCACCACTCTGGCAGATGCTGTCAAAGTGACCCTTGGCCCTAAAGGCCGCAATGTCGTGCTCGACAAATCTTTTGGCGCACCGCGCATCACCAAAGACGGTGTAACGGTTGCCAAAGAGATCGAACTTGAAGGCAAGTTTGAAAATATGGGCGCGCAGATGGTCAAGGAAGTTGCTTCGCGCACCAATGACGAAGCTGGCGACGGTACAACTACTGCGACAGTTCTGGCCCAGGCGATCGTTAGCGAAGGCCTCAAGTCGGTTGCCGCTGGCATGAACCCGATGGATCTTAAGCGCGGTATCGACCTTGCTGTCTCCGTTGTTGTCGCCAAGATCAAAGACATGGCACGCGAAGTCAAAGACAGCGACGAAGTTGCACAAATTGGCACAATTTCCGCCAATGGCGAAGCTGAAATCGGCCGTCAAATCGCCGATGCGATGCAAAAAGTTGGCAATGAGGGCGTTATCACCGTTGAAGAGAACAAAGGTCTGGAAACAGAAACCGATGTTGTTGAAGGCATGCAGTTTGACCGTGGTTACCTGTCACCTTACTTTGTGACCAACCCCGAGAAAATGACCACAGAGCTGGAAGATTGCCTGATCCTGTTGCACGAAAAGAAACTTTCGTCGCTCCAGCCGATGGTTCCGCTGCTCGAGACTGTTATCCAGTCCGGCAAACCTCTGTTGATCATCGCCGAGGATGTTGACGGCGAAGCGCTGGCAACTCTGGTTGTGAACAAACTGCGTGGCGGCTTGAAAATCGCGGCTGTTAAGGCTCCGGGTTTTGGCGATCGTCGCAAAGCTATGTTGCAGGACATCGCGATCCTCACGGGTGGCCAGTTGATCTCTGAAGATCTGGGCATGAAGCTTGAGAATGTTGACATGGACATGCTGGGAACCGCTAAGAAAATTGCGATCACCAAGGATGAAACCACCATCATCGACGGCGCTGGCGAAAAAGCCGAGATCGAAGCGCGCGTTTCGCAAATCCGTAGCCAGATCGAGGATACGTCTTCTGATTACGACCGCGAAAAACTGCAAGAGCGTCTGGCCAAACTGGCCGGTGGTGTTGCCGTGATCCGCGTCGGCGGCGCGACAGAAACCGAAGTAAAAGAGCGCAAAGATCGTGTTGACGATGCCCTGAACTCGACCCGCGCGGCCGTGCAAGAAGGTGTTGTCATTGGCGGTGGCGTTGCTCTGATGCACGGCGCAAAGGCTCTGGCTGACGTCAAAGGCGAAAACGCTGATCAAAACGCTGGCGTTGCAATCGTTCGTCGCGCTCTTGAGGCTCCGCTGCGTCAAATCGGCGAAAACGCCGGTGTTGATGGTGCGGTTATTGCTGGCAAAATTCGTGAGAATGACGAAGACAGCTTTGGCTTTAACGCGCAGACCGAAGAATATGGCAACATGTTCGAATTCGGTGTGATTGATCCGGCTAAAGTTGTCCGTATCGCGCTGGAATATGCGGCCTCGATTTCTGGCCTGCTGATCACAACCGAAGCAATGGTTGCCGATCGTCCAGAGCCAAAAGGCGCATCTGGCGGCGGCATGCCCGACATGGGCGGCATGGGCGGCATGATGTAAGCCAACTGGCACATTAAATTGGAAAAGGGGCTGCTGCGGTGGCCCCTTTTTTCGTCTGGCTTCTTGAGGAATTATTAAGGTTTCAGCCGTGGCTCGGCTGTGTGTGTCTTTTCCCCAATGGAATGCCAAGCGGCGCAATTCCGTCTTTGATGGCGTCACGCAAAATGCCCTCGTAGTCGCGCTTTCGGTTTTCGCGCAGCCTCTGCGAGATATTCGGCAGGTTGTGTTTTTTGGTTTCGAAGTTCAGACATCTTGCTGATACGTCGTCAATAGCCTTGCGCAGAAAACCAAGCGAGCCGGGCCGACTTAGAAGGCCCGGACTAACCGGCTCTCCCAGCACAAGATGCAGTGGTTTCTGGTTTGGATCAGACCCCCCGAAATCCAAGGCCTCAAGCGCTTGTTGCAGGTGATGGATTGTCTCGGGATTTTGGACATCACTTTCATTCTGGCCGACTGACACGAATACCCCGTTCCCTCTATAAGCCAGAAAATTGTTATCCTTCAGTAGATTATCAGAGATAGCCCCGCCAACTTTGGTCAGGAGATCGTGAAACTCCGCCGAAGACAGGCGGCCATAAATCTTGTCGATATGGGCAATTTTCATGGCGCGGACGTTTGAAAAGAACAAACGAGCGCGTGTGAGTTCGAGCAGGTAGTTCTCAAACGCCAGATAGCCGATCGAATGTTTGACCCCGTGAAGCTCAACCGGCTCGGTCAAGCTATGGCCAAGTTTTTGGTCGATCTCTTCTTTAAGCGCCTGAACCGCGCAAAACCCGTCCTTAACCATGCCGCGCTCGTCGTTGAGCTTTTTGGCAAGGTTCAGCCGCGTGCGGATCTCGAGTATCTCGAACGGTTTGGTTATATAATCAGTCGCACCGGCGGCAAACGCGTTATCTATATAGCGCCTTTCGGTCATAGCCGTGACCATAATGATTGGCACGCGGCTGTAGCCGGGGGTTGAGCGCAGCTCGTGGCACAGGCTAATTCCGTCCATATTGGGCATTTGAATATCAAGCAGCAGGCAGTTGAACGGGGTTTTCGTGCTGGCAACGATTTCAAGCGCCTCTTGGCCAGATTCTGCGACGGTAACATCGGGAAATCCCGAAATTGCCAGTGTCTCTACCAGAATGTGACGAATGACTTCGTCGTCGTCTACCACAAGAATTTTCATTTTCTCGGCCCCTTTGGCGTAGATCGGTCGCATGCCCCCGCGAATGCAGAGCTTTGAACCAATTTCATACCTTTGCTTAACGTCTCGGGAAGTGGCCCGATATTTACGCTTCATTAAGGCTTGTCCCGGAAAGGTGACTATTTAAGGGCGAATTTAAGATCACTTGTCGGCGGTTTTCGGGCATTTCCTTGAAGGGCCACACGTAAGACGTGTATTTCAACAAGCGGTGAGGTCGAGTATTTTGGCAAAATATCTATGACCCTGCGCCTGAACCGTGCTAAAACCGTGATATGTTTATTCGTTCCGCCTCCAACAGGGATTTCGCGACGATTTCAGATCTCGTTGAAGCCGCCTTTGGCCGTCATGACGAGGCGCTCTTGCTCGCAGAGCTTCGCCAGGATGGCGATATCGCGCTAGAGCTGGTCGCGACCGACCGGGATGAATTGATCGGCCATCTAGCCCTGACGCGACTGATTTCCCCGGCGGGTTGCCTCGCATTGGCGCCTTTATCCGCGCATCCGGATCGCCAACATAAGGGCATCGGCTCGGCTTTGATAAATAAGGCGATGGCTTGGGCGGAAGAACAGGGGTGGGTGGCGGTTTTTGTTCATGGCAACCCGCGATATTATGGTCGTTTCGGGTTTGATGTCGCGGAAGCCGCCGATTTCGACACTGTTTATTCCAGCGAGTTCATGGCCGTGCGTGTGTTTGACGAGGTCGCGTTCGGCTCACTTGTGCGCGAGCTTGACTTCGCTTCGGCGTTTTAGGGGTTTTATCGCGAAAAATTTGCGCGCAGATTGGGCCGCATGAAGCTATTTTTACTGACATCCCTGACCATGCTGGCTTTTGCCGCCAATTCAGTTTTGACCCGGTTTGCGCTGGCTGATCACTCAATCGGACCGGCGGCATTCGCGATGATCAGGGTTGGCTCGGGAGCAGGTATGCTGGCGGTGCTGGTCTTTTGGAAAGAGCGGCGCATCGCTGATTTGTCCGAGGTCTCGTGGCTGTCTGTTCTGGGACTTTCTCTTTATATGCTTGGATTTTCTTATGCCTATATTAGCCTTGAAACTGGAATCGGCGCGTTGATCCTGTTTGGCGGCGTGCAGATTACCATGTTTGCCGGCGCACTGATTACGGGTGAGCGCCCGTCTCGCTGGCGCTGGATTGGTGCGGCGGTCGCGATGGCGGGGCTGATCTATTTGTTGCAGCCTTCGGCGCGCGCGCCGGATACTAAGGGGGCTGTTCTGATGGGGGTGGCTGCTGTCGGTTGGGGATATTACTCCCTTTACGGGCGAAAAATTCGCAAGCCACTGCAAGCCACAGCCGGGAATTTTCTGCTGGCGTTCCCGCTTGCGTTACTGGTTGGACTGACGTTTGGCGATGCGCGAAGCCCGGCTCTGACCGGCGTTGCGCTGGCAATAATTTCAGGCGCGATCACCTCGGGTCTTGGATATGCGCTGTGGTATCGTGTGCTGCCCAAACTCGATGCAACATTGGCGGCGGTGGCGCAACTGACCGTGCCGATGATCGCGTTGGCGGGCGGTGTGTTGTTCCTGAACGAAGCATTGACGTTGCAATTCGCAATTGCCTCCGCGCTCATTCTTGGCGGTATCGGGTTGTCGATGATAAGATAAGCTTTCGGAGATTCACCCCAATAATGCGTTTATCAATATTCTAGGTAACTTTAACCAACTTGGGCTGTGCTGGAACCGGGTGAGCAACATGCCGATTTTGTCCTGCCGTTTGTTGGTGATAAACCACGGCGGACGAGGCATAAGGCTGGTGCCGCCGCTTAGAAGGTTGCGCGGGAACGGGCGGAATGATTGCGAGACAATCGTGCGCTCGGGACGATCAAACATGAACGAATTATGTACAAACCCAATGCCGCTTTGCACATCATCAAGTGTATGTCCGGGAAACGCGCCCCACGGGCATTCAGCCAGCAAAAAACCAAGTCCGGTCCATGAGTTGATCGCGATTGTGCCGTAATGCAGCTCGCCAATCAGGGTTTCAAACTTCTGTTTTCCGATTTGGTGAATAGTTTTGGGGTGGATCAGAATGTTGGCGCCTAACGTTCCGTGGAGGTTGGTATTCGCATAATCAATCGCCTGTTTCAGGTAAGTTTCGGCGTCGGGAGCCGCGATTTCAAATGTGCTCATCGCGGGGGCAAATACTTCGCTGGTCTGAAACCAGTCATCCGCCTTACGGCTGAGAGGGGCAACCAACAGATCGGGCGCGTGGTCTCTCTCAAACGTTAATATGTTGCTGCCGTGACGTTCAAACTCGGCCATACGCTGGGCAGCGCCGGGGTAATAAAGCTGGCGCGGATGGCTCGATTTGATCACAGATTGAAGGTTTTCAAGCAACTTCGCTCCCTTGCTCCAACCTTTGGGCAGGATCAGCATTTGGCAGGCGATGCAGTTAAAGCCGGAATTATGCAGCTTCTGGGTGGCAATATGTTCGGCCTGATAGCGTAAATCAGCAGCACTCCAAGGTCCCGGCACCACAATTGTTGGGCAAACCGCGCCAAGCTCTGAGGTTATGCGCTTGGTATTTATCGGCGTGCCGGAGTTTTTGTTCCGTACGGCCTCCTCGCCAGTTCCCCAGACGATTGCATCATGCGAAGCCCCGGCCCCGGTGATGTGAATCTCGTCAATATCGGGATGATTGCACAAATATCCGCCTATATCCGTGCCGCCCGTGACGATCCTTAATGCGTTGCGATCGATTAGCGGCTTCAGGGCCACACTCAAAAACTCGGCCAGATAATCGTTGACCGGATTCATTTTGAGGATGACGACTTGGTGCTCCAAAAACAGTTTATGGAAACAGTCGAGCGGGGCGATGGAGGCAATATTACCGGCCCCTAACACCAACGCGACCTTCCCTTCACGAGCCTTTTTGGGCAGGTCATAGGCACTGGCAGTGGTGGCGGCTAAATCGTCTTTGCCAACGCCCTTTTCCATCCAAACCTCGGCTTTGATCCCGGACAAAAGTAGGCGTTCCCAGACAGAATGTGGCGTAACTTTTACTGCGAGCTGGCCCGTCGCCGTGGTGCGCGTCGGAAGGCCAGTGAGGAATTTTTTCCCCTCCATTTGCGATAAAGTTGTTAACAGGACGTTACAGCAAGACATAACCGAGTAGGGGCCGGATATTGCCTCTTCACCCTCAAGAGGCGAGCCATCGGGGATCAGCTTGTGTTTTGCGGCGGCCTTGGTCCAGCGTTCGGCCACGGTCAGAAGCTGATCTTTTATTCGGTCAAGAATACGGATTCTTTCGGCGATTTCGCAGCGCGCCCAATCAGTCTTTGCCAAAGACAGTTCCGCAACAGCGAGGTCAAGTTCCGGGATGTCCGTGCGCGCGGTTTTTGTAGTTTTGCCCATGTTTTCGCTCGTCTTGAGATAGTCCCGATTTTCGGGACAGATTTGCGGTCGAGTTAAGGTGTCTCTATTTTGATAATCATACCGCTTTCTTCAGTTCTCCACCCCGATAGTTTGCCTCAATTGGCGTTTGCTTTCGGGCATCACCGTGAGAGGTGAATCTTGCGCCGATCAGCGGGCTTGGTCAAGGGGAGCTTCAGCGGCGGACTGTCATATGTTTGGCCCGAATTAATGCCCCATTTACTTTCTCTTGCCACCTTTGCCCGCTTTGGTTTTTTCCAGAGCCGCCGCTTTTGCGCGCGCCTTGTTCTTCTTGCTGGTTGGCTTGCCAACGGGCGTTACTTTTTTGCCCTCGGCTTGAGACGCAGGTTTTGATTTCCGCGTGTTTGCGCCTTGCTTGGCCTTATAAGGCTTAACCGCGCCCTTGGGGTGGGAGAGTTCCGGGTCCCATGGCTTTCGGTCTTTTGCCGCTTTATCGTCGCGCTTGGGTTTCTTCGTGCGCGGAGCGGGAGCGTCGTTCCAGTCAACAGGGCTGGTGTCGACCGGGCCGCTTTGATTTGCGCGTCCGCGATGGGTTTTTCTTTCTTTGTCGCCGCCTTGTTTGCCATCGCCTTGCCTGCCATCGCCGTGTCTGCGGTCACGTTGTCTGGAGGCAAAACTTGGTTTTGGGTCGCGTGCCGCCGCTGGGGGCTGGTCGAGTTGGGTGAGCGTTGCTCCGGCCTCTACCTTCATATTCTTGCCGATACTGGCCAAAAATGCGGGCACGCTGGCGGTGCTGATTTCCACAAAGGACTGATCTTGGCGCACGCGGATTGCACCGATATCTTCTTTGGTGAGATTGCCGGCTTTGCACAGCATCGGCAGCAAACGGCGCGGCTCTGCGTTTTGGTTGTGCCCGCCGGAAATCGCGAACCATGTGCTGGGGCCAAACGCCGCGCGAGGTTTTGGCGCGCCGCTGCCGCCTGAAGGGGCCAGTTCTTCGGGGGCCGATTGGCGCGAATTGAATAGGCGCAGGTAAGCCGCCGCGATCACTTCGGGGCCGAAAAGGTCTGTCAGCTTTTTGGCCGAGGCGCTTTCCGCTTCAGAGATTTTCTGCTGCCAAGTGGGGTCAGCCAACAGTCGTTCTTGGTCGCGCTCGATGATTGCATCCGCTGACGGGGCGTCTCCCCACTGGGATTGAACTTTGGCGGCTCTGAGAAGGCTTTCGGCTTTGCGTCGGGATTTTGGCGGCACGATAAGCGTGCTTACCCCTTTGCGACCAGCGCGCCCCGTGCGGCCGGACCGATGCAACAGCGTGTCGGCGTTTGACGGCAATTCGGCGTGAATAACCAGCTCAAGATTGGGCAGATCGATGCCGCGCGCGGCGACATCCGTGGCGATGCACACGCGCGCGCGACCATCACGCATGGCTTGCAAGGCATGGGTACGCTCGTTTTGCGTCAACTCGCCCGACAAGGCCACAACCGAAAAGCCGCGATTGGAAAACCGTGTGGTCAGGCGATTAACCATCGCGCGGGTGTTGCAAAACACCAAGGCACTGGGGGCCTCAAAAAACCGCAAAACGTTGACAATCGCGTTTTCACTATCGCGAGCGGCCACCTGCATGGCGCGGTATTCGATATCGGAATGCTGGGTGTTTTCGCTGGTGGTAACGATGCGGATCGCGTCTTTTTGATAGCTTTTCGCCAGATTAACGATGGAGCGCGGCACGGTTGCCGAAAACAACAGCGTGCGGCGCTCTTTAGGAGCCTCGCCTAGAATGAACTCCAGATCCTCGCGAAAGCCAAGATCGAGCATTTCATCGGCCTCATCCAGCACAACAGCGCGCAGGCCGTCCATGGCCAGCGAACCACGCGAGATATGGTCGCGCAGGCGACCCGGCGTGGCGACAACGATATGCGCGCCGCGACTGAGGACACGACGCTCCTCGCGCATATCCATGCCCCCAACACAGGAGGCAACGACAGCGCCAGCCTCGGCATAAAGCCACGCAAGCTCGCGCTTGACCTGCAAAGCCAGCTCTCGCGTGGGTGCAATAATCAGCGCCAGCGGCTTGCCTGCGGGCGAGAACCGCTCATCAAAGCCCAGCAATGTAGGCGCGATCGCCAGCCCAAAGCCGACGGTCTTGCCCGATCCGGTCTGGGCCGAGACCAGCAGATCGGCGTTCCCAAGTTCTGAATTTGTCACCGCCTCCTGAACAGGTGTCAGGGTGGTGTATCCGCGCTTTTCAAGCGCATTGGCTAGAGCCTGTTTCACAATAGATTTTTCTTTTGTTCGAGTTCTGGGATTAGGGCAAGTCTGTCACGTCTTATGTTCTGAGCCAACATGCTTATGCAGCCAGCCCGTCAAAAGAAGTCATTTCCCCACATTTGATTAAATGGTGCCCGGGGGCGGATTTGAACCACCGACACGAGGATTTTCAGTCCACTGCTCTACCCCTGAGCTACCCGGGCACGGGTCAGGCTGAACGCCTTGGGTCGCGCGGTTTTAGGATAGCGGCGCGGGGGTGTCCAGTGGGTTTATGGAAAAAACTCAGGCCGGGAACGCCTTTGGTGGGGTCAGTGCAAAATTGGCGCGCCGGAATCTTGTGGATCGACGAGAAGTTCAGGCTCGACCGGCTCCTCAGATGGCAGGGCGTATCGTCCGGTAAGCCATTTTCCCAAGTCAACATCCGCGCAGCGTTTGGAGCAGAACGGCTGGTAGTCCGTATCGGTTTTTTTGTCACATATGGGGCAGGGCATTTTTGGAGCCAGACTTTTTACGCGCGATGTCGGTACCAAGAATGCCTCAATATCCAAACCCCCGCAAGTCGGTTATTTGGACTTTTCGTTTAAGCCAGCAGCTCTGACAGCGGCAAGCGTTCGCGTTTTCGTTGCAGCTCCAGATGGCCAAGAGGGGTCCAGCCGACGACGATTGTGTCAACGCCGTCCTCGCGCAGCGCGCGTTTCAGGGCATGCTCGACGCTGCGGCGATCTTTTTTGCTCATGGGGGCGAAATCGATGACGATCTGCCCGCCAAGCCCGCGAAGGCGCAACTGGCGGGGCAGGTCGCGGACGCAGGCGAGGTTGGCTTTTAGGCCTGCCGCAAAGGAAAAACCCCGCCGGTATTGACGTCAATGGCGACCAGCGCGCGGGTTGGTTCGACAAACATCGAGGCTTGTTTGGTCAGCGAAACCAACGGGGTGCGCAGGTGCTCTATCTGGTCCCAAACGCCGTGATCCTCAAAGCTGTTTGGTGCGTCAAACACCTGATCTGGGTCAGGGTCGCTCCAGTCGCGCCACGCCAGATCGGCGGCGCAGAGGGCTTCAACAAGCAGGCAGGGCGAAGGGTCACCGGCGTCGGCCATAACCTGCGTGCAGGTTTCCAAGAGGGACGATATCTCGTCAAAAATCGCGGCGTCGTCGGTTCCGTCAGCGGCTGATCGCAGGATCAGGCCGAGCTCATCGCTTGCGCCTTGCATGGCGTCATTGGCGATTTCGGCCAAGCGGTCACGCTCGGCCTCGTCTTTGATCGAGCGCGCCACATTGCGGCCTTTGGCGCCGGGGGTGAGGATCGCGTATCGACCCTTGAACAGAATTTTAAGAGTGACCGGCGCGGCTTTGCCCGCCTCGGTTTGGGTGGCGATTTGCACGAGCATCACCGCCCCGGCAGCGATGCCTTTGGCCTGTCGCAAAAAACCACGCTGGCCTTCGCCAAGGTCCAGCATCATGCCGTTTTGACCCTTAACCGGACGCTGCGCCACCGCGCGGTAAATCGCCCCCGGACGCGGAGTGGTGCCCTCGGCGGGGTCGATCAACAAGTCAACCAGCAGCCCGTCAACGATCAACGCCGCTGCCGAGCGTCCGTTGATCTGGTCCAGTACCGCTATCCGGCCTTTCATTGTGCTGCCTCGTCCAAAACATATCCCGTCGCGCGCAAAAGGTTCGCAGTTTCGCTCAATGGCAAGCCAACGACGCCGGTGAACGAGCCGTTGATTGACGGGATCAGCGCGCCTGCCAAGCCTTGGATGCCATATGCACCAGCCTTGCCTCGCCATTCGCCCGAGCGGATATAGGTCGAGATTTCGGCGTCCGACAGGTTCTTCATGTGAACGGTGGTGACCACGTCGCGTTGCCAAATCCGCGCGCCCAGCTTGAGGGCCACGGCGGTGATCACCTTATGGCGACGGCCCGACAGCAACAGCAGCATGGAGACGGCCTCGGCGGCATCTTCGGGCTTGCCTAAAATGCGTCTGCCAACGGCAACGGTGGTATCAGCGCACAGAACCAGCTCGCTTACGTCAGCCGTTACCGCCTTGACCTTTTGCAAGGCCATACGCACACAATACGGGCGGGGAAGTTCTTGTTTATAGGGGGTTTCGTCGATATCCGGCGCGCGTATCTCGTCAGGAGCGACACCGATCTGCGCCAACAACTCGCGCCTGCGCGGACTGCCAGACCCCAAGATCAAACGCATTGATCTGCCCTATTTATAGCGGTAATTGATCCGGCCCTTGGACAGATCATAGGGGGTCATTTCGACCTGAACCTTGTCGCCAGCCAGCACGCGAATGCGGTTTTTGCGCATTTTGCCTGCGGTATGAGCGATGATTTCATGGCCGTTTTCAAGCTCCACCCTGAATGTCGCGTTGGGCAAAAGCTCTACCACGACCCCTGGGAATTCGAGCAGTTCTTCCTTGGCCATGTTGTCTCCGAGTGTTGTTTCTGTTTTGCCCATTTCGGGCGATTGCGCCTAAATGGGCCTGTTTGGTAAAGAATTCAAGGCTTAAAGCGCGGCATCCTGTGGGTGCTGCGGGCAAGTTCGGGTTTCAGAGGCTCAGCTGTCGTCGCTGATGGCTGTAGCGGGGCCAAACCGGCGCTCGATCCGTGTCATAATCTGGTCGCGCGCCTGTCGATATGCGTCGAGTTTGTCGTCGCGACTGTGGCCAAGTCCGGTCGGGTCGATGATCGGCCAATACTCGACCTCAAGGGCGGCAAATCTGGTAAATTCAAGCGCTCTTCGCTGGCTGGCGGGGGAGAGGGCAACGATCAACTCATAGCTCTCAAGATCATCGCCCCAGTCGATCATTTCGTCCATCGTGCGCACGCGATGTCGGCCAAGCTCGATCCCGAGTTCCTTGCAAACCGCGATGGCAAACCCGTCAATCTCCAGATCGTTCTTGACGCCTGCCGACTGCACATAGACCGAGCGGCCCACATGTTGTTTCAGCAGCCCCTCGGCCATGGGCGAGCGCACGGCGTTATAATCGCAACAAAACAGAACCGCGCCGGGGAGCTTTGGGTCCATTTGCTGCCCTCACCCCTTGAAATGCAGAACGCAAATCAGGGTGAACAGGCGGCGCGAGGTCAGGGTATCGACGATAACCTTGCCCTCCAAACGCTCTTGCAGCACCCGCGCACCCTCGTCATGGATGCCGCGCCGACCCATATCTATGGCCTCGATCTGGCTGGCGGGGAGGAGCTTTACCGCGCTAAAATAGGCCTCGCAAATCTGGAAATAGTCTTTGACAACTTGGCGAAACGGGGTCAGCGAGAGGTGAAACGCGGCGATATGTTGGCGCTGTTCGGTTTGGATATCAAACACCAGGCGGCGGTCTTTGATCGACAAATAAAGGTGATAAGGCCCGCTCAAAGCCTCGTGTCCGTCAACCGCTGGCAGCGCGAAACTGTTTTCCTCCAGCAAGTCAAAGATCGCGACTTTGCGTTCCTGATCTATCTGCGCCGTGGGGGCAGGCAGGCCGGTTTCGTCGATTTCCACATGGGTCAGGCGGTTGAGATCAGTCATCCTGACCCCGACTGTTTTGCTCAAGCCGAAGCCTGACGGAAAGCCCATGCGCCTCCAACCCTTCGGATTTCGCCAGCGTTTCGGCAGCAGGGCCAATAGCCGCAAGCGACGCGGGCGAGATTTTGGAAAGCGTGGTTCGTTTCATGAAATCAAGCACCGAAAGCCCTGAGGAGAACCGCGCCGAGCGTCCGGTGGGCAAGACGTGATTGGGACCGCCCACATAATCGCCAATGGCCTCGGGCGTATGCGAGCCAAGGAAAATAGCGCCCGCATGACGGGTTTTCAGCGACAATGCATCAGGGTCGGCGACGCAAAGCTCCAGATGCTCGGGTGCGATCCGGTTTGAGAGGTCTGCGGCCTGATCGAGCGTCTGAACCACGATCACCGCGCCGTAATCCTGCCAGCTTTTGGCGGCAATGGTGCGGCGCTCCAGCGTTTTGAGGCGCGCGTTGAGCGCTTTGATCACAGCGGTTGCGAACTCTTCGTTATCGGTGATCAGGATTGATTGCGCGCTGGCGTCATGTTCGGCTTGGCTCAGAAGATCAACTGCTACCCAATCGGGGTTGTTGTCTTTGTCGGCGATCACCAGAATCTCCGAGGGGCCTGCGATCATGTCGATGCCCACATGGCCAAAAACCCGTCGTTTGGCTGCGGCCACATAGGCGTTACCCGGCCCGGTGATTTTGTCCACCGGCTCGATGGTGTCGGTGCCGTAAGCCAGCGCCGCGATCGCCTGCGCGCCGCCGATCCGGTAAACGGTTTCGACCCCTGACAAGCGCGCCGCCAACAAAACCAACGGGTTAACTTGACCACCCGGCGTTGGCGCGCAAATCACCAGTCGCTTGACGCCGGCGACCTTGGCGGGAATGGCGTTCATCAACACCGATGACGGATAAGAGGCCAGCCCGCCGGGCACATAAAGCCCAGCGGCATCGACCGCTCCCCAACGCCACCCGAGCATGGCGCCGCTATCGTCGGTCCAAGCGGCATCTTGCGGCAACTGCCGCTCGTGATAGGCGTGAATGCGCGTGGCTGCGAGATCAAGGGCGCGGGCCTCGTTTGCGGGCACGCGCGCAATCTCGCGATCCATTTGTGCGGGGGAGAACGCCAGCGTTTCCGCACTCAGATCAAGCCGGTCGAACTTGGCCGTCA
Source organism: Alphaproteobacteria bacterium (assembly GCA_013151335.1). Lineage (GTDB taxonomy): Bacteria > Pseudomonadota > Alphaproteobacteria > Rhodobacterales > Rhodobacteraceae > UBA5972. Next base: position 6,992 of record JAADIJ010000226.1, on the reverse strand, counting down.
GCTCGAGCAAAGCCGCATCACCGCGCGCGCGAATGTCGGCAATGATACCGGCGACCACAGTGTCCACATCGGCGTCGGACTCGCGTTTCATGTTGAGAAAGGAGCGAAACCCCCGCTCGAAATCCGGGCTTTGACTGTTCAGCAATACGGGCAAAATCAGCCCTCCTGATTGTGGTCCGGCGCGGTGCGCGAGGGGGCGATATAGGGGCGGGTCACATCGGCGAGGCTGATGTCCAGACACTCCACCGACAGCGCGATCACGCCGTCGCCTGCCAGCGTCAACTCAACCCGTCCGGCCCCGTCCTCAACTGGCACAAAGCTGATCGCCAGCACCGACAGGATCAGGTCTTTGTCGCCGCGATCAATCCCGTTTGACGAGACCTTCTGCACATCATTGACCACCAACATGGATTGCACGCGCTCGAATTTGCGATGTTGCTTTTGGGCGTCGTCGCGATCCTCCCAGCGAAAACGGTTCAACAGCAGGCCAAACCGGCGTTTGGTCGCCGACCACGACATCTCTGTGATCGGGAACACGGCGTCCTGCACCAGCGAGGAAATCACCTCGATATCCTTTTGATCCAGCGCCTGAAGCCGCAATGGCTGGCCCCCCGCATCTTCAAATCTGGCGTCTTCAACCATCGGATTTCACCCTTTCAATCAGCGCACCACAAGCAGAAAGCTTTTCTTCCACCCGTTCATAGCCCCGGTCAAGGTGATAAACTCGGCTGACGGTGGTTTTGCCCTTTGCCGCCAGCGCTGCAAGGATCAGCGAAACTGAGGCCCGCAGATCGGTCGCCATCACTGGCGCGCCGCGCAGACGATCAACCCCCGTGACGGTGGCCGAGCCACCATGAACCTCGATTTGCGCACCCATCCGCATCAGCTCGGGGGCATGCATGAAACGATTTTCAAAAATCCGCTCCTCCAGCACGCTAACCCCGTCGGCGGTGCACAAAAGCGCCATCATTTGCGCCTGAAGATCGGTGGGAAAGCCGGGATGAGGGGCGGTCGTGATGTTGACCGCCGACACGCGACCATTTTTGCGACAGACCTTCAGACCGTTTGGCGTGGTTTCAACCGAGACACCGGCCTCGTCAAGCTTGGCCGCAAAAGCCTCGACCAGATCGAGACGACCGCCCAGCAGCTCGACCTCGCCGCCGGTAAAGGCAGGGGCCAGCATGTAGGTGCCAAGCTCGATGCGGTCGATCACGACGGGGTGGCTGGCCCCGTGCAGGCGCTCGACCCCCTCGATGGTGATAGTCGAGGTCCCCGCGCCGTCAATCTGCGCCCCCATCGCGCGCAGGCAATCGGCGAGATCGACGATCTCGGGCTCGCGCGCGGCGTTTTTCAAAACCGTGGTGCCTTTGGCAAGGGTCGCCGCCATCAGGATATTCTCGGTCGCGCCAACGGACACGACGGGGAATTCAAATGTGCCACCCTTGAGCCCTCCCGGTGCTTTGGCGTGAATGTAACCGTCGCGAAGATCAAGCTCGGCCCCGAGCGCCTCCAACCCTTGCAGGTGCAAATCCACGGGCCGCGCACCAATGGCGCAACCGCCGGGCAGCGACACCACAGCATGACCGTCGCGCGCGAGCATCGGGCCAAGCACCAAAATCGAGGCGCGCATTTTGCGTACGATCTCGTAATCCGCCTTGTGGTTGGTGATCGCGGCGCTGTGCAGCACCTGCGTCTGGCCATCATCCTGACTGCTGACACTGACACCAAGCGACTGCAACAGGCTGGTCATGGTACGAATATCCGACAGGCGCGGTGTGTTGGTCAGGGTCAGCGGCTCGTCCGTCAGCAAGGTTGCCGGCATCAGGGTCAGGCAAGCGTTTTTAGCCCCGGCAATCGGAATACTGCCAAAAAGCGGCTGCCCGCCGGTCACGTGAATAGAGTCCATCTGCTACCTTCTTGCCTCAGCTATTATCGTTGTCTTTATTGTTATCCGAGCCCGCTTCCCGCACCCGTGCCTGCCCTTTTCGTCGCTGCAAATTCGCGCGCAAAGCCTTTTTCAGCCGTTCCTCGCGCGCCAGAGCCGTTTCTGCTTTCTGCCGATTTGGCTCTTTGTATCTGGGCGAGTCTCCATTCATTGGGCTTATCTATATGACGCTGGTCATAGCGTCCAGATTGGGCTTGCGTCTGGGCGGGATTACGCTAAATAACGCCTGATCTGGATTGGCTGCTGTAGCTCAGAGGTAGAGCACTCCCTTGGTAAGGGAGAGGTCGAGAGTTCGATTCTCTCCAGCAGCACCACCCCCAATCAACCATGTTGAACTAAAACGAACCATGTTCAATGAAAGTTGCTTTTTTATATAGCCTAAGTTAGTGCATGTATTAAACATGGCTCCCCATAGTTCTTCATAATAACTTTCAGGTGGTGGGACCAAAAGCCCCTTTTGGTGGGACCAAATTGTGATAATTGTTTCAGTATAAGGCACAGGAATGGCCAGGGATCTCCTAAGTCACAGCAAAATACGGGCAATAAAAAAACCTGCGAGACTAAGTGACGGCGGGGGATTGATTCTCTTTGTGAGGAGCGCTGCTGGCGGTGGATTACGGAAAAGCTGGGTATTTCGTTACAGGATGGATGGGAAGCGTCGGGACGTTGGGCTTGGCCCCTATCCTGAAATTGATCTACCTGCGGCGCGTGCAAAGCGCGATGAGTTGAGAGAGGGCATCAGGCAAGGTGCTGCCCCAAAGAAATTCGGGGAGGCATCCGTAAACGCTCTCAAGTTAGAGGAGTTGAAATCTCAAGAAATACCAACGGTCAAAGAAATGGCCTACGCCACATTCAACGCTTTGGCCGGTGGTTTGAAAGTGAGCGGTACGGCAAGCCGATGGATGTCTCCGCTCCGCAACCACATCTTTCCTACAATCGGGGCAATGCCGATCACAGAACTCAACCAGCGCGTTCTCGTTAAAGCGCTCCGACATACTTGGAAAGCCAAACCGGAAACCGCCAATAAAGCCATCATTCGGGTGGAGCTGGTACTAACAGCACGCCGTCGCGCTTGATCTTGACGTAAATCTAGATGCGGCGCAGAAGGCCAAAATCCTGCTCGGACCTCAAAAGCGAAGTTCGAGACATATTCCATCAACTCCCTGGAAGGACGTACCTTCGTTCTATCGCAGCCTTGATCTCAACACGTCAGCCCACCTTGGTCTGCGCTTTATGATTTTAGTGGCCGCCCGCACAAGCGAGGTCCGATTTTGCAAGTGGTCGCAGATCGAAAATGACGTGTGGACCATTCCCGCCGAAAACCTGAAGTCTTTCCGCCCGAATAAAACCAATCACCCTTTCAGTATCCCTTTGAGCCGCGAAGCAATATCGGTGCTGGATCAGGCTCGGATGATTTCTCGCGGATCTGAATGGGCGTTTCCTACCCCGCGAAATCAGAAGCCTTTATCGGATATGGTTTGGAGCAGCTTGATGAAAACGCGCGGCTTGGAGGCCCGGCCCCACGGGTTCAGAAGTAGTTTTCGGATATTTGTGGCTGAACAAATGCCGGAAGTCCTGCCACACATCGCCGAGATGTGCTTAGGTCACGCCGTCGCTGGTGCTACTGAATTAGCGTATCAGCGAAGCGACCTCCTAAATTTAAGGCACCCGGTTATGGACGCATGGGCCGACCATGTGGCCCCTGCCTCGGCCGAGGTTGTGCAACTTCGTGGTGGTGATGGCGGGACGGTTTAGGTTGCAGCCTTGGCTTTGGATTCCCGCTCACGGCGACGACGCGCCTCACAACGGCTTCGCAATCGTGAAATCTCGGCGTGATCTTTTGCGTACACTTTTTCCAGCAAGATTTGACGAGCATCAAGAAGCTGATCCAATCGCTTTTCTTCGTCAGGTTTTAGGTACGTTTTCCAAGTCATGTTGACTTTTTAAGATCAGAAGTACGGACTGTCAATACATATTCAATTCCTTGTAGTACGGATTTTTCTTGCGTACATATTGATGATGGGATAATGCGGTTGCAGGAAGGCGGGCAAAATGAATCTAAGTGACGAGTGGATTGAACGATATATCGACCGGCTTGCCTTGACATGGCATCCGGGCGATGGCGTTCCTACGTTCTCGTCAAAAGAGGCCGTTATCCAAGCCGCGTCAGAATTGTATGAATATCTCGGCGCAGATCGCTGGCGTGACTTAAACCGAATTATGGAATTTCTGTTTGACGGTGCGTATGCGATGATTAAGGCCGACGAAATCAAGGATAAGAAGGCTTTTGCAAAACTTCTCGCAGCAGAGTCCGCTCGTATAGAGAAACGCCGCACACAGCTTATTGAGGCCGGTGCGTCAGCTTCTGTCACCAAAACGCTTGGGAATACCGCTGACAGCTTGAAGATCGAAGCCCAAGCGGTTCTGGCCTTCCATAACGATCCCGACATTCCCGCGATAAATGCTGGAGGGACAGACAGCAGAAGATTATTGAGAGCCACGATTGAGGCCATCGTGCGTGCGCTTCCTGAAATCGGCGACGATAAAAACCTAAAAATTCTTACCTATAACTTGGCTCTCGCCATCAGTGGCGCAGATCCTAAGTACGATTTTGCAAATGACGCTGCCACGCTGATTAGCCAAGTCGTTGAAAAGATTTCTATAGTTCCAGCGAAAAAATAGTCCCAGAACCATAGACGGAAGTTGTTGTTTTAACAGCATTTTATGCGCCAGATACGTCCAGACATTCGACAAATGGAGGACGATATGGCCAAACAGATCACATCACCAGAACCAGAACCAGAAAAACCTGTGCTGCCAACACCGCCTAGATTTATGGCGAGGCATCTCGATCCAAACGGCAATTCGAATATAGGCGAAATGTGCAACTTCTTCAGAATTTCAAGGTCCACATTCGCGAGGTGGGAGAGACAGGGCATCACGCCAGTCAAAGGTCGGCTGGTGAATGGGCTGGTCAGATACCGAAATTCTGAAATGCTCGAAGCCATGCGTGAAGCAGAGGTCGCGTGATGGGCTCGCCATCCCAAAGAGAAAACCGGCCTCGCAAGACCGGCTTCCAAAATTATCAGCGACGAAAACTCCTGCCACAGAGCAAATCCAAAAAACCCAAAAACAACGAGAGGCCTGCTGAATCTAGGGCTGATACTACTCCAAATCGCAAGATGTAGTCAATAGCCGCACGATTCAACTTGAACAAATATGCTCAATTCTTCCCAAAACTTCGACGACTCGTGGATCAGCAGATTCGCCTTGAACCACAATCTGAGGAAGACGGGTCCACGAATATATCAGGGGCCATGCCCCTTCTGTTCATCTGGTGATTCAAAATCCACCAAGTTCAAAATTACAACGGGTTGGTCAGGCCGGGTATTGATGAAGTGCTTCGCTTGCCAAGTCGAATGGCTGGATATTCTTAGCTATTTGAAGGCCAACGGGTACGTTGCTGGGGAAGCAGATTGCCAGTTCCAGCCAATGACACCAGAAGAAATAGCCCTTCAAAAGGCTTTAGAGCGGGCAGACAAGCTGGCGAGGTCTGAAGCCGCTTTGAGCATTTATAAAAATGCAATCCCAATGACTGAAGATAGCGTTGCCGCAAAATATCGGGCCTCGCGGGGGATCATCTACCCAAAAGGCGATCACCGTATTCGAGTCACGCTTGAAGCCGACTACCAGCTCAAGGTCATGGTCTACGCCCTAGTCACCTGGAACTATAATACGCATCATTGTATGCTCTGATTTTAGGAGGATTTTACGATGGTGGGTCGATTGGCTGATGTTGTGGATATGGATGACGATGAGCGCCGTTTTCTGGAAAGTCAGGTGAGGCGGCACCGGGCTCCCCGGTCACTTTCGGACCGTTGCAGGATGATCTTGCTTTGTGCAGAGGGGCATGAGAGTAAGGAAGTTGCTCGTCAGATGAGCGTTCATGAACATACTGTTGGCAAATGGCGGCGCAGGTTCGTGCGGGATCGTATCGAAGGGCTGACGGATGAATACCGCCCGGGCCGACCGCGCACAGTGTCTGACGATCAGGTCGCAGCAGTAATTGAACGCACATTGCATTCAAAGCCAAAGGACGCCACCCACTGGTCGATCCGCTCCATGGCAAGCGAGACGGGCCTGTCGCATACCACGATCCGGCGTATCCGCTGCCCGGCAGGTGAATGGCACATTCACTGAGAGGGTGGGGGGCGTTCGGTTTGCAGCCGCACCGGGCGGAGACTTTCAAATTGTCCAGCGATCCGTTGTTTGTTGACAAGGTACAGGACATTGTTGGTCTGTATCTATCGCCCCCGAACAGGGCAATTGTGCTTTGTGTGGATGAAAAGTCGCAAATTCAGGCGCTTGATCGCCCTTCTCATGGTTTGCAAGCAAACCACTGTCGGGCAGTGGAGCAGCCGGTTCTTCCGATGATGCCAGGTGTGACCGAGCGGCGGACCCACACCTATATCCGCCATGGGACGACTTCGCTGTTTGCAGCGCTGGACATCGCCACGGGGGCCGTGATCGGAAAATGTTACAAACGGCATCGCGCGGTCGAGTTTCTCGACTTTCTCAGACAGATCGATGCCCATATGCCGGAAGGTCCGGATGTGCATCTGGTGATGGATAATTATGCAACCCATAAAACGCCTAAGATCAAAGCCTGGCTGGCCCGGCGGCCACACTGGCATGTTCACTTCACGCCAACTTCTGCATCGTGGATAAACCAGGTCGAGCGCTGGTTTGCTGAGCTCACACGCAAACAACTTCAGCGTGGTGTACATGTTTGCGTCAAAGACCTTGAGGCCGACATCATGAAATTTGTAGGGTGCCATAACGAAAACCCAAAGCCGTATAAATGGGTCAAGTCCGCCGACGAAATCCTCGCTTCCGTGAGGCGGTTCTGTCTGAAAACTGAGCAAACCCTATGTGGCGAACTTTAGATTCGGGTGACTAGGGCGTAGACTCACAAATACCAAAGGACGATTGCAGCGAGGTGTGCTGCGGCGAGGAAAGTTTCACGACATCGAAAAGTTCGCAATGA
>JAADIJ010000211.1 GCA_013151335.1 Alphaproteobacteria bacterium | reverse complement strand
GTCTGGTGCGTTTTGGGCGGCGAACGACTTGGCGCGGGTGCTCACCACCTCGTCGAATTTCGAATTTGGCACCACCTCGTCCACGAGGTTCCATTTGAGCGCCCGCGCTGCGCGCACCCCTTCTTCCAGAGAGCAGAAAACATCGGCCAGATCACGCCGGACCTTGCGCTTGTCAGTCACGCGGGTCAGACCGCCTGTTCCGGGCAAAACTGCCAATAGCGGCACCTCTGGGAGGGCGACGTTTGACGTGCCGTCATCGGTCAAAATGATGTGGTCACATGCCAGCGCCAACTCGTACCCGCCGCCCGCGCAAGAGCCTTTGATGGCGCAGATATAAGTCTGGGCGGACTCGCGTCCCGCGGCCTCGAACGTGTTGCGGGTCTCGTTGGTGAACTTGCAAAAATTAACCTTATGGGCATGTTCCGCCCCGCCCAACATGCGAATGTTTGCGCCGGCACAAAACACGTTATCTTTGCCCGATTGCAGCACCACCGCGCCAATTTCCGGGTGCTCGAACCGCAGGCGCTGGACGATATCGGCCAGTTCTATATCCACGCCGAGATCATAGGAATTTAGCTTGAGTTCATAGCCCTCAAACAGGCCGCCTTCTGGATCGACATCCATGTAAAGATTGGCCACATCGCCCTCGTATTCCAGCCGCCAATGGCGGTAGTCCGAAGGCTGTTTTTGAAAGTCGATCAGTTTGGTCATTTGTTGTCCGTTCACAGAATTTTCCCAGTATAGCGTGCAATATACTTCATAGTCAATTCACCAGATTGTTATGGATTCCCATAAAAGTGGTATTATAATGCTAAACTAACGGTAAATTTGACGATTTCCTCCAATGTACGCAGCGGCTGTTCTAGTTGCGGGGCATGGCGACAATCGTCCAAAATTACTTGTTTCAGGGTGGTTGCGGGAGGCAGGTTTTGCGATAATGCGTCGATCTGCGCGAGCGAGCCGTATTGGTCATCGCGCCCCTGCAGCGCCAGAACCGGAACGGTGATTTTCGTCAGACAGTTCTCGATGTTCCAAGTAGCGAAATCCGGGTGGAGCCAGACATCATTCCAGCCGTAAAATGTCTGAGTGGCATCTTGGTGGTGACGCGCCATTCGCGCTGGCAGATCGGTGTGTTTGAAGGCCTGTCGCGCGGCTCTGATCGAGGCCAGACCGACCGGTTCTGTAAAGAAATGCGGGGCCAGAAGGCCGAGACCGCAAAGACGCCTATCCTCGGTCTCGCCCGCATAAATCGCCGCGATCGACGCGCCATCGCTATGGCCTAGCAACAGGGTGTTTTGCGCGCCGACCTGATTGAGAACCTGCGGTAAAACCTCCAGCGCCTCGCGGGTCATGAAGTTAAGCGGACGCGGCGATGGGGTGGGGTCCGATTGGCCATAACCGCGCCGCGAATAGGCGAAAACGCCCCAACCGGTGCGGGCAGACAACTCCGACGGAAAATCGCGCCAAAGGCCGAGGCAGCCAAGCCCTTCATGCAGTAAAACCAATGTGGGAGCGTCGCTTGGTGGCGGTCCCCAGCACGCAGCTTCAAGCGAGACGCCGTCGATTTCCAGCCGTACCGGGTCATCTGTTCGCCAGATCACGGCCCTAGCCTCGCAGCTTGAAACGCTGGATTTTGCCGGTGGCGGTTTTGGGCAGGTCGTCAACAATCTCGATCCAGCGTGGGTATTTCCACTTGCCGATGCGTTGTTTGACCAGTTGTTTGAGAGTTTCGGGTAGACCCTCGCCCGACGCTCCGGGTTTCAAAACGATGAAGGCGTGCGGCTTGTCCAACCCCTCGTCATCTTGGGCGGCGACCACCGCTGCCTCCAAGACATCCGGGTGAGAGGCCAGCGCCTGTTCGACCTCAAACGGGGAAACCCAGATGCCGGAAACCTTGAACATGTCGTCGGTGCGGCCGCAATAAACCAGCCGTCCATCGGCGCGTCGGGTGTATTTGTCGCCGGTGTGGGTCCAGACGCCCGCGAATGTGGCGCGGCTTTTGCCTCGCTGGTTCCAATAGCCGTCGGCGGCGGAGGGGCCGTTGACCAAAAGCTCACCGATTTCGTCTTGGGCCACTTCTTCGCCGGCCTCGTTAACCAGTCTGATCGCGTAGCCCGGCACGGCTACGCCGGAGGTGCCGTAGACGACGTTATCTGGCGCGTTGGAGAGGAAAATATGCAAGAGTTCGGTCGAGCCGACCCCGTCGAGAATGTCGGTGCCCATGATCGATGCCCAGCGTTCGCCGATGTCGGCGGGCAGGGCCTCGCCTGCGGAAATGCTGCGGCGAATGACGTCGGCTCCGGCGGGCTTTTTGCCGTCCATTTCTGCCAGCATTGCGGCGTAAAGGGTTGGTACACCACAGAAAATCGTGGGTTTGGTGCGGGCGATAACCGCAAACATTGCCTCGGGTGTGGGGCGTTGTGGATAAAGGATCGCGGTTGCGCCGACCGACATGGGGAAGGTCATGCCGTTGCCCATTCCATAGGCGAAAAACAACTTTGCGGCGGAGAAAATCCGGTCGTCTGGCGTGATGGCAAGAACGCGCGCGCCGTAAGTGTCGGCGGTGGCTTGCAGGCTGGAATGAACGTGGAGCACCCCTTTTGGCCTGCCGGTCGAGCCGGAGGAATAGAGCCAGAACGCGGTTTCATCGGCGGATGCGCACATCATCGGGCGCGGCGCGCTGGCGGCAAGTTCGCCTGCGAAATTAGGGTAGGATGCGTCGGATTGCCCGACCACGATCACCTGTTCCAGATAGGGATTATCGGCGAGAATGTCCTTGACCACGTCCAAAAGTTCGGCTGAGACAAACAGAATTCGCGCGCGGCAGTCGCGCAGGATCGCATCGTAGATATCGGTGGATAACAGGGTGTTGAGGGGTACCGGGATCACGCCGGCTTTGATACTGCCCCAAAAAATCACCGGGAATTCGATCACATCGAGTACCAGCATCGCGGCGCGGTCCTCAGGGCGGATATTGTGGCGCGCGTAAAGCTCGGCCATTTGGTCAGTTTGGGCGGCCAGCGTTTGATAGCTCAGGGAGCGGCCCTCTGCCAGACCTTCCTCAAAGGCGGCTTTGTCGGCCTGAGGGCCGTCTCGAAACCTGTCCACGAAATAGAGCGCGGCATTGCCATTTTCGGTATTCATTTGCGGTTTCCTCTCATAAGGGGTGCGCCCGAAACGCAAGACGCGTCAGACCCCCAGATAGCGTTGCAGCGCGTCCTTGTCTTGCCTCAGGGCGTCGGATTCGCCCGACCAAACCACACGACCGCGCTCGATAATAAAGTTGCGGTCGGCGATTTTCAAAAGGTCGGTCAGGTTTTTGTCGACCACTAAGATGGACATGTCTTGGGTCTTGATTTGATTTAGGGCGGCCCAGATTTTTTGCCGGATCAGCGGGGCGAGACCCTCGGTGGCCTCGTCGAGAATCAACAGTTTGGGGTTGGTCATCAGTGCGCGGCCAATCGCCAGCATTTGTTGCTCGCCGCCCGACAGAAGGTTGCCCATCGAGCTGCGCCGTGTGGCCAGTTCGGGAAACAGGTCGAAAACCTTGCCAACGCTCCACGGATCGGGGCGGGCAAGGTGGTTGCTGGCGGTGGCGATCAGGTTCTCGATCAGGCTGAGATTGGGGAAAATCTGGCGTCCCTCGGGCACCAGACCAATACCGAGATTGGCAATTTTGAACGAGGCGAGGCCTGCGATCTCGACCCCCTCGAATTTGATCGAGCCGCCGCTGGGGTGTGTGATGCCCATGATCGAGCTGATGGTGGTGGTTTTGCCCATACCGTTTCGCCCCAGCAAGGTGACGACTTGGCCTGCCGCGACTGCGAGATCGACGCCGAACAGGGCTTGGGAATGGCCGTAATGGGTGGTGAGGGCGGAGATTTTCAGCATGTTAACCCTCGCCCAGATAGGCATGGCGAACCGAGGCGTCGGCGCGAATTTCGGTAGGCGTTCCGGTGGCGATGATGCGCCCGTAAACCAGCACCGAGATGCGGTCGGCCAGCGCGAAAACTGCGTCCATGTCATGCTCGATCAACAGGATGGTGCGCGTGCCTTTTAGCTCCTTGAGGAAGGTCACCATCTTGGCGCTTTCCTCCGGGCCAAGTCCGGCCATCGGCTCGTCGAGCAGCAACAGTTCAGCGCCGGTGGCCAGCGCGATGGCGATTTCGAGCAGGCGATGCTCACCGTGGGAAAGCTCTGTGGTCAGATCGTCGGCACGCACGTCAAGCCCCACATCGCGCAGGGCTTCAAGGGCGGCATTTTGCAGATGAGCGATCTTGTCGGCGGCGCGGATAAACCGAAACGCATGGCCCTCTTTTGATTGCACCGCGAGGGCTACGTTTTGGCGCACGGTCATCTCCATCACCAGCGAAGTGATCTGGTAGGAGCGCGCGATGCCCAGACGCGCGCGCGTGTAGGCGGGCTTTTTGGTGATGTTTTTGCCGTTCAAAAGGATGGTGCCGCTGTCGGGAATAAGCGTGCCGGAAAGCTGGCTGATCAGGGTGGTTTTGCCAGCACCATTGGGGCCGATAATGGCGTGAAGCTCTCCCTTGGTGACCGCCAGATCAACCTTGTCGGTGGCCGCGACCCCGCCAAATGTCTTGACCAGAGCGTTGATTTGCAACAGCGCGCTCATGGTTTGCGCCATTTTGTGGTTAGAAAACCCATCAGGCCGCCACGGGCAAACAGCACCACGCCGATCAGAATGAGGCCGAACGGCAGTTGCCAGAAAATGGTATAGCTGGAGAGGATTTCTTCGAGCAGAATGAAGATCACCGCGCCCAGAACCGGGCCGAATGTGGTGGCCGCGCCGCCGAGGATCACCATGAACATCAGCTCGCCCGAGCGGGTCCAGCCCATCATCTCGGGCGAGATGAAGGTGGTGAAATTGCCCAGTAAAGCACCGGCAAAACCTGCCATCGCGCCGGAAATAACATAGGCCGCAAGCCGGTATAGATAGGTGTTGTAGCCCAGTCCGACCAGCCGGTCATTATTGCCCTTGGCCCCCTTGATCACCATGCCGAAACGCGAATTTATGATGGTGCGCACGATCAGCATCGCTGCCACAAGTGCCACATAACTGAGCAGATAAAGTTGCAGCGGATTATCGAGATTAAGCCCCGGCACCTCCGATCTGACGTCAATCACCAGCCCGTCATCGCCACCATATTCGTTGATCGAGAAGAACAGATAATAGGCCATTTGACCAAAGGCCATGGTGATCATGATGAAGTAAACGCCCTTGGTGCGCAGGCTGATTGCGCCGGTGACCAGCGCAAAAAGGGCCGATATGCCCACCGCCAGCGCGACGTGAAACAACCCGTCATAAGAGGCGATGCTGTCAAAGCCGCCATAGGTCTCGTGGTAGGCGGGAATGCCGACGGCGTAGGCTCCGATGCCGATATAGGCGGCGTGGCCGAACGACACGAGGCCACCATACCCCAGCACCAGATTGAGGCTGACGGCGGCGATGGCGAGGATGACGAGGCGGGTGGCCAGTTGCAGATAAAACTCGTTGCCGGACCATAAAAACAGCGGCGGCAGGATCAGCAGCGCGGCCATGCCTGCGAGTGTGATCCAACTGGTGCGGGACATGGATTTCATGGGCGTGCCTTGGGTGGAAACAGCCCTTGCGGGCGCACTGCTAAAATGGCGGCCATCAGGATATAGATCAGCATGGACGACACCGACGGGGCGGAGGTTTCGGCGGCAGACGGGCTCATCACCAGCGCGAAGATATCGGCGAGATAGGCGCGCCCTAACGTGTCGATCATGCCGACCAGAATGGCGGCGATGAACGCGCCTTTCATCGAGCCGATGCCGCCGATGATGATGACCACGAACGCGGTGATGATGATCTGCCCACCCATGCCAATCGAGGCCTCGGTGATCGGGGTGATCAGCATTCCGGCTAGGCCTGCGAGCATGGCGCCAAGCGCGAAAACCAGTGCGAACAGCAACTGGATATCAATGCCAAGGGCCGATACCATGGTCCGGTTGGAGGCTCCTGCGCGGATCAACATGCCAAGCCGCGTGTAGTTGACCAGCCACACCAGACCGCCCGCGACCGATAGTCCTGCCGTGATGATCAGCAGGCGGTAAGTGGGGACGACGACGCCGGCAAACAGCTCTACTTGCCCGTCGAGCCAGCCGGGAAGGGGCACTGAAATTCCCTCCGGTCCCCAGATCAGATGAGCCAGCGTGTCCAAAACGAGGATCAGCCCGAACGTGCCAAGCACATGATCCAGATGGTCTTTTTCATAAAGTCTGCGCGCAACAAACTTCTCGATCGCGTAGCCCACGAGGCCGATTATCGGCAAGGCAATCACCACCGCGATCAGGAAATTGCCCAGCCACAAGGTCAGGGATGCGCCGATAAATGCGCCGATCATATAGATTGAGCCATGGGCCAGATTGACGAAATTAAGGATGCCAAACACCAGTGTCAGACCCGACGCGACCAGAAATAACAGCAGCCCCAGTTGCAAACCGTTCAGCGTCTGCACAAACAAAAGAGTGTAATCCACGAGGTTTTTATCCGCTTGAAGTCAGGCCATGTGGCCGGGATTTATGCCCCGGCCACCGGCGTTGGTTTCGGGCGCGCTGATTAGAGCGAGCAATCTTTGGCGTAGCTGTCCTGATGGTTTTTAAACACCGTTTTCACAACTTTTGTGGTCCAGTTGCCGTCGCTATCCTTGACCACTTGGCGCAGATAGTAGTTCTGGATCGGCATATGGTTGTTGCCATAGGTGTACTTGCCGCGAACGGACGGATAGTTGGCCGACTCCATCGCGGTGCGCATACCGTCCATATTGGTCAGATCGCCATTTACCGCCTCAACAGCAGAGCGGATCAGGAACATCGCGTCGTAAGCTTGAGCGGCGTAAAACGACGGGTAGCTGCCGTATTTGGCGCGAAATTCGGATACGAAACGCTTGTTTTGCGGGTTGTCCAGTGTCGGATCCCATTGCTGGGTGAACTGGCTGCCCAAAACATCGGTGAAATTGGCGGCCTGGAATTTCGGCAAGCTCAGCGCGTCAACCGTGAACACGGTGTAAAGCGGTAGGCTGTCTTTGAGACCAGCTTGTTGGTATTGCTTCATGAACGCGCCGCCAGCTTTGCCGGGGTAGAACACGAACAGACCGTCCGCGCCTGACGCTTTGGCTTTGGCCAATTCGGCGGAGAAATCAAGCTGGGTTGGCCATGTGGTCATGTCCGTGCCTTTGATCTCGCCTTTGAAGGTGCGCTTGACACCCGCGACCATGCCTTTACCTGCCGCATAGTTTGGCGCGATGATATAAAGGGATTTTACGCCGTTTTGGTTAAGAACCTCGCCCATCGCCATCGGGGTTTCGTCGTTCTGCCACGAGGACGAGAACAGGTTTTTGTTGCAGAGCTTGCCTGCGATCGGGCCGGGGCCCGCGTTGGCGGTGATCAGGAACTTGCCTGCGTCCAGCACCGATTTGCGCGAGGCCAGCAGAACGTTGCTCCAGATATAGCCTGCGACGAAATCGACCTTGTCTTGTTTGACCAGCTTGTCGGTGGCCTGTTTGCCAGTCTCGGGCTTGAACCCGTCATCGGCGTAGATCAGGTTGATATCGAGCGGACCCATCTTGCCGCCCATCTGCTCCACCGCCAGATTGACCGCTTTTTGGATGTCCTTGCCAATCACCGCCGCCCCTGTGGTGAGCGTAGTGACAAAGCCGATCTTGACCTCGGCCGCAAAGGCCGGTGCCGTAATCAGTGCGGCGATCGCCGCTGATATAAGTAGTCGTTTCATTGGTATTCCTCCCGTTATTGCCCTGTTAAAGACAGTGTGAATAGCCTGTCGGTGACGTGTTATGGGGCCGACATACAGATCATAGGCCTCTGTTTGTTGCCGGTTAAGTTCGCGCGCATGCGCTTGGCTTGCAAGAAATCTCCCTCTCTTGTGCTCCCATCCGGCTGGCGGCGGCTTACGCGACTAAACGCGAGTCGCCTGCCCAACTGGCACAGGGTAGCATTGACGGCACGGCACTATATTTCAAGTATGAAATATAATTCACCATTGGGCGTCTGGTGCTGCGGCCCTAGTCGCGCAACGCGCGGCGCAGTATTTTGCCAACGGCGGATTTTGGCACTTCGTCGATAAAGGCGACCTGACGCGGCACCTTATAGGCAGTCAGATGCTCGCGGCAAAAGGCGATGATCTCGTCGGCTGTAACCTTTGAGCCCGCCTCGCGCACGGCAAACAGCTTGACCGCCTCGCCGGTTTTTGGGTCCGGCACGCCGATCACCGCACATTCCTGCACGCCGGGGCATTTGCTGACCGCTTGCTCGACATCGTTGGGATAGACGTTGAAGCCCGACACGATTACCATGTCTTTTTTGCGGTCAACGATTTTGAACCGGCCTTGGTCGTCCAAAATTGCTATGTCGCCGGTGCGAAAAAAACCGTCGGGCGTGAAGGCAGCGGCGGTCTCGTCCGCGCGATTGTAATAGCCTTGGGTGACTTGGGGGCCACGGCAAACCAGCTCGCCGCGCTCGCCTTGTGGCACCTCGACGTCGTCATCATCCAGAAGTTTGATCTCGGTGTCGGTGACAGCGAAACCGATGGTGCCGGTAAATTCGGTCCATTCCGGCGGGCACATGGTCAAAACCGGCGAGGTTTCGGACAGGCCGTAGCCCTCTAATATCGGCTTGCCGGTGAAGCCGCGCCACTTGTCTGACACCGCCTCCATGGTTGCTGTTCCACCGCCAACGGTTTGTTTCAGATGGGAAAAATCGACGTTGCCAAAGTCAGGATGCAGCATCATTCCGGCGTAAAGCGTGTTGACACCATTGATGCGGGTGAAGCGCGAGCTTTTGATCGCGCCAATAAACTGATCCATGTCGCGCGGATTGGTGATCAGGATGTTTTTGCAGCCAAATCCGGTGTAACACAGGAAGTTCACCATCAGCGCAAAGATGTGGTACATGGGCAGGGCTGTGACCATGATTTCCTCGCGCTCTACCAAAACGGCGCTGGCGATATCATAGGTCTGGGCCACGTTGGAAAGCAGGTTGTCATGGGTCAGCATCGCCCCTTTGGAGGGGCCGGTGGTGCCGCCGGTATATTGCAAAAACGCCAGGTCCTGACGGTCGATCTCGACCGGGGTGAAGTCGCAGGCCACGCCCGCTTCAAACGCTTGCGCCAGCATTTCATAATTGGTGAAATCATCGGGAACCGGCGGCGAGGGCAGCGGGTTTTGGCCGCAATCGCCCAGCGTCATCACCAGAACCTGCTTCACGCCGACCTTGTCGCGCACGGCGGCAAAGCTGGGGATCGAGCCGGAAAAGATCAGCAAAACCTCAGCGTCGCTATCGTTGAGCTGATGCTCCAACTCGTCGGGCGTGTACATTGGATTGATGCTGACCTGCACCGCGCCGCATTTGAGAATGGCCAGTGTCGAGACTGGATGGGCCAGACAATTGGGCGACATCAGCGCGATTTTTGAGCCCTTAACGATGCCCATTTCGGTCTGCATATAGGCCGCCAAAGCCTCGGCAAAGCGGCCCATATCGGTGAAGGTCAGGCTGTTGCTGTAATTCTCAAACGCGACCGCGCCCCCATATTCGCGCACCGCCCCGTCGAGCATTTCATTGATGGAGGCCGACGCTTTTACGCGCTCGATTGCGGTTTGAGCCAATGTTGTCTCTCCTGATTGATAGGGGTTTAGTCAACCCATTCCCAAGGCCGCACGAACGCGCCAAGGCATGATTTTACGCCGCTGTCTTTGACCTCGCCGGTCTTTTTAAGGCGCGCCACGAGGCCGCGTTTTTTATCCTCAATAACCTCGACCACCTCGGCGTTGATGCCGTCTTTGGTCAGGGCGGCGTTGAAAATTCGGGTGATGGCGGATTTGCGCAAATCGGGTTTGAATATCTTGCCAACGGCGGTTTTGGGCAGCTCGGCCAAAATCTCCAGATGTTTGGGGATGGCGGCGCGCTCGCCGATATTTTCTTCACAAAACTTCATCAATTCGGCCACGGTCACGGTGCCGCCCTCAACCAGTTCGACAAAGGCGCAAGGCAGCTCGCCGGCGTGGGCATCGGGCTGGCCGATTGCGCCGACAAAGGCCACATCGGGATGGGCTGCGAGGGTTTCCTCGATGGTTGCGGGGTCGATATTATGGCCGCCGCGAATGATCAAATCCTTGGCGCGCCCGGTGATCCACAAATAGCCGTCCTTATCGATGCGCCCCAGATCGCCGGTGCGCAGGTAGATGTCATTGGCATAAAGGCCGATATTTTTATCCTCTTGGGTGTAAGTGCCGCCGGGAATGATGCCGGGATTGGCCACGCAAATCTCGCCAACCTCGTCGGTTTTAAACTCGCGATTGACCGAGCCATCGGCGGCGCAGTCAAGGATTTTAACGTCTGTGAACGGGAACGGAATGCCGACCGAGCCGATTTTCTTTTCGCCATCAACCGGATTAATCGAGATCAGCGTGGTGGCCTCGGTCATGCCGTAGCCCTCAAGAATGGTCACGCCGGTGGCCTTTTCAAACCGGTT
>JAADIJ010000028.1:6155-16762 GCA_013151335.1 Alphaproteobacteria bacterium | reverse complement strand
GGAGTACAGTTTGGGCGGGGCCTCTGCAAGCAGCAGATTAACCCCGATTGCTCGCAACTCGCTCAGCCGTCTGTGCCTGCGATCAGGGTTTGTAAAAAAGCCACCGCCTCGGGGCTGTTCCAGTTGGCGTCGCCCTGCATCCGGGCCATCTCTTTGCCTTCAGGGTTGAGAATGATCGAAATCGGCAAGCCATAAATACACAGCATATTTGCAAGCTGATGGGTCGGGTCGCGCAACGTTTGCAATGAGTTCAGCTTGGCCTCCTCAAAGAATTTGCGAATCGCCGGAGGTGGGTTGCGGCCGGTGGCGATCAGCACCACCTCGAAATTGTCGCTGCGCATCTTCTTTTGCAGCGCATCCAGCGAGGGCATTTCCTTGCGACAGGGTGCGCACCATGTGGCCCAGAAATTCACCAGCACATATTTACCTTTGAATTCATCCATCGAATGGTCGTTATTATCCATGTCGATAAGCGCATAAACTGGCAACTCAATGGGTGATTTATAAACCGCGAATTTGCGCATTTCACCTGTGCGCATATCCAGAATTGTCTGGCGATCCAACGGCGCGGCCGCAACAGGGTTTGCACCAAACGCCAAGGCGACGTATAGCAGCGCAAAACGAAGGCCAGAAAGAAGGGATGTGGCTCGGGGTATTCGGGTCATATCTGTCTCCCTTAAGAGAAGAGTGTAAATCATGTCTGATACCAAATCATCCAACGCAATGTGGGGCGGGCGCTTTGCCTCCGGTCCCGACGCCATCATGGAGGCGATCAATGCGTCCATCGGCTTTGACAAGCGGATGGCCCGTCAGGATATCGAAGGTTCGCGCGCCCATGCGTCAATGTTGGCGGCGGTTGGTATCCTTACTGATAAAGATGCCGACGCGATCAGGGAAGGCCTGCTCACGGTGTTGTCAGAGATCGATAGCGGCACCTTTGTTTATTCCACTGCCCTTGAAGACATCCACATGAACGTCGAAAGCCGCCTCAAAGAGCTGGTCGGCGAGGCCGCTGGCCGCTTGCACACAGCCCGTTCGCGCAACGATCAGGTGGCGACGGACTTTAAATTATGGGTGCGAAATCAAATGGATGCGAGCGTTGAGGGCCTGGGAGCATTGATCAGCGCACTGCTCACCCAAGCCGAGGCCGGGGCCGACATGGTGATGCCCGGTTTTACCCATCTTCAGGTCGCCCAACCCGTAACATGGGGGCATCACATGATGGCCTATGTGGAGATGTTCGCCCGTGATCGCGCCCGTTTTGTTGATGCGCGCGCGCGCGCCAACGAGTGTCCGCTCGGGGCAGCGGCACTGGCTGGCACGTCGTTTCCCATCGACCGGCATATGACCGCAAGCGCGCTTGGCTTTGATCGCCCCGCCGCCAATTCGCTCGACGCGGTCAGCGATCGCGACTTCGCGCTGGAGTTTTTGTCCGCCGCCGCGATCACGGCAACGCATTTGTCGCGCCTCGCCGAAGAACTGGTGATCTGGTCCTCGGCCCAGTTCCGGTTCGTGACCCTGTCGGACCGGTTCTCCACCGGCTCCAGCATCATGCCGCAAAAGAAAAATCCCGACGCCGCCGAGCTGATCCGCGCAAAGGTTGGCCGCATCAACGGTGCGATGATCGGGCTTTTGACGGTGATGAAGGGCCTGCCGCTGGCCTATTGCAAGGACATGCAAGAGGACAAAGAGCAAGTGTTTGACGCCGCCGACAGCCTGATGTTGTCGCTCGCGGCTATGAGCGGAATGATCGCCGATATGCGCCCCAATGCACCCGAGCTCGAGCGCGCGGCGGCAACCGGATTTTCCACTGCAACCGATCTGGCCGATTGGCTGGTGCGCGTGCTCGACATGCCGTTTCGCGACGCCCATCATGTGACCGGTACGCTGGTCAAGATGGCCGAGGATAAGGGCTGTGATCTGCCGGATTTGTCGCTCGCGGACATGAAATCGGTCTGCTCGGACATAAATGACACTGTTTTTGCCGTCCTAGGTGTGCATAACTCGATCAAAAGCAGAACCAGTTACGGTGGCACCGCGCCCGATCAGGTGCGCGCGCAAATCGCCCTTTGGAAGGAAAAACTGTCATGACCCGGACATCCCTGATCGCCCTCGCGGCAGCGCTTTTTCTAACCGGATGCGGCATTGACGGCGAGCCGTCGACCCCGGCACAGAAAACCTCACAATCGACGACCCAGTCGGTCTGAACGCGGCTGAGAAATGGATTATTTCCTTTATAAACAAGGCGAGCTCTACGCCGAAGATGTGCCCATCCGTGACATTGCGCGCGCGGTTGGTACGCCGTTTTACGTCTATTCCTCCGCCACATTTCGTCGCCACTACCAGTTGTTCCAAGAAGCACTTGAGGGTATGGATCACCTGATCTGTTATGCCATGAAGGCCAACGGAAATCTGGCTATTCTGAAATTGATGGCCGATCTTGGTGCGGGTATCGACGTGGTGTCGGGCGGTGAATACGCCAAGGCCCGCGCCGCTGGTGTGCCGGGCGAGCGGATCGTATTTTCCGGCGTTGGCAAGACCGAGGCCGAGATGCGCCAAGCTCTCGCTGGCGGCATTCGCCAGTTCAATGTCGAGAGCGAGCCCGAGCTCTTGGTGCTCAGCCGCGTCGCCGACAGCATGGGCGCGCTGGCCCCGATCTCGATCCGCGTCAACCCCGATGTCGACGCCAAAACCCACGCCAAAATTGCCACTGGCAAGTCGGAAAACAAGTTTGGCATTCCGATCTCCAAAGCCAGCGAGGCTTACGCGATGGCGGCGCGATTGCCGGGGATCAAGGTGGTTGGGATCGACGTGCATATCGGCTCGCAATTGACCGATCTTGGCCCCTACGAGATGGCGTTTTCCAAGGTTGCCGAGCTGACCCATCGTTTACGCGCCGAGGGGCACGAGATTTCGCGCCTTGATCTCGGCGGCGGTCTGGGCATTCCTTACGAGAATTCCAATACTGCCCCGCCGCTGCCGCTGGAATATGGCGAGGTGGTGCGCAAAACTGTCGGTGATCTTGGCTGCGAGATCGAGATCGAGCCGGGGCGGTTGATTGCCGGAAATGCCGGGCTTATGGTCGGCTCTGTCATCTATCTCAAACAGGGCGAGGGGCGGGATTTTTTGATCATAGACGCGGCGATGAACGATCTCATTCGCCCGGCCATGTATGAGGCGCATCATGATATCGTACCCGTCAAACAGCCCGAACCGGGCGTTGATCTCAGCGCGGTCGACGTTGTCGGCCCGGTCTGCGAGAGCGGTGACACATTTGCGCGCGGGCGAAATTTGCCGCCACTTCAGGCGACCGATCTGATCGCTTTTCGCTCGGCTGGCGCTTATGGCGCGGTGATGGCCTCGGAGTATAACGCGCGGCCCCTGATCCCCGAGGTGTTGGTTCAGGGGGATCAATTTGCTGTCATACGGGCGCGTCCGAGCTTTGAAGATATGATAAAACGCGATACAATTCCTGAATGGCTGTAACTTTTGCGACCTCACGACAAGGAACATGATGGGCGATAAAAGCCGCAACACCGCGCCTTCCTCGCGGGCTCTGAGACAACGGTCTCGGGCGCGGATGTCTTTGCGCGACCTGACGACAAAACTGGCGCTGAACCGCGCGGTTTGGCTGACCCGCGCCAGCATGATTGTCGAGCGCGCGACCCTGTCGTTTTGGCGCTTCTGGTCATGGGCCTTTGTGATCTGGACCGCGCTTGCCTTCCACTTGGCGGACCGGTTGTCGTTGGAGATGGCCTATATTCTGGCGCTGATTGGCGTGATTGGTTTGCTGGGATTTTTTGCGCAGGGCTTGCGTGTTTTTCATTGGCCAAGCGCTGCCGACGCGCTTGAAAGACTCGATCGCTCCCTGGCCGGACGGCCTTTGAGCGCGCTTTTGGATCATCAGGCCATTGGCGCCAATGATCAGGCATCCATCGGAGTTTGGCGCGCGCATCTGGCGCAGATGAGCGCACGCGCCGCCAAAGCACGCGCGGTTTTGCCCGATTTGCGCCTGTCTTCGCGCGACCCGTTCGGTTTGCGTTATGTGGCCGCAACCGCGCTGGTGGTGGCGCTTTTATTCGGCTCGATCAGCAAAACTGGCCCGCTTGTCGGGCCGTCAACTGGCCCTTTGGCGAGCAACGGCCCAATCTTTGAGGGCTGGGTCGAGCCGCCGCGATATACCGGCCTGCCAGTGATTTACCTCAACCAAATCGCGTCGGGCGACCCCTTGCCGGTGCCTGTGGGTAGCAAGGTCACGCTGCGCATTTACGGCGCGGGCGATGGCCCGGGGTTTCGCGAAAATGTTTCCGCCAGCACCACGCTTGCCCAAACCGATGATCAGCCTGATGGCGCGAAAAGCTTTATGGTGGCAAAAAGCGGCGAGATAACGATTTTGGGACGCAACGCCCCGCGCTGGCAGATCAAAGTGATCCCCGATCTGGCCCCGAAAATCGCCTTAACTGCCCCGCTGGATCGCAGCCCGCGCGGAGAGCTTAAACTCAGTTTTAAAGCGTCGGATGATTACGGCGTGGTGGCCGGAAGCGCGACCATTGCGCTCGATCTCAACGCGGTGGACCGGCGCTATGGCTTGGCCCTTCCGCCGGAAGAGCGCCGCGCGATCACGCTGGATATTCCCCTGCCATATAATGGCGACACCAAGGAGTTCTCCGACGTTTTGGTTGAAGATTTGTCGAAAAATCCGTGGGTTGGCCTGCCTGTGACCCTCACGCTGCGCGCCCAGGATGCGCGCGGGCAAAAGTCGGTGACGATGGTTCAATCGACACTTTTGCCGGGGCGGAAATTCTTCGATCCCCTAGCTGCCTCGATTGTCGAGCAACGCCGCGATCTGCTGTGGAATCGCAAAAACGCCCGGCGTGTGGCGCAGGTTTTGCGCGCCGTTAGCTATCTGCCCGAGGATGGATTTGACAACCCCACCGCCTATCTGATCCTGCGCACCGCCATTCGCCGGTTGGAATTTAACCTCAAGCCGACCCTGACGGACACGGTTCGTACAGATGTTGCCGAGTTGTTATGGAAGACGGCTGTGCTGATTGAGGACGGCAACCTGACCGACGCCCAAGCGCGGCTGAAACGGGCGCAGGACCGTCTGTCAGAGGCGCTTAAAAACGGGGCAAACGATCAGGAAATCGCCCAACTGACCGAGGAGTTGCGCCGCGCCATGCAGCAATATCTGCGACGTTTGGCCCAGCAAAGCGCGCAAAACCCCGACCAGCAACAGGCGAATAATCAAAATTCCCGCACTATCACTGGCGATCAATTGCAAAAAATGCTCGACCGGATCGAGCAACTTTCACGCGAGGGGCGTCACCGCGAAGCACAGCAATTGCTCGAACAATTACGCCAAATGATGAAAGACATTCAAACCGCGCGCCGCCAATCGGGCCAAGGTCAGAGCCAGCAAGCCATGCGTGGCCTGCAAGACACCATGCGCCAACAGCAGCGTCTTTCTGACGAGGCGTTTCGCAAATTGCAGCAGCAATTCAATGGCCAGCAGCGGCAAGGAAACCAATCTCAGGGCGGCTCGCGTGGTCCCGGAAAAGGTGCTGACGGAAGCGGCAGCGGCAACGGCAACGGTGGCCAGCAAGGTCAGGGCCAAAATGGCACCTCTGGGACCAACCCCGGCGGCAACCAGCCAAGTGCTGGCGATCTGGCCCAACGACAACAAGCGCTGCGCCAATTGCTGCAAAGCCAGCGCCAAGCCCTGCCCAATTCGGGTAGCCAAGCGGGCCGTGCAGCGCGCGATGCCCTCAAGCGGGCCGAGCGTAGTATGGACGCCGCAAGGGATAATTTGCAAAGCGGAGACACCCGCCAAGCCCTTGATAATCAAGCACAAGCCCTTGAGGCGCTGCGCGAAGGCATCGACAATTTGGGGCGTCAACTCGCGCGCAACCAGAACCCCAATCAGGGCAGTTCCGGTGATCAGGCCGGAGGGCAGAACCCAAACGCCAAACAAGACCCGCTTGGTCGGCGCGCCGGAACTCTGGGGGGAATTGGCTTGGACAACAACGTTTTGCCGGGGCAAAACAGGTTCATGCGCTCGCGCGAATTGATGCAGGAAATCCGCCGCCGCACCGGCGATAAATCCCGCCCGCGACTGGAGCTTGACTATCTAAAGCGTCTGCTTGATAGGTTCTAAGGTCGCAGGATTTAGATCGGCTCAGAACCCCTTGATCATGCCCTCAAGTGCCTCGTTTTCCATCGCCATTTCCATCAATCGCGCCTGAACCGCATCGCCAATAGAGACCAAGCCGACCATCTTGCCGTCTTTGATCACCGGCATATGGCGAAAGCGCCCGTCGGTCATTTTTTGCAACACAGCGAATGCGCGATCATCCGGCGTGCAGGTCACGATATCGCGGGTCATGATATCTTTGACGTGCTCGCCGAGACAGGCCGGGCCGTGTTTTCCAAGCTCGCGCACGATGTCGCGCTCTGAAAACATGCCCTCGATATTGCCATCACCCTCAGAGACCACCAGCGCGCCGATATGCTTGGCCGACAGGATCGACGCCGCTTCGGCCACCGTGGCGTTGCCGGAAATCGTGGTGATCTCCTGCGACGGTTTGCTGCTGAGAATTTGCTGAACAATCATGATCTTCCCCCCAAATAATTCCGGTAAACATATGGTGACGCAGCGGCCCTTAGCTGTCAAGCAAGCGCCTCAAGTCGCACAATCTCGTGGCGAAGCGCGCTGGCGAGGGTTTCGGCCATGCGGTTGAGCCGCTCGACCCGCCGGTCATCCGCGTGGCGGATCAGATAAAAGCTGCGCGTGAGCGCGACCTGATCTGGCAATATCTGCACCAGATCGGGATAGGTCGGCAGCGCGAAATCATGGGCGATACAGATGCCCGCCCCTTGCCTCGCCCAGTTGAGCTGCACCGAAAAACTGTTGGACATCAGCCCCGCATGAGCGGCCTCGCCAACCTCGTCGATATAGTCGAGTTCCTTGTCAAAAATCATATCGGGGATATAGCCGATCAGCCGGTGCTGCGCCAAATCATTGCGGCCATGAATTGGTGGGTGCTGATCCAGATACTGTCGGGTCGCGGCCAGATGAAGGTGATAGTCAGTCAGTTTTTGCACCGTCAAGCGCCCGGTTTGCGGCGGCGAGACGGTAATCGCCATGTCAGCCTCGCGTTTAGAGAGGTTAAAGACACGCGGCAGCGCGACGATTTGCACCTCCAGACCGGGGTTTTCGTCGCAGATTGCCGCACAAATCTGCGGCAACAAATAATTGGCCACCCCGTCCGGCGCGCCAATACGGATTGAGCCACTGAGCGTGTTGGACGCTCCGCGGGTTTCCTCCAGCGCGCCAATCACGGCCTGCTCAGCCGCATCAGCATGGGCCACAACCTTGCGTCCGGCCTCCGTCAGGCCATAGCCTTGCGGGGATTTGTCAAACAACCTCGCCTGCATCCGCTCTTCAAGCCGGGCGATGCGACGGCCAACCGTGGCCGGGTCCATCTTCAGAACTTGTCCCGCACTGGAGAGGCTCTCGCCGCGTGCCACTGCCAGAAACACTTTGAGGTCATCCCATTTCATTGTGGTTGAAGGCTCCCCTAGTTTTGCAAAAATGCAAAATGCTTTTGAGTAATTTGCTCTTTTCAGGACAAAAACGCAAGACTAGCGTGCGGGAGAACCAACTTCACCAACCAAATATCCGTCACAATTTTTAGGGGATCATCAAATGTACGAACTGACGCATTACATCAACGGCGCACACGTCAAGGGCACGTCTGGCCGCTTTACCGATGTTTTCAACCCGGCAACCGGCGAAATTCAGGCCAAAACCCCGCTGGCCAGCAAGGCCGAGCTTGACGCCGCTGTCGCCATCGCCGCTGCCGCCCAACCCGCTTGGGCTGCCGTCAATCCGCAACGCCGTGCGCGGGTTTTGATGAAATTCGTTGACCTGCTCAACCGCGATCTCGACAAACTGGCCGAGGCGCTCAGCCGTGAACATGGCAAAACTTTCCCAGATGCCAAGGGCGACGTTATTCGCGGCCTTGAGGTGGTTGAATATTGCATCGGCGCGCCGCAGATGCTGAAGGGTGAGTATACCGACTCTGCCAGCGCGGGCATCGATATCTATTCCATGCGTCAGGCGCTGGGGGTTTCGGCCGGTATCACGCCGTTCAATTTCCCCGCCATGATCCCCATGTGGATGTTCGCGCCAGCGATTGCTTGCGGCAATGCTTTCATTCTGAAACCGTCCGAGCGTGACCCCTCTGTGCCGTTGATGCTGGCCGAATTATTTGAAGAGGCCGGTCTGCCCAAGGGCATCTTGCAGGTGGTTAATGGCGATAAGGAGTCGGTTGACGCGATCCTTGACAACGAGACTATCCAGTCGATTGGCTTTGTCGGCTCGACCCCGATTGCCGAATATATCTATGGGCGCGGTTGCGCCAATGGCAAGCGTGTTCAGTGTTTTGGTGGGGCCAAAAACCACATGATCATCATGCCCGACGCGGATATGGATCAGGTTGCCGATGCGCTGATTGGCGCGGGTTACGGCGCTGCTGGCGAGCGCTGCATGGCGATCTCGATTGCGGTTCCGGTAGGCGATGAGACCGCGGATCGGTTGATTGCAAAGCTGACCCCTCGGGTCGAGAGCCTGAAAATCGGGCCATATACGGCAGGTGACGACGTTGATTTCGGCCCTGTTGTGACCGCCGCCGCTAAAGAGCGGGTGCTCGGTTTGGTCGATAGCGGGGTTGCCGCCGGCGCCGATCTGGTTGTGGACGGGCGCGATTTTAAACTGCAAGGCTATGAGGATGGTTTCTTCGTCGGCGCTTGTCTGTTTGACAATGTGACCGCCGATATGGAGATCTACAAACAAGAGATCTTTGGCCCGGTTCTGGCGGTCGTGCGCGCGCAATCTTACGAGGCCGCGATTGGTCTGGCGATGGACAATGAATATGGCAACGGCACGGCGATTTTCACGCGTGACGGCGACACCGCGCGCAATTTCGCCAATCGGATCAACGTGGGAATGGTTGGCGTGAACGTGCCAATTCCGGTGCCGCTGGCGTATCACACCTTTGGCGGTTGGAAAAAATCGGCGTTTGGCGATCTCAATCAGCACGGTCCTGATGCGTTCCGGTTCTATACCCGGACCAAAACGGTTACGGCGCGGTGGCCCTCGGGCACCAAGGAAGGTGCGGATTTTTCCATTCCGACGATGGAGTGATATAACGCTCCGGTCAGGCTTGGCCGCCGATGGTGCGGATGAGTATTTTAAGAACAATGAAGGCTGGTGCGTTGCGCGCTGGCCTTTAACGGAGAGGGCGGAGCGCGAGATGATTGACCGACGAGATATGCTCAAACGAACCGGCTTTGCGGCCGCGGGGGTGTTGTCGGGAAGCCGACTGGTGGCTAAACCCGCTCCAGCGCGTGACGGCTTTTATGTTCCCGCAGAGACCGAGCCGCATGAGCGTTGTTTCATGCAATGGCCGGTCAGCCGCGCGGTTTATCCCGACTGGATGTTCCTGTTAGAGGTTCAAAAAACCATCGCGCGGCTGGCCAACAGCATCGTCGATTTTGAACCGGTGGTGATGTTGATGGACGCCCGTTACCAAGCGCGCGCCAAAAAGATGTTATCCGCACAGGTCAAGATTTGGACCGTGCCGACCGAAGATTTATGGAGCCGGGATTCAGGGCCGCTATTCGTCGTCGATGGCAAAGGCGGGCTGGCGATCCGGTCGCTTAATTTCAACGGCTGGGGCGATAAGCAAACCCATGAAAACGATGCGAAAATCGCAGGTCGGGTAGCTGAAATCCTCGGCCTTGAACTGCTGGCAACAGATCTGGTTGGCGAGCCGGGCGGGGTTGATACCGATGGCGCTGGCACGCTGATCGCCCATGAAAGCTCGTGGGTCAACCGGAACCGAAACAGCGTGAGCAAGGCCGAGATCGAGGCGCGTCTGCTGGCGGCTTATGGCGCGCAAAAACTGATCTGGGCACCGGGTCTGGTCGGGCTTGATATCACCGACGACCACATCGACGCGCTTGCGCGCTTCACTGTTCCGGGGCAGGTGGTCATTCAGATGCCTGACCGGATCTATGCGGGCGATCCGTGGTCCAAATCGACCTATAAAACACTTGATGTGTTGCAAAACGCGACCGACGCGCAGGGCCGCAAGCTGGGTGTCGAGCAGATTGCCGACCCTTTGGATATCCGCATGAAGGCCGATGATTTCGTGTTCGCCTACGTTAATTACGCCGTGTGCAATGGCGCGGTTTTCGCCGCCGAATTTGGCGACGTGCCAGCAGATGAAGCCGCGCGCGCGAAACTGTCCAAGCTGTACCCCGACCGCGAAATCGTCACGCTGAACGTGGACGCAATCGGCGAATCCGGTGGTGGGGTCCACTGCGCCACACAATCGCAACCTCTGGTGTGAACTGACGATTTTCGCGCTTTGTTTGAAGGTTGCAAAACTGGTGAAACAATTGTCCCCTATCGGGGGTTAACCAATATTTAACATCGGAGTTTCTGCCTTGGATTTCGCTCTTTCAGAAGAACAATCCGCCATATTCCAGATGGCTCATGATTTTGGTCAAGAACAAATCGCCCCGTTCGCGCGCGAATG
>JAADIJ010000028.1:0-6142 GCA_013151335.1 Alphaproteobacteria bacterium | reverse complement strand
TCCCCAAAACCCTGTGGCCAAAACTCGGCGCGCTCGGGCTTGGCGGGATATATGTCAGCGAGGAATATGGTGGCTCGGGCCTGTCGCGGCTCGACGCAACCCTGATATTCGAGGCGCTGGCGATGGCCTGCCCGGCAGTCGGCTCGTTCTTATCGATCCACAACATGTGCGGCGGCATGATCGACAGATTCGGCGGCGAGGACCTGAAAGCGACGTGGTTGCCGGCTATGTGCAGCCTTGAAACCGTGGTCAGCTATTGTTTGACCGAGCCAAACTCCGGCTCCGACGCGGCGGCGTTGAGCACGCGCGCGATTGTGAAAAACGATGGATATGTGCTGAACGGCACCAAAGCGTTCATCTCGGGCGGCGGCTATTCCGACGCGTATGTCGTGATGTGCCGCACCGGCGAGGCGGGGCCTAAGGGGATTTCGACGCTGATCGTTGACGCGGGCGCGCGCGGTCTGTCGTTCGGCGCGCCCGAGCAAAAGATGGGCTGGCGCGCCCAACCAACCACGCAAGTTCAGTTTGACGACTGCTTTGTTTCGCAACAAAATCTTGTCGGTGACGAGGGGCAGGGCTTTGCTTATGCCATGGTCGGGCTTGATGGCGGGCGCTTGAATATCTCTGCCGGAGCGTTGGGAGGCGCGCAGGAAGCCCTTGATAAGACACTGATTTATATGAGAGAACGAAAAGCATTCGGTAAATCCATCGACCAGTTTCAGGCGTTACAGTTCCGCTTGGCCGATATGGAGACAGAGCTTCAGGCCGCGCGGATATTCCTGCGTCAAGCCGCATGGAAGCTCGACCAAAAATCCCCCGACGCCACAAAATTCTGCGCTATGGCCAAGCGCTTTGTCACTGACGCGGCATTCAATGTGGCCAATCAGTGCCTGCAACTGCATGGCGGATACGGCTATTTGGCCGATTACGGCATTGAAAAAATCGTCCGCGATTTGCGGGTTCATCAAATTTTAGAGGGCACCAACGAGATTATGCGCCTGATTGTCGCGCGCTCGTTGCTCGCATCGAGGGGCTGATGGACGACATTTTAATCCGCCGTGTCGGCCGTGCCGGACGCATAACCCTTAATCGGGCCCGCGCAATGAACGCGTTAACCTATGACATGTGTCTGGCGATTGAGGCGGCACTTGACGCGTGGCGCGACGATGCGCAGGTGGCGCTTGTGGTGATTGATGCGGCCCCCGGCAAGGCGTTTTGCGCAGGCGGCGATATTCAGCAAATGTACCGTTCGGCAACCGCCGGAGACTTTGCCTATGGGCAGAGGTTTTGGGCGGATGAGTACCGGATGAACGCCAAAATAGCGGCCTTTCCAAAGCCTTACGTCGCCCTGATGCAAGGGTTCACGATGGGCGGCGGGGTCGGTGTCTCGTGTCATGGCTCGCACCGGATCGTTGGCACGACCAGCCAGATCGCCATGCCCGAATGTGGGATTGGCCTGGTTCCTGATGTGGGCGGCTCTTACCTTTTGGCCTCGGCTCCCGGTCATATCGGCGAATATCTCGGCATCACGTCGGCGCGGATGAGTGGCGCAGATGCGATCTATGCCGGGTTTGCTGACAGTCTCATCCCTGAGGCGTGTTGGTTAGAACTGATTGAAATACTTGAGAAAACTGGTGATGTTGCCACGATTGACAAGTTTGTTTCGCCTTCCGGTGAGAGCGCGTTGCGCGCGTCGCGCAACGTGATTGACACGGTGTTCAGTGCGCCTTCGCTGGCCGAAATTGAGCAGTCCTTGTTGCAAATCCCCGTTGAACTTTCGCAAAATGCCCTCAAGTCCTTGCGCCGAAACTCACCTCTTTCGGCGGCAGTTACGCTGGAAATGATCCGCAATTTGCGCCCAGAGCCGGATATCCGCCGCGCACTGGCACAGGAATACCGCGTTACCTCGCGCGCTGCCGAGCACGGGGATTTCATCGAAGGCATCCGCGCCGCGATTATCGACAAAGACCGCGCGCCCAAGTGGAAACACCGCTCGGTGGCCGAGGTCACAGCATCCGAGATCAGCTTTATGCTGGCCCCTTTGGGGGATAAAGAGTTGAAAATTGAGGAGGAACTATCATGAAAATCGGGTTTATCGGGCTTGGAAATATGGGCGCGCCGATGGCGGCCAATTTGGCGGCGGCGGGCCATGATGTCACGGGGTTTGATCTGGTCGCCCCGTGTCCGAACGGGGTGAGCATGGCGGCGTCTGCCGCCGAGGCCGCTGCTGGTCGGGAGATTGTGATTACAATGCTGCCAAATGGTGCGCTTTTACAAAGCGTCGCTGCCGAGATTATTGCCCTGATGGATAAGGGGGCGGGCTTTATTGATTGCTCGACTGTGGATGTTGAAAGCGCGCGCAAAGTTGCGGCTCAGGCGACCGCGGCTGGTTTGCTGGCGGTTGATGCGCCGGTTTCAGGCGGCATTGGCGGGGCGAGTGGCGGAACCTTGACCTTTATGGCTGGTGGGACCGAGCAAAGCTTCGCGATGGCGGCACCATTGTTTGATATCATGGGGCAAAAAGCCGTTCATTGTGGCCCGTCGGGCAATGGTCAGGCCGCCAAAATCTGTAACAATATGATCCTTGGCATCACCATGATTGGCACCTGTGAAGCATTCGCGCTGGCCGATAAACTCGGGCTTGACCGCGGGAAAATGTTTGACGTTGTGTCCACATCGTCAGGCTATAGCTGGACCATGAACGCCTATTGTCCCGCACCGGGGGTTGGTCCGACATCGCCGGCGGACAATGACTACAAGCCGGGCTTTGCCGCCGATTTGATGCTCAAAGATTTGCGCCTGTCACAAACGGCAGCCGAGGCGGTGGACGCGGCAACCCCGCTTGGCCAACATGCGACCGATCTATATAAAAGCTTCGTTGAGGATGAAGACGGTTCGGGTCGGGACTTTTCCGCCATGCTGCCAAGATTTGAAAAGCTCGGGCGGGATTAACGGTTGTTACGGTCGTCACAGGGTATCTATCAGGTGTTTGCCCGCGCAATGCTACGCTTTCTTGCTCCCAAGTTTTAGGGCCGTTTCGGCCCTTGGTCGGGCTGCCATAATATTGCCTTTATATATTTGATGACAAAATGGTTAATTTGACTATTGTATAGGCACTATAAGCTCAAAAAATAGGCACCTAACAGGCAAAGGAAGATAAAATGTTTGGTACAAATCTTGGGTCCGCAGACCGGGCTATACGTGCGATCGTGGGAGTGGCGCTTATCGCCGTTTATTTCATGTATCCAGATCTGACGAATTATAAGTGGGCAGCTCTTATCATCGGGTTGGTGCTTTTGTTCACGGCCGTTATGTCGTCATGCGCAATTTACCGCGTCTTGGGGATCAGCACATCCAAAAAGACATCTGACGAGAAGTGATTTCATAAAAGCGTCGTGCACAGTTGGTCCGCGACGCTTTATAACGCTCTATTTATCACGCGTTAAACCTTTATTTGCGTGGAGGTGATTGTGTGCCATCCCCAAGGTAGTGTGGCTCTTGTGATTCCTCCGTAGAATTGTTCTCACCCTCCCTATCCAGCTGAACCAAAAGTCGCTCGTTGTCCGTGATTGCGGCTAATATCACATTGATTACACAGCTTTTACTTTTGCTCCTATCTGATCCCAAGCTTGCCTTGAAAAAGTGGATTGCGCCCCGAATTCTGCTCAGAAAAACGGGGCGCAAAGAACAGACTGGAGGTCTGATTTGCAAGCAAACAGGTCCCACAAACAGGTGGGACATCCGATGCTTAGCGCTCAATCATTGCTAAATGGTTACCGGATCAAGGTTTTGTCGATTATTTTTCACACCAGACCGCCAATTCATGGCCGTCAGGGTCGAAAAAATGAAATCTGTGCCCTCCGGGAAAGCTAAAAACGGCCTTAGAAATAACGCCGCCTGCGCGTTTTACAGCAACCGCCAACTCCGCTAGATTATCGCCGTAAATCACCACCAAAGGCCCCCCGAGCGTGATATTTTTGCTGATTTCAAAGCCACCTTTCATATGGCCATCGTCAAATTCGCAATATTGAGGCCCGAAATCGGTGAAGCTCCAGCCAAAAACCTCGCCATAAAACGCCTTGGCGCGGTTGATATCGGTGACGGCAAATTCGATATAGTTGATCTGGCGGTCGGTTTGTTGCACGAGTATCCCTCCTGTTATTTTTCTCGACCCTAGCCGTTTTGCACCAATTTACAAAGCCGTCTTCCTTTGTTGGCATTGGCGAAAATCCGGTATAGGACTGCCGCGATGAGTTTTCACAACCAAGTGGTCCACCCCGATGACAATCACCCGATTTGCCCCTTCGCCCACCGGATATCTGCATGTCGGAAATCTGCGCACGGCGTTGTTTAATTTTCTGATCGCGCGCAAGTCGGGCGGGCAGTTTATATTGCGGCTTGACGACACCGATCCCGAGCGCTCAAAGCCGGAATATGCGGACGGGATTAAGCAGGATCTTGAGTGGTTGGGTCTTGATTGGGACCGGGTAGAGACCCAGTCTTCGCGCCTTGATTTATATGCTGAAGGGGCAGATCGGTTGCGCGACGTTGGCCGGTTTTATGAGTGCTTTGAAACGCCGGTAGACCTTGATCTTAAACGGAAAAAGCTGCTTAACATGGGCAAGCCTCCGGTTTATGATCGCGCGGCACTTGACCTGACTGAGACGCAAAAAGAGACCCTGCGCAAGGATCATCCGGGCTATTGGCGGTTCCTGCTTGATTGGCAGCGGATTGAGTGGAACGATGGGATTATCGGCGCGGTTTCAATTGATGCAGCCAGTGTCTCGGACCCGGTGCTTATTCGTGGTGACGGGCAGGTATTATACACGTTGGCCTCGGTTGTGGACGACACTGAAATGGGCGTTACCCATGTGGTTCGCGGGGCGGATCATGTGACCAATACCGCGACACAAATCCAGATAATCCAAGCACTTGGCGGGCAGATCCCTTCATTTGCCCATCACTCGCTTTTGACCGGACCACAGGGCGAGGCGCTGTCAAAACGGCTTGGCACGTTGGCGCTTCCGATTTGCGCGCCTCCGGGATCGAGCCGATGGCGTTGCTGTCGCATATGGCGCGGCTTGGGTCGAGCGAGCCGATTGAGCTTTGCGCCTCGGTTGACGAGTTGATCGCGGGGTTTGATCTCGAGCATTTTGGCACCGCGCCGACCAAGTTTGATGTGGAGGATCTAAAGCCGCTAACCCACAGATTTGTTTCGACTTTATCGCTTGATGACATGGCCTCGCAGTTAAAAGATATCGGCGTTCCCGACCCTCTGGCTGCCGATTTTTGGGAGGCAATTCGCGAGAATATCAACATCCGCGCCGAGGTTTCGGACTGGTGGCGGATTTGTCGTGACGGGGCCGAGCCGGAGATTGCCGAGGAGGATCGTGAGTTTGTCAAAACCGCGATTGCCATGCTGCCTGCGCGCCCGTTTGATCAAAGCACCTGGCCGAGCTGGACCGCCGAGGTTAAGGCCGCCACCGGGCGCAAGGGTCGGGGCTTGTTCATGCCGCTTCGCAAGGCATTGACGGGGATGGGGCATGGGCCGGATATGGCCAAGCTTCTGCCGCTGCTCGAGGTGATCAAGGCCGGATAAGCGCAGATCGCGCGATGCGATTTTGTCTTATTTATATGGCTATATCGTCAGTTTTCGCCACCCGCTCCACCCCAAGCGCGTCAAGCTTGGTGTCGATGAACCGGCGCGTAGCCGCGTCAATTGTGGTGGTTCGCGGATAGATCGGCTCGTGGCGATCATCAAGTATGGGCGCGTCCCAGCCGGTGGTTGAGGCGAAGAAATCAGAGGCTCCCTCAGCGCCAAACACATCAAGATATCCTGCAACAACCGTATCAAGATAGCTCTGCAAAACCGGATGGCGCACAGAGGGCGGGGCGTCGTTTTTTGGGCTGGTTTTATAGAGTTGAACGCTGATTTCGGCACCTTGTGCGCAATCAACCTCGCTCGGGGACAGCGCCACACGATCATAGGCGTGCTCGCGTTGATCAAGCGCGCTCCAATCGTCATTTGGCACCGACGCGATCAGGCCCTGAATGGCGGAGCGGGGGGCTGGCTCTACCGTCAGATAGGCAACGGCGCGCAGATTTGTGTGCCGCCATGACCTGCGCCAGCCGCGCACAAGGG
>JAADIJ010000157.1 GCA_013151335.1 Alphaproteobacteria bacterium | reverse complement strand
CCGCACCTTGCCAAACCAGAAATCTGAGGCCGCCATCTCCGTAAACTGCCTCAACCGCTTCACCGCCCTCGGCATGCCCGTCAGCGTAAAACTCGGCTGACAGGTTGGAGAAAGGGGGCCTGCGAACTTGCTGGTTTCTATGCAACAACGCCGTTGTTAATAGGCGACGAAGTACGCGCAATTTGGCCCGAAAACCGGTGCCCACTTTTCGGATTGCGGGACTATCAATTACGCGCAATTTGATCCGAAAACCGGTGCCCACTTTTCGGATTGCGCTTTATCGCAGCACTTTCGCCGCTATGATCGGGCCATAATCTTTGGACTGCACCAAGATCACCACCGGATCAGTGCCGGTGATCGTGGTTTTGACCGTGAGGCCCGAACGGCCATTCCACTGTGCCATTGGCTGCCAGTCGGTGACAATATTGGTGTAAACGATTTTGCGACCCGCGTTCTCTCCGGCGCGAATATCGACCGTTCGCTCCGGCATATAGCGCACGATCTCGACAACTGCCGCTCCGACCGGACCCGAGATCGCCCTGATATTCACGATCAGATCATTACCATAACGGGCCACATCAAGCGCCACGGCTTTGGTCTGGGCCGCATGAAACTTGATCAGGTTGTTAACGTCCTGCTCACGATTGCCAATAGCGTGGCTCGCCCCCTGAACCACAACCTGCGGCGTGTAGATCGTGTGCTTTTGCGCCGCTCTGGCATAGGCGCGCTGGCGCATGGAAAACATCGCTTTGGCGAAGCTGTCCTTCCAGCCGAGGTAATCCCAATAATCAACATGCAGCGACAGCGCGATCACGTTGTCTTGCTTGGCGAGCTTGGCCAAAATCTTGTCGGCAGCCGGGCATGACGAGCATCCCTGCGAGGTGAACAGCTCGACCACAACAGGTCGATCCGCCGCCGCTAAAGGACTGGCGAAGGCTAGGACGGCGAGAAACAGACTGGTGAATATAAAGCGCATGAGCCTTTGATCTGGTTGTTACGAGTACCAGATTACTCATAGGCAAACTCGTCTGCCAAGACCAATCAAGCCTTTGCGAGGGAATTGTTACAGAGACGCCACCAATTTGCCACCGGGAGGGTCAGGCCGCGATAATCCACGCGGCCCTTCGCCCGATTGGAGGCCATAACGGCATCCCGGCTCGATCAACTCTCCTTGGCGAGATTTCGCAGCACATAATGCAGCACGCCACCGTTTTCCACATATTCGATCTCGACCTCGGTATCGATCCGGCATTTCAGCAGGATTTCTTTAACCGTGCCATCGCCGTAAGTGATGGTCGCGGGAACCTCCGACAGCGGTCGCAGATCGCCCTCAAGGCCGGTGATCGACACGGTTTCACTGCCCGTCAGGCCCAGCGATTTGCGTGTGTCGCCCTTGGTGAACTCAAACGGAATAACGCCCATGCCCACGAGGTTGGAGCGGTGAATACGTTCAAAGCTCTCGGCAATAACCGCCTTGACCCCCAACAGAGCCGTTCCCTTGGCGGCCCAGTCGCGCGAGGAGCCAGCGCCGTAAAGCGCGCCAGCCACCACGATCAGCGGGGTGCCCGCCTCTTGATAGGCCATCGCCGCCTCGTAAATCGAAGTCTGAGCGCCATCCGGGCCAAGTGTATAGCCACCCTCAACCCCGTCCAGCATCTCGTTCTTGATGCGAATATTGGCGAAGGTTCCGCGCATCATCACCTGATGATTGCCGCGACGAGAGCCGTAAGAGTTAAACTCGCGCACACCAACTTGACGGTCGATCAGATAGGCTCCGGCAGGGGAGGTGTCTTTGAACGCCCCCGCTGGCGAAATATGGTCAGTGGTGATCATATCGCCAAGCACGGCAAGGATTTTGGCGTCTTTCACGTCGCTGATCGCCCCTGCCTCGGGCGACATGCCCTGAAAATAAGGCGGGTTTTGCACATAGGTCGAGGCCGCGGGCCAGTCATAGGTCAGGCTATCGGTGGTCTCAACCGCCTGCCATTTCTCGTCGCCTGCGAAAACATCGGCATATTTGGATTGGAACGCGGCGCGGGTCACGGTTTTGTCGACCAGCTCTGCAATCTCGGCATTGGAGGGCCAGACGTCTTTTAGATAAACGTCCTGCCCGTCGCTGCCCTGCCCCAACGGCTCGGTGCTGATGTCGATGCTCATATCACCGGCCAGCGCATAGGCGACCACCAAGGGCGGGCTGGCCAGATAGTTGGCGCGCACATCGGGGCTGATGCGGCCCTCGAAATTGCGGTTGCCCGACAGGACCGCGGTGGCGACCAGATCGCCCTCGTTGATGGCTTTGGAAATCTCCACCTGCAGCGGGCCTGAATTGCCGATGCAGGTGGTACAGCCATAGCCCACAAGGTTAAAGCCGATCGCATCGAGATCCTCCTGCAAACCAGCGGCCTCCAGATATTCGGTCACGACCTTAGAGCCGGGCGCGAGCGATGTCTTGACCCAAGGCTTGCGATCAAGGCCCAAAGCGCGGGCTTTTCGCGCGACAAGCCCTGCGGCGATCATCACGTAAGGGTTGGAGGTGTTGGTGCAGGATGTGATCGAGGCGATGACTACTTTGCCCGAAGACATGGTGTAATCCTCGCCCTCGACCGGCACGGATTTGTCGGCAGGACGCTTGAACGTGTCGGCCATCTCGCCCGCAAATGCCGATTTGGCATCCGTCAGGGCCACATAATCTTGCGGGCGTTTGGGGCCAGAGATCGCAGGCACGATTGTGCCCATATCCAGCTCCATCGTATCGGTGTAAATCGGGGCGTAATCCGCGTCACGCCAGAACCCGTTTGCGCGCGCGTAAGCCTCAACCAGCGCAATCCGATCCTCGTCGCGGCCGGTTTGACGAAGGTAACGCAGGGTCTCGTCGTCAGTCGGGAAAAAGCCGCAAGTCGCGCCATATTCAGGTGCCATATTGGCAATGGTGGCCCGATCTGGCAGCGGCAGACGATCCAGCCCGTCGCCGTAAAATTCGACAAACTTGCCGACCACGCCGTGGGCGCGCAGCAAGGCCACAACCTTCAAAACCAGATCGGTGGCGGTGGTGCCTTCGACCATCTTACCGGTCAGCCTAAAGCCGACAACTTCGGGGATCAGCATCGAGATCGGCTGACCGAGCATCGCCGCCTCAGCCTCGATCCCGCCAACGCCCCAGCCCAGAACCGACAAGCCGTTAACCATAGTCGTATGGCTGTCGGTGCCAACCAGCGTGTCGGGATAGGCCACGTCAGCGCCGCTCTGGTCTTGATCGGTCCAGACGGTTTGCGCCAAAAATTCAAGGTTAACCTGATGGCAAATACCAGTGCCCGGCGGTACAACGCGGAAATTGTTAAAGGCGGATTGGCCCCATTTAAGAAAGGTGTAACGCTCTAGGTTACGCTCGTATTCACGCTCTACATTCATCTGGAATGCGCGCGGTGTGCCGAAATTGTCGATCATC
Source organism: Alphaproteobacteria bacterium (assembly GCA_013151335.1). Taxonomy (GTDB): domain Bacteria; phylum Pseudomonadota; class Alphaproteobacteria; order Rhodobacterales; family Rhodobacteraceae; genus UBA5972. Next base: position 8,190 of record JAADIJ010000157.1, on the reverse strand, counting down.
ACCGAGTGGTCAATCACCAGATCAACCGGGGTGAGCGGGTTGATTTTTTCGGCGTCGCCTCCAAGCCCGATGATCCCGTCGCGCATCGCCGCCAGATCGACCACGGCAGGTACGCCGGTGAAATCCTGCATCAAAACCCGCGCCGGACGGTAGGAAATCTCGCGCGGATTGCGGCCTCCTTGCGCACCCCACTCAGAAAACGCGCGAATATCGTCGGTGGTGACGGTCTTGCCATCCTCAAACCGCAGCATGTTTTCAAGCACGACTTTCAAGACCGCAGGCAAGCGCGAAAAGTCGCCAAGACCCGCCTCCTCTGCCGCTTTGATCGAATAGAAGGCAACCGTTTTACCCCCAACCGTTAACGACTTTCGGGTATTGCTGGAGTCCTGTCCGACGAAAATGGTCATAAGCGCGTCCTTTTGAGTTAGCTGGTGGTTGCTGTGGTCATAAACAAGGTCAGAGGCGCTGGCAAGTAAATCTGTATGCAATTGTGTACAATTCAGATCACAAGAAAATCACCCAACTCTGAGGCCATAAAATACCGGTAAACCATGTTCAGACTTTCACGCGGCCTCGCAGTTGGGTAAAGACTGTTTCATGGACCTGAAAGTAAGCGATCTGGGATGCAGGCGCGGCGAGGATTTGATCTTGTCGGGGGTATCATTTGGCGTCAAAGCCGGGCGCGCGCTGATCTTGCGCGGCCCGAACGGCTCGGGCAAAACCACCCTGCTGCGCAATCTGGTCGGCCTGTCGCGGCGTCCGAGCGGCGCGGTCAACGCCTCCACCGATCTGATGGCCTACGCCGCCCATGCGGATGGCATCAAATCGCAGTTGACCGTCGAGGAGAACCTCCGGTTTTGGGCGCAGGTATTTGGCACCAACGACATCGACGCGGCGGTAGAACATTTCTCGCTTGAGCCGCTTCTGAGACGCCACGCACAGCATCTTTCGGCCGGACAAAAGCGCCGACTTGGCCTGTCGCGATTGCTTTTGACCGGGCGCCCAATCTGGATGCTGGACGAGCCAACGGTCTCTTTAGACGTGGAAAACGTTAAGATTTTCGCCGAAATGATCGAGAACCATCTGGCCACGGGCGGCATCGCCGTCATCGCCACCCATGTCGACCTTGGCCTCAAAAATGCCGATATTTTGGAGATATCACAGTTCCGCCCGCGCCATGACGAGCAGCAAAATCCGTTTCTTGACGGGGCGTTTTCATGAGAGCGCTGCTGACACGCGATCTGGCGCTCGCCTTGCGTTCGGGCGGCGGTTTTGGCCTGTCGCTGGCATTTTTTCTGATCGTCACCATGTTCGTCCCCTTCGGCGTTGGCCCCTCAAGTGCGACCTTGTCACTGATCGCGCCGGGTATCTTGTGGATAGGCGCGCTATTGGCTTGCTTGCTCTCGCTCGACCGGATTTTCCAGCTTGATTATGAGGACGGCACGCTTGACTTGCTGGTGACTTCGCCCCTGCCGATGGAGGGGGTCGTCGCCATGAAGGCGCTGGCCCATTGGCTGACCACGGGCCTACCCCTGACATTGGCGGCCCCCTTGTTCGGGTTCCTGTTGAACCTGCCAAGCGGCGGATATCTTTGGATATTTCTCAGCCTTCTGGTGGGAACCCCGGCTTTGAGCTTCCTTGGTGCGTTCGGGGCCGCAATTACCGTCGGATTAAAACGCGGCGGTTTGCTGTTGTCGCTTCTGGTGCTGCCGCTCTATATTCCGACCCTGATATTTGGCACACAAACCGTGGTTCTGGCCGCAAAAGGGTTGGATAATCAGACCGCGTTTATGATGCTGGCAGCCCTCAGTTTGCTGACATTCGCGCTTATTCCGTTCGCTGCCGCCTTTGCTGTGCGGGTCAACTTAAGGTGATCAGCCTGCGGCCCCTTGGCTCGTTGCCACGATAGCTCAACACAGATAGATATTTGCCATGTCTTTGTGGGAATATGCAAATCCAGTGCGCTTCATGCGCCTGAGCGACCGGGTTCTGCCCGCTGTCTCTGTTTTGGCCGTGGTCGGTTTGGCGATCGGGCTGGTGTGGGGTTTTTTCTTCACGCCTGACGACTATAAGCAAGGCGCTACGGTCAAAATCATCTTTTTACACGTTCCCTCCGCGATGATGGCCATTAACATTTGGGGTATGATGCTGGTGACGTCACTGGTGTGGCTGGTGCGCCGTCACCATGTCAGCGCACTGGCCGCCAAGGCCGCCGCGCCGATTGGATTGACCATGACCTTGATCGCCCTTTTCACCGGCGCGATTTGGGGAGAGCCCATGTGGGGAACCTATTGGGCGTGGGATCCACGGCTCACATCCTTCATGATTCTGTTCGTGTTTTATCTCGGCTATATCGCGCTTTGGGCAGCGATCGAGGACCCGGATACGGCAGGCGATTTGACCTCGATCCTGTGCCTCGTCGGCTCTGTATTTGCGCTGCTCAGCCGCTATGCCGTCAACTTCTGGAGCCAAGGCCTGCATCAGGGAGCGTCTTTGTCACTGGACAAGGCGCAGCATGTGGATAACGCGTTTTATATACCGCTCCTGTTCAGCATCGCCGGCTTCATTTTGCTGTTCGTCGCCTTGGTTTTGCTGCGCACCCGAACCGAAATTCGTCTGCGGCGCATCTCCGCCCTATTGACGCGGGAGAGACAGGCATGATGCCCGATTTAGGCAATTATACCACTGTGGTTCTGTCGGCATATGGCATTGCAATTGTGCTGCTGGCGGTGCTGACCATATTATCGCTGCTGAAGGCGAAACACTCGAAACAACACTTATCTGAGCTGGAAAAAAGGCGCAAAAGAAATGGCTAAAATCTCTCCGTTAATGGTAATCCCACCGGTGATTTTCCTCGGGTTAACGGCTTTGTTCGTGGTCGGACTTGGCCGCAGCAACCCCGATGAGCTGCCGTCAACCATGCTGGGCAGACCCGCCCCGGCGTTGACGCTGACGCAGCTTGGTGACTTTCCGTTGATCACCTCGGAGGTTTTGAAGACACCGGAGGTCAAACTGGTAAATTTCTGGGCGAGCTGGTGCGTTGGCTGCCGTATCGAGCATCCGATACTGGTCAAAATGGCCAAGGCCGGAGGCAAGATTTATGGCTTGGACTATAAAGACAGCAAGGGGGTTAAGTTCCTGAAAGACAAGGAAAATCCCTTCGTTATGGTCGCGCAGGACAAGCAAGGCCGCACCGCGATCGACTGGGGCGTTTATGGCATCCCGGAAACCTTTGTGGTTGATGCCGCGGGCATCGTCACCCACCGGCATGTGGGCGCGATTACCGAAGATGTGATGCAAAACGTCATCATGCCGGCGATGGCCGCCGCTGAAAAGAATAGCTGAGCGACCAAATCTTCTCACTCCCGATTACGACCTGACCCTCGGAGACATAGTATGCCTGCCAAGAAAAAGATCTCGTACCTGATTTTCGTGCCGCCAGTGATTTTTTTCGGGCTCGCCGCCCTGTTCATGACCGGGCTTGGCCGTGAGAACCCCAACGGCTTGCCCTCGACCCTGATCGGGCGGAACGCGCCCGCGCTTGAAGTCACGCCACTGGGCGATCTGCCGCAAATCAACGACGCCATGCTGCGCGCCAAGAGCGTGAAGATCGTGAATTACTGGGCCAGTTGGTGTCTACCATGCCGGGTTGAGCATCCTAATTTGATCACGTTAAAGAATCAGGGAATTCAGATTTATGGTGTGAACTATAAGGACGAAAAGGCTAACGCCTTGAAATTCTTGAGCGATCTTGGAAATCCTTTCGCCGCAATAGGTCAGGACTATGATGGCCGACAGGCGATTGAGTGGGGCGTTTATGGTGTGCCGGAGACCTTCATCATCGACGGCAACGGCAAAATTGTCCTGCGCTTTCCCGGCCCGATCACCAAGCATGTGCTGGAAAAAACCATCCTGCCTGCGATCAAAAGGGCACGGGAGAATACCCAGTAGCAAGAAACCTCCGACCTGCGGCCCCTTGACACTGCGGCCCCTTGAATCGGATCCAACAGAATCATGACGGATGGGTGCGCGATGCGGCAACAGGTGGCGGGCGATCCGGTGTTCAGCGCGTTTTCTCGATCATCTCGGCAACCCGTTTTTTGACGGTTGAAATCGCGTCCGCCTTGACCGGCCCATAGCCGCGAATATCCAGCGGGGCGCGCAAAATTGTCAGCCACGCTTGCCGGTTTGCGTCGCTCAAAGTATCGGCGGATTGCTCCATCAAATCGCCGTACCAGTGGATCAGATCGCGCTCTTTGCGGCGCTCGGCAGTTCGCCCGAACGGATCAAACCTTGAGCCGCGCAGGGGTTTCATCGCCGCCAACACTTGAAAGCCGGTCGCCATCCACGCCCCGAAACGTTTTTTGCGTGGGCGGCCCATCGCATCTTTTGACCGGGAAATGACCGGCGGGGCCAGATGGTAATTAACCTTGAAACCGGGCTCGAACGTGTCGTGAAGGAGCTTGTCAAAATCGGGGTCACGGTGGAGGCGCGCCACCTCGTATTCGTCTTTGTAGGACATCAGCCGGAACAGGGAGATCGCCGCCGCCCTGACCAAATCCTCCGCCTTGCCTGACCTGAGCTGTGCGCGAAATTTGGCGATGCGCACTTGATACTGCTCGGCGTAATCGGCGTTTTGGTAACGGGTCAGAAACTCCGCTCGCGTCGCGATCAGAGCGTCCAGAGATTGCTCGCCCAAAGGCTGAGGCGTCGCGCAGATGTCCAGCGCCTCCGGTTTTTGCGCTATGACGCGACCTGCGGCAAACGCCGCCTTGTTGGCGTCAATCGCAACGTTGTTCAACTCGATAGCGCGCAGCAGGGCCGCTTGCGAAATCGGCACCAGTCCTTTTTGCCACGCGAACCCGAGCATCAAAACATTGGAAAAAACGCCATCCCCCAACAGCTTTTCGGCCAATGCGTTGGCGTCGATTATTGACAGGTTTTCACCGCCCACCACCTTGGCGATATGGTCCGCGCGCGTGTCCAGATCAAGGCTCGCGTCACGATTGCGCACCAAATCTCCGGTCGGCATGGGGGCGGAATTCAGGACAATTTTGGTGTGCTTGTTAAAGGTTGCGGAGGCTTTGGGGGAGGACGAGACCACGATATCGCAGCCGATCACCGCATTGGCAGCGCTTGTGTCAATACGCACCTGATTGACCGACGCGGGGGTCGGACCCAGCCGCACGAAGCTGAGCACAGCGCCGAATTTCTGCGAAAATCCGGTGAAATCAAGCACCCCTGCCCCCATATTTTGTAAATGCGCCGCCATAGTGACCAACGCGCCGACCGTAACCACGCCGGTGCCGCCAACGCCGGTAATCAGCAAATCATAAGGGCCGGTCAGCGGCTTAATCACCGGGCGCGGCAGGGTCATTGCCTGTGAAATCGCTCGCAGACCCGCGCTGGCGTTGCTTTTACGCCTTTTGCCCTTGATGGTCACAAAGCTCGGGCAAAACCCGTCCAGACAGGTGAAATCCTTGTTGCAACTTGAAAGGTTAATCTGGCGCTTGCGGCCAAATTCGGTTTCCAGGGGTTCCACACTCAGACAATTGGATTGTACCGAACAGTCGCCGCAGCCCTCGCAAACCAGCGGATTTATCATGGTAAATCGGGCGGGATCGTCCAACAGGCCGCGCTTGCGACGGCGGCGTTTTTCGGCGGCGCAGATTTGTTCATATATCAGCACCGACACGCCTTTTTCTACCCGCAAGCCCCGCTGCACCTGATCAAGATCGCGTCGATGGTCGATGCTGGTTCCTGCTGGAAAGTCCGAAGCCCTAAATTTGGTTGGGTCATCGGACACCAGCGCGATCCGCTTCACACCTTCCGCGCGACAGATATTGGCGATTGCCATCACGCTGATCGGGCCGTCAACAGGCTGTCCGCCGGTCATCGCCACCGCGTCGTTGAACAGGATTTTATAGGTGATATTGGCGCCGGCCGCGATGCTCTGGCGGATCGCCATCGACCCGGAATGATACCACGTGCCCTCGCCCAAATTCTGGAAAACATGACCATGGCCGGTGAATTTCGAGGACGCGGCCCAATTCACCCCTTCGCCTCCCATCTGGATGAGCGAGCTTGTGCCTCTGTCCATCCAACTGGCCATCACATGACAGCCGATCCCCGCCAGCGCTCTGGAGCCGTCGGGCACTTTTGTCGAGGTGTTATGCGGGCATCCCGAGCAGAAATAGGGTGTGCGCTGGGGGCCTGCCAAAGACAGCAATATCGGCGGGGTGGAGGTCAGTTTTTTCGCCCGTTTCAAAAATCCTTCGCCGGGGAAGATACCGTCGAGCCGCGCTGCAACCAGTGGCACCAGTTGGCGGGGCGACAACTCGCCGGTCCATGGGATCAGACGCTTGCCCGCACCATCGTGCTTGCCGACCATGCGCTCGGGCTTATCACCGGGCCAGTCATATAGATATTCTTTGAGCTGGCTCTCGATAATGCCACGTTTCTCCTCGATCACCAGAACTTCGCGTTTGGAGCGCACGAAATCCAGAGCACCCCGATGCGACAGCGGCCAGACCATGCCAACCTTGTAAATCTCAATCCCGAGGCGACGGCACGTCCGCTCGTCGATATCCAGCAGGCGCAGGGCCTCCATCAGGTCCAGATGACCCTTGCCGGTCGTGACAATGCCGAACCGCGCATCAGGAATGCCGAAAATTATGCGATCAATCGGGTTGGCTTTGGCAAAGGCAAAAACCGCGTGTTTCTTGTGCTCAAGACGTTCCTCAATCTCGGGGCTGGGAAGATCGGGCCAGCGTAAATGCAGCCCGCCCGTCGGGAGGACGTGATCGGGAGTAACGAAGGTGCGGCTCGCGCGCAGCTCCACCGAAAGAGCGGATTCCACCGTTTCGGAGATCGCCTTGAACCCGACCCATGTGCCGGAATAACGCGACAGGGCGTAGCCATACTCGCCAAATTCCAGATATTCCGCCACTGAGGCCGGATTAAGCACCGGCATCAACCACGACATGAAGGCAACATCGGATTGGTGTGACATGGAGGAGGAAACACAGCCGTGATCGTCGCCAGCCACCACCAGTACGCCGCCTGTCGGCGAGGAGCCATAGGCATTGCCGTGTTTCAGCGCGTCGCCCGAGCGGTCAACGCCCGGACCCTTGCCGTACCACATGCCAAAAACCCCATCGACGGTTTTATTGGGATCACTTTCAACCTGCTGCGAGCCATAAACGGCGGTTGCGGCCAGATCTTCGTTCACGGCGGGCAGAAACTCGACCCCCAACTCGCCCAGCGTCTTGCCCGCGCGCCAAAGCTCCATATCCAGCGCTCCCAAGGGCGAGCCGCGATAGCCTGAAAAACCCGCCGGTGTTCAGCCCGGCGGCGCGGTCCCGGCGGGCCTGATCCATCAAAATACGGGCCAGCGCCTGCGTTCCGGTTAAGAAAACCCGACCAGACGATTTCTCATAGCGGTCGCGCAACTCATAGGGGTACATTTCGGGGGGGGTGATCATCTGGGCACAGTCTCCTGAGACAAGTATATCCCAACGCGTCCGGCAACTGTTTTCAATGTCTTGCCGAAACCGATCAGAATTGGTACGAATTGCCGTATAGATACGATAATATGGATTTTCTTACCGGAAAACACGAATATGATGAAACTTGAGAGCGCGGATCGCCGAATCCTGAAAACATTGCAAAAGGACGGGCGGATATCAAATCAGGATCTGGCCGAGGCCACATCGATGTCCACATCGGCCTGTTGGCGACGGGTGCGCGCCTTGCAAGACAGCGGCGTTATCCAGCACTATTCGGCGATTGTGAACCCGGAGGCTTGTGGTCTGGAGTTTCACGCCATCCTCCACGTTGTCCTGACCCGGCACGAACCGGATTATCAGAAACATTTTGTACACGCGGTTGCCGATAGGGCCGAGATTCTGGACTGTTTTTCAACCACGGGCGACGCGGATTACCACCTGCGTATCCGCTGCCACAACAAAGACGCTTATAACTCGTTTTTGGAAAATTTCATGTTCAAGATTCCCGGCATCGCCACCGTGCGCACCAATCTGGTGCTGCGCGAGATCAAGCACCAGATGGCGGTTCCGCTGGACCCCGCCTAGGGTCCTGACCGATTCAAAAGGTTACGTTTGATTGCAAAGGCTTGCAATTCTGCGGGTGAGGGTTCTGATGTGTGCGATGAAATCCATGCCTTAGCAC
>JAADIJ010000115.1 GCA_013151335.1 Alphaproteobacteria bacterium | reverse complement strand
ATCTTTCGGGAGGATAAAACTATAGCCGATTCTTTCGCGCTAAAGCACTCCCGTCTGGAAGACGGGGGGTTTGAACCAACGAGTGGATACTCAAACTGGCCGGAAACCTAATTTCGTGGAAATTCATGGTCTTACCCCCTAGTTATTGCGCGATGCTCGTGCAATCGCCCGGCTCATCTGCGAGGCAATCTGGCTACGCGAACGGTGAAATCCCGCCAAATCCGGCGTGGAGATATTCATCGTTACCGTAACCGCCCTACCGCCTTGCGCGCTCTTCACACCAAGCTTGCCATCGGCCCCACGCGTCAGCGGCATGATCGCCTCGGGCCCGGCCTCGCCCATCACCCCAAGCCCGCCCTGCATTTGAAACGGGGTCGCGCTCGAAATCACACCACCCCGCGCAAACGGTGTGACCTTACCCGACGAGAACGCCGCGCCATTTTGAAACGGCAGCAAACCCCCGATCAAACTTTGCACACCACCCGTAAGCGCCTGCGCCAACGTATTTTGAACCGGTTTAAACGCGCTCGAAAACACCGAGCTGACCATGCTGCGCCCCAACGATTTCAAAACATCAGACAATTGCGCCCCGTCAAACACCAACCCATCAAACGCCCGCCGCAGCCCCCAACCAACCGAGCGCGTCAGCCCGCTCACCTGTCGATTGGCCGCCGACATGGTGGTCTCCATCGACTTTAATTCACCCTGAAAAGCCGCCGAGACCGTCTGCGCCGACCCAATCGTCGTCTCCAAATTACCGATTTGACCGTCCAGCGCATCGAGCTGTGAAAGTATATCTGCCATCACCTGTCCTTAATCTTCGTTAACATCCACCTGCGCCTCGTCGGGAAATTCAGCGCTCAATTCCGACAGCCGCGCCCGACTCAACGCGCCAGAATTTCCGCCTTCAAGACCCAGCATCAGCAACAGCTCCACCGGCGTCAGCGCCCAAAACTCATCGGGCCGCAAGTGCAATCCCTGAAGCCCCGCCCGCATCATCGCCGGCCAATCAAACCGGCTCATCGCTCACCGAAAATGACACCGCCAACAGCCGCGCAGCAATACGCGCCGCCGCAATCGGCCCACCCTTAATCTCGGCCGCCAGCAAATCAGGAGGGGCCGCACAGCCCCCCCCTTTCAGCCCGGCCGCCAGCAACGCCAGCAGATCGCGCGTGGAAAACTCACCACTTTCAAACCGCTCGACCAGCGCCAGCAACGAGCCAACACCAAGGCTCTCCTCCAGCTCCGCCAGCACGCCAAGGCTCAGACGCAGCACATATGCCTGCCCATCAAGCTCCAGCAAAACCTCGCCACGATAAGGGTTCACCATCAGATAATCGCCGTGAATGTCAGCGCACCCGCCGAGGCCATCGTCAGATCAAAGCTGGCCTCACCATCGAAATTTCCCGCATATTCCAGCGAGGAAATCTGAAACGCCCCCTCGATAATGCCAAAACTCGGGATCACCACCTGAAAATTCGGCACCTCCCCGTTAAAGAAAATCTGGCGCGCCCGCTCGTCGGTATTTGCGTCGCGAAACACGCCCGAGCCGCTGATCGACGCAGACCGCACCCCGGCCCCGCCAAGCAATTCGCGCCAACCGCCAACGCTCTCCAACGTGGTCACATCAACCGTTTCCGCGTTGAACGTGATCCGCGAGGCCCGCAGCCCCGCAATGGTCGTAAACGCACCTGAGCCGGTGAGATCGAGCTTGATAAGCAGGTCCTTGCCTTTCTGGGCAACCATGATTTTTCCTTTTCAAAAGAGTAAGTTAAATATCTTCAACACGAGCACGAAACGTCAAATCGATCCGCCGACCGTCAGGTGCTTTACCGCGTTTGGCGCGCGCACGAAGAAAGCTCATCGACACCAAGCGCCCCCGCGCAAGCGTTAAAGGCACATCCACCAGCGCGTCCGAAATCGTCACCGCAACATCCTTGGCAGCCGTAAATCCAGCCGCATCCGAGAACACGCTGATGGTCAAATCATGCACCGCACCATTGGCCGAAATATCCGAGCGCGGCTGCACATTCTCCTCGCCGACAACCACATAAGTTAACGGCAACACGCCCGAGGGCGGCTGATCAAACACATCCGCGCCGATCAACGCCTGCAACGCCAAATTGCCCGAGACCGCGCCAAATACCGCCGACTGCAAGGCGGACGAGACCGCATAGGTCATGCCGACACCTCCTCTTTGGTGAAACATTCCACATAGCGCCCGTCATGGCCGTAATCCGCCACCGCGAGAATTTTGAAAATCCGCGGCCCATCAACAAATCGCTGCCCGGCTTTTGGCCGCGATGGCGCTCCTTCAGGGGCCGCACGCACCTTGATGCGATAAGGCACATAAGACAAAGTCGCCGCCGTCATCTCACGCTCGTGCCCATATCCAGCCTGAACATCGGCCCAAACTGTTCCAAGCGCCGTCCAAATCTCGGTAAAACCGCCCGCATTATCCGGCTGACGAACCACCTCTTCCAGCACCAATTGGCGGCTGGGATGGATCGCCCCACTCACGCGCGGCCACCCAACAGACGCACCGCGCGGTGGTTTTCAATCAGCGCCATCACGCCAAACGGCATCAAGTCCTTGCGGCTACCCTCCGAACGTCGGTTCTCGTAATAATGCGCCGCCAGCAAATAAACCGCCTGTGCCAAATCGACCGGCACATCGGACCAACCCGGCCCAAAACCCGCACTGAACTCCACATCAACCACCCCGCCCGCAGGAATGGCAGGCAAGCTCGCACCAACCGAACGCAAGCGCGGCTGTTGGCTGTCTTTTTCCAAATAATACTGGCTCGCCGGGATCACCATCACCACGCCCGCCAGATCGGTCATCTTCAGCGCCAAAATCGTCTGCACCGGCGCCACCGGCAACCCTTGCACACAGCCATCGCGCCACGCCGTCAACTGCCACGCGAAATTCCGCGTCATCAGCGCCTTGCCAATGCGCGCCTCAATCGCCGCCATCGCTGCACGCAAATAAATCTCCAACACCGGATTTTGCGCGCCATCATTGGCGAAACCAGTGCCAAGATGCAGATGCGAGGCAAACTCCGCGACCGGCAAAGCGACCGTCGGCACCGTGGTTAATTCCACTAACATCATGTAAACTCTCCATGAATCCCCATCCGTCAGCGGGGAGAAATTTTCGCGCACGCGCCCGCATTGCTCGGACGGAGGGGGAGCAGCTAGACAACACGAGCGCGCGCACGAGACCCGCCGTCAGGAGTTTCCCAACGCCGGGCCTTCTCATTCAACCAAAGGAGTTCCCTTTAGCTGATCGAGAATTTCAGCAGTTTGATCGCAGAAAAATCGCTGACATCGCCACCAACGCGCTTGGTCGCATAAAACAACACATGCGGTTTGGCACTGAACGGATCGCGCAAAATGCGCAGATCAGGGCGCTCGGCAACCGTGTAGCCAGCCGCAAAATCACCAAACGCAATCGCCGTCGCGTCCAGCGCAATATCCGGCATATCCTCGGAGATCAGCACCGGATAGCCCATCAGACGCGCAGGCTCACTCGCCGCCAAGCCGTCCGACCACAAGAACCGGCCATCCACATCCTTCATCTTGCGAACAGCTCCGGCAGTTTTGGAGTTCATCACAAAGCTCGCACCAGCACGATATCTGGCACCAAGCGCATAAACCAGATCTACAATCGCATCCGATTGCGCAACAGCATTAAAATCACCCGCCGCACCCGTCGGCACATAGCCAAGATTGCCCCAGGTCCAAGCACTGTCGGCAACCGCGGTATGGGCCAAAAAGCCCTTGGGCTTGTCGATCCCGTCACCGGTGATAAACGCCGCACCCTCTGCACGGGCGAACTTGTTGGCGATACGCTCAGCCAACCAACCCTCGACATCAAACGCGCTATCATCCAGCAAACGCTGCGAGGCTTTGGGCAACGCCGACAATTCATGCAGCGGGATCGAAATACGCTCAAGCAAAGGCGTGCCGGTCGTGGCCGTAGCCGCAGTTTCACTGGCCCAGCCCGCGCCAATATCAGTGTGATCAATCAGCACATCATAGGCCGTGGCCTCGACCTGAACCACATTGGCGATAGAGCGGATGGATGACGCATTACGCAAAACCCCCGCGATACTGTCGGCCGTCACCGGATCCACCAAATAGCCACCATCTGCAGCAACAGCCGTGGACAGCGCCTTTTCTTCCAGCTCAAGCCCGCGCAACCCGTCATCATCGCCAGAGCGAAGATAGGCCGCGAACGCCTTTTTATGCGGAGCATCCAGATCGGCTGCCTGCGACAATACCGGGCGATGGGCGTGGGTCATGTTTTTTCGATCAATCATGGTCAAACGGTCTTCCTGTTTTTGAATGCGCGACGAAATGTCGGACTGAAAGGTGTTGAAATCACTTAAAAATCCCGCCAAGGCCGTTTTCACTTCCATAGCCGGGCTAGCGCCGCCGGACAGGCTTGAACCTGCCGCTTTGGTTTCGGTTTTGCTCATCAAATTTTCCTTGAATATCAATGAAAACTACTGCTGGCGATACTCCGCCAACATGATCCTGGCCTCAGCAAATGCGTCCGCCATCTCTTGCACCAGCCCATCGGCAGCAGCGTCAGCCTTGCCTTGAACCCGTGCCTCCGAAAGCATGGGAAACGTCACAAGCGATACTTCCCACAGTTCCAATTCATGCAAGAGCCGTTGGCCCTTGGCATTCTTTTCCACCCGCAACGTGCGATACCCGATCGACAATCCGTCAATCGCACCAGCACGCACCAGCGCCATCGCTTCGGCACCCTTTTGCACATCGCTCAAAAACCGGCCCTTCACATAAAGCCCCTTTTTGTCCTCGCGCACCTCGTCCCAAAGACCAATCGGCTGGCCCGGATCATGCTGCCACAGCATTTTCACAGCCCGACCCTTGGCGTGCAAAGAGGCCAGCGAGGCGGCATAAGCCCCCTTTTGCACCACGTCCCCGCCCTGATCAGCAGAGCCAAAAATCGAGGCATAGCCCGAAATTACCCCACTATCCTCAATGGCAATACCATCCTCAAAACGGCAGAACTTGGTCTCAAGCCCCGCCGCCGATTTTCCAAATATCATGTTGATTTCCTTTATTTGCGAACCATTTCCAGCAAGGAAAAAACCCCCTGCAACAGAACAAACCCGGCCACCCCGTAAAGCCCAGCCACAGCCGCCGCTCCAGTCGTTCCAGCGTTGTTTCGATTGTCAAAAGTCGGCGCTCAAGCCCGGTCCAGCGCTCGGCAGTCACCCGTTCATTGGCATCAATACGCGCACCTGCCGCGTCAAACGGCTCATATAAGAACCGCGAGCCACCTCCACGAACCAGCTCACTCATCGACTGCTTTGGGCAAGCCTAACAGGGCACGCTTTTCCGCAACGCTCAGAAAATCCGCGTCCGTCACCCGCCGCCAACGCGCCTCACGCTCCGCAGACAGCGCCGAAACCCCGTCCAGATCGGGGCTAAGGGCGACCGGGTCCCCTGAATATTCCGCCAACCAGTTTGACAAACTCGCCAAAACCTTGCTCGCCAGCGGCAACACGGTCAGGCGATAAAACGCCCGATGCGCCTCCTGGTAATTGGCAAAAGTCGCATCCCCCGGCAACCCAAGCAGCATCGGAGGCACCCCGAACGCCAACGCCACCTCACGCGCCGCACTCTCCTTGGTCTTTTGAAACTCCATATCCGACGGGCTGAACCCCATGGGTTTCCAGTCAAGCCCACCTTCCAGCAACATCGGACGCCCCGCATTCGCAGCCCCCTGATGATAGCTTTCCATCTCGTCAAGCAGCCGCGCATATTGGTCCTGCGCCAACTGCCCCTGCCCATCAGCCCCTTTGTAAACAATCGCCCCCGAAGGCCGCGCCGCATTATCAAGTAGCGATTTTGACCAACGCGAAGCCGAATTATGCACATCAAGCGCCGCCGCCGCCGCCTGCATCGGACTGAGGCCGTAATGATCATCCTGCGGATGGAAGCTGCGAATATGACAGATCGGCGCGACCCCACCCGTCATATCAAACCGATGTTTGCGCCCGCCAACCTTATACTCATACGCCACCGGCCAACCATCACGCCCCGGCACAAAAACCATCCGGTCCGAGCGTAAAACATGCAGTTCAACAGGCAAGCCACCCTCCGGCGAAACCGCCTCCAAATAGCCGTCGCCACTGAGCAGCATCTGGCCATAAAGCGCTTCCAACAAATCCGCCCGACCCTGGCCCGCGTTGGGTTTTGTCAACAAAGCTAAAACCGGATGCACATCAAACCGACGATCGGCGTCCTGCAACACCAACGGCAACGCGGCGGCCGCCTCGGCAATCATCTTGACACAGCGAAATCCCACCGGATTGGCCGCAAACCCGCTTTTGGTCAACGAGACCGTATCACGCGCCGACCACGCCACCCGACCGCTTCCCGAAAATGCGATAACCGGTCCGGTAGCCGAGGCCTTAACCTCTGACACGCGCACCTCAGACTGTTTGAAAAAGCTAAAACCCATTGATAATGCTCCATAATTCAAAGCCAACCCGGCTTTTATTCTTCAATAACTGGATAAATGCCCGGCCCTAAAGACCGCGAACCCGAGGCGCACGAAACCGCCCAGCCGCCTCAATCATCAAATCGGTCAGCGCCCAAACCAGCGCATCAACCCGATCAGGACTGCCGCGCCCCTCAAATCCTCGCGAGGTCATCTCGCCCATTTGATCCTCAAGCCGGTGCAATCCACCCACATGCTTAACGCGGCCCTGCTCATAAAGTGCGGCAACCGGTTCCGCCCGCGCGGCTTTTCCCCGCGTCGCCCGCACCGCTCGATAAGACACCAACGGATCGTTTTGCCGAATGACAGTCTCCACCAAATCGCCGCCCTGATTGACCTCGGCCACCAGCCGATCCGCGCCAAATTCGCGATAAGCCTCAAGTGCGGCCTTGGCCCAAACCTGCGGCGAAGCCCCCGAGACCGTGACATCTGCCAAAACGAACGCCTGCCAATCGGTTGGCGACCCAGAGGTCACCGCCCCCGCGACAATAATCCCGCATTCGTCCGAGTTTTTATGCCCGGTCACCGGTGGGTCAACCGCAACCACGATCCGGTCCAACTTTGGCACCTTATCCACATGCGCTGCATCAATCATCGCGCCGGTCCACAACGCGCCATCAGTTTCAGACAGCAATTCGCCCTCCAACTCCTGCCGACCAAGCCGCGTACCACCGTATTTGGCTGTAACTTCCTCCAAAAACGAGCGCGCCAGATAAGCTCGATTGGCCGAGGTCGCCGCACTGGTTTTCACAGTTGAGTCCGCCGCTAAAATTTCTTTCAAAACCGCGGTATTTTGTGGCGTGGTCGTCACCACCTGACACGGGCTTTCACCAAGCCGCAGCCCGAATTGCAACATATCCCATGCATCGCGCCCCTTTTTCCACTTGGCCAACTCGTCAACCCAAGCCGCATCAAACTGCGGCCCACGCAAGCTCTCGGGATCATGCGCCGAAAACACCTGCGCCACCGCACCATTGGGCCAGACCAGGCGCTTGCGCGTGGCCTCCCATTTCGGTCGCCGATCCGGCGGAACACAGTTCATAATCCCGCTATCGCCAAAAATCATAACCTCGCGCACCTGCTCGATAGTTTCACCCACCAAAGCCACCCGCCGCGCGCGCCCACCATCAAGCGGCCGCGCGCCCTCCACTTGGCCGCGCACCCATTCCGCACCGGCCCGAGTTTTTCCGGCCCCGCGCCCACCCAAAATCACCCAGGTTTTCCAGTCGCCCTCGGGGGGCAACTGGTGTGGCATGGCCCAAAGGTCAAACAAATACGGCAGCGCCAGTATGGCGTTTTCGCTCAAGCCACCCAGAAACTCGTCAAGCTCAAGAGACCCGGCGCAAGCAAGCAAGCCTGCGCCCAACCTCAACTCGGGCCGCATCAAGATCGATGGCGTATCCGTGTACAATTCCCGCATGTTCGCGGTCACGTTTTTCAAGATCCACCTCGCGTTCATAAACATTGAGAAAAGACTTCCAGTGCGTCTGGACTGAAGCCGAGAACGCCCGTTTTTCCTTGTCATCACATTGGTCAAGTTGCGCCAGAGCCTGTTCCAGCGCGCAAGAAATATCGGCATAATGCCGCCGCGCCTTCAGAAGTAACTCATCAGACGGCGCGTCCCCTTGGGGTTTGTGTGTTTTCATGTATCAATAGCCTACTCATGCTCCGCACGAGAAAAACGAAAAAGCGACCCACCCTTGCGAGGTGTGCCGCTTGCCCATTTCTTCCAGCCTGATACAACGTATACTTCAGAGAGTACGCAGAGTCAATAACTTTCTTCTAGGTTGTATGATTTTTTCAGACACCCTCAACAAAAACATATTCCCGCGCCGCCGCAGGCAAGCCATATTTCAACGCCTCCTGATATTCAGCCCCGTCATAAAACGCCCGCGCCGTCTTCATATCTGCAAACCGGATAATCACATTTCGCGCACGCCCTTTGCCCTCCATCTGAACACATTCACCACCACGAGCCAAAAACTCGCCGCCATATTTCTGAACCGCCGGGCCAGCCAAAACCGCATATTTCGCGTATTCCTCAGCATCCTCAACATCAATATGCACAATCGCGTAAACAGACATTTAACCCTCCAGTAACTTTTCAACAGCGGCAATCGCCGCATTTGCATTATCCGCACTAGGCCCACCAGCCTGCGCCATGTCCGGCCGACCTCCGCCGCCCTTTCCGCCCAAAGCTTCGGCGGCCACCTTCACCAAATCAACGGCAGAAATTCGCGAGACCAAATCGTCGGTAACCCCCACTGCCACCGCCGCTTTTCCACCGGTATCGGCCACAATCAAGATCACGCCACTACCCAGCTTGGCCTTGTGGCTGTCAATCAACCCGCGCACATCTTTGCCGCTGATACCCGTTAACACTTGGGCCAAGAACGCCACGCCACCAATGTTTTTCGCCACCGAGCCGTCACCTTCGCCACCCCCCGACAACGCCAATTTCTGGCGCAGCTCACCCAATTCCTGCAACAGAGATTTGCGTTCATCCAACAAAGACTTCGCCCGCGCGGCCAGATCCTCGGGCTTTGATTTCAGCACCGAAACCACATCCATCAACGCCGCATCACGCCCGGCCAAATACGCAAGCGCTCCCTTGCCAGTCAGCGCCTCAATCCGCCGAACTCCACTGGCCGAGGCACTTTCCGATACCAGTTTGAACAGACCAATTTCGCCCGTGCGCCCAACATGCGTACCACCGCAAAGCTCCAACGAATAGGTGTCTCCTTTAAGGCCCCGACCCGAGCCAGCCTCTCGCCCCATCGAAACCACCCGCACTTCGTCGCCATATTTCTCGCCAAACAACGCCTGTGCGCCCAGATCGCGCGCCTCATCCGGCGTCATGATCCGGGTTTCAACCGCCGAGTTCTGACGCACAAACCCATTAACCTCGTCTTCGACCGCCGCAATCTCGCGCGCGCTCATGGCCTTGGCGTGACTAAAATCAAACCGCAACCGGTCCTGATCATTCAACGAACCCCTCTGCGCCACATGTGTTCCCAAAGTTTTGCGCAGCGCCTCATTGAGCAAATGCGTCGCCGAATGGCTAGAGCGGATCGCCCGTCGCCGCCCATGATCGACCAGCATTTCGGCGGCATCGCCTACCGAAATCCGCTCCTCCAAAACCTCGCAAACATGCACAAAAACCCCGGCGCGTTTTACCACGTCAAGCACCCGAACCCGTCCATCGCCCAAGCGCATCTCACCTTGATCGCCAACCTGCCCACCGGATTCCGCATAAAACGGGGTCTGATTGGTAACAACCTCGAGCATCTCCCCGGCACTCGCCGTCGAAATTTTGGTGCCCTTGCGCACCAAGGCCTGAACCTGCCCTTCTGCAATTTCAGTGTCGTATCCCAGAAATTCCGTGGCGCCATACTGGTCCGCCAACTCAAACCAAATCGTCGCCTCACTAACTTCGCCAGAACCTCGCCACGCCGCCCGCGCCTTGGCCTTTTGCGCCGCCATCGCCTGATCAAACCCGTCAGTATCAACCTCGCGCCCCTTTTCGCGCAGCGCATCTTGGGTCAAATCAAGCGGAAATCCGTAAGTGTCATAAAGGCGAAACGCAGTCTCCCCACTCAAGGCCACCTCTTGAGGCAAACCCTCAAGCGCGTCATCAAGCAGCTTCAACCCACGATCAAGCGTGGTTTTAAACCGCGTTTCCTCGAGCAAAAGCGTCTCCTCGATCATCGGTTGCGCGCGCCCAAGCTCTGGAAAAGCCTGTCCCATCTGCGCGACCAACTCGGGCACCAATCGGAACATAACCGGATCTTTGCTTCCCAAAAGATGAATGTGCCGCATGGCGCGACGCATGATCCGGCGCAAAACATAGCCCCGACCCTCATTGGATGGCAGCACCCCATCGGCGATCAAAAAAGAGGTCGAACGGATGTGGTCGGCAATCACACGGTGATGCATTTTACCCGGCCCGTCAGGATCGCTCGACGTCAAATTTGCCGACGCCTCGATCAAGCTACGCATCAGATCAGTATCATAATTATCGTGCTTACCTTGCAAAAGAGCGCCAATCCGCTCAAGCCCCATGCCCGTATCAATAGACTGATTGGGCAGTTCGGTCATTGAGCCATCTTCAAACTGCTGGTTTTGCATGAACACCAGATTCCAGATCTCGATAAACCTGTCACCATCCTCATCCGCCGATCCCGGAGGACCACCCCATATTTTGTCGCCGTGATCATAAAAAATCTCGGTGCAAGGGCCACATGGGCCGGTCGGTCCCATCATCCAGAAATTATCGTTGGTAGAAATACGGATAATCCGCTCATCAGGTAGGTTCGCCACCTTCTTCCAAATCCGCGCGGCATCGTCATCAGCATGGTAGACCGTGACCAGCAACTTATCTTTGCTCAACCCAAATTCACGGGTCAGCAATTCCCACGCATAGTGGATCGCTTCCTCTTTGAAGTAGTCACCAAAAGAAAAATTCCCCAACATCTCAAAGAACGTATGGTGGCGCGCGGTGTAGCCAACATTGTCCAGATCATTGTGCTTCCCTCCTGCGCGAACACATTTCTGACTTGAAGAGGCGCGTGTATAATCGCGCTGTTCAACGCCGGTAAACACATTCTTAAACTGCACCATGCCCGAGTTAACAAACATCAACGTCGGGTCATTACGCGGAACCAGAGGCGAGCTCTCAACAATCTCGTGGTCGTTCTCCCTGAAATAATTCAGAAAAGTCGAGCGAATATCGTTCAGGCTGGCCATGTCAAAAAGGTCCTTGCGAGGTCACAAAATCCTTTCCGGTTTACCCGTGTCGTTTTGCACTGTCCACAGGCCAAACAGTTCGGAGCTGGATTGGTTCTATCAATCCAGCCCCGCAAATCGCTTTTGCCCTATTCAGGCCTTAACAGCCTCGTCGATATCTTTGGGCATTTCGAAATCAAGCCCGTGCGCCGCACGGATTTTATCCTCAATCGCATAGGCCATTTTCGGATTTTCCTTCAGAAAATTCTTGGCGTTTTCACGCCCCTGCCCGATCCGCTCGTCACCATAAGAATACCACGAACCAGATTTCTCAACGATCCCGGCCTTCACGCCAAGGTCAATCAACTCGCCACGCTTGGAAATTCCTTCACCATACATGATGTCAAATTCCACCTGCTTAAACGGCGGCGCAACCTTGTTTTTCACCACTTTAACTCGCGTGGCATTTCCAACAATTTCATCCCGATCCTTAATCGCTCCGATGCGGCGAATATCCAGCCGAACCGACGCGTAAAATTTCAGGGCATTTCCTCCGGACGTGGTTTCCGGCGAGCCAAACATCACCCCGATTTTCATGCGGATCTGGTTGATAAAAACCACCATACATTTGGATTTGGAGATCGATCCGGTCAGTTTGCGCATCGCTTGGCTCATCAATCGCGCCTGCGCCCCGACCTGATGATCCCCCATATCGCCCTCGAGTTCAGCCTTGGGCGTCAGCGCTGCAACCGAATCGATTACAATCATAGAAACCGCACCCGAGCGCACGAGCGTATCGGTAATTTCCAGGGCCTGCTCACCCGTATCGGGTTGCGAAATCAAAAGCTCATCCAGATTGATCCCGAGTTTTCTCGCATATTGCGGATCAAGCGCATGTTCAGCGTCCACAAACGCGCAAATTCCACCGGTTTTCTGGGCCTCAGCAATGGCATGCAAAGTCAGGGTGGTTTTACCGGAGCTTTCTGGCCCGTAAATCTCGATGATCCGCCCCTTGGGCAAGCCGCCAATTCCCAGCGCAATATCAAGCCCAATCGACCCCGTCGAGGTTGCCTCGATATCGCCAATCGCGCCATCCTGCCCCAACTTCATGATTGACCCTTTGCCGAAATTTCTTTCAATTTGGCTAAGAGCGGCGTCAAGCGCCTTTTTTTTGTCCATGTCACGTCTTTCGCTAAAATCAAGAAGAGCTGATGCCATTGTGTGACCTCTTATTTCATATTGTTTCAGTGGCGGCAATCATTGCCCGTGTTCGCCTCTTGTTCTCATACATATGAGATCAAAAGAAGAACATTACAACAATTTTTTCTCAACTTGACTATTTATTATAATCGTTAATGTTTAGTTTAAACGCTCATAATACATGAAATATGCATATGGGCAGTTGCGAAAAATGATAATTTTGTGGAATGAAAAGCTCGCTTTTATTGCGGTGCCAAAAACTGGAACCACCGCTATTGAGGCTGCACTAGCACCTTATGCCTCTATTTCGTTCGGCCGCCAACCTTCGCTAAAACATATGACGCATCAAAGGTTTAACCGCTTCATTCGACCCTATCTCAACAAAGAGGGACAGGATGATGTAGA
The DNA here is from genome assembly GCA_013151335.1 of Alphaproteobacteria bacterium. Taxonomy (GTDB): domain Bacteria; phylum Pseudomonadota; class Alphaproteobacteria; order Rhodobacterales; family Rhodobacteraceae; genus UBA5972. Next base: position 4,820 of record JAADIJ010000115.1, on the reverse strand, counting down.
GGTTTTTGCCGTCATGCGAGAACCAATCTCATGGCTGGGAAGTTGGTATCGTTATCGACAACGAGATGAGTTGGTAGATACCGTAAACAGCACCCGCGGGATTAGTTTTGATCAGTTCGTTCAAGCTTATCTCCAACCAAAAAATCGCCCCGCTTACGCCCAACTCGGCTCTCAATCCCGTCTACTCTCCATCAGCCGACATGAAGTCGGAATTAGGCTGCTTTTTAGATATGAAAACATGTCTAGATTGCTAGATTTTTTGTCAGACCGGCTTGGTGCGAGAATAAATCTTGGCGAGTATAATGTTTCGCCGAAAATGAATTTAGAGCTAACGGCGGTAACTGAAAAACAGCTACGCCGCCAATACGCGTTGGACTTTGAAACATATGCAGCCATCGCTGACTGACAAGTCAATAAACTTAAATGTTGATAGGCGGGATAACAAAATCCCAAGCGGAGTAGCGGTGTTCAATATATATCGGCAAGCTGCTCTTGTACCGTTTCGGTCAAGTCGTTCAATGAAAATGGCTTGGGAAGGAAAACCGAGTTGGCGATCCCCGCCTGCTGGTCAGCAAATGATTCTTTGGCGTAGCCAGACATAAACACCACTTTTGTTTCAGGACGTTTAATCAAGGCTTCGCGCACCCATGTTGGGCCATCTTTTCCCGGCATGATCACGTCTGTTACGAACATATCAAGCTCAAGCTGCTCATCTTCCAAAATTTCCAAAGCCTGCTCCGCATCTTTTGCCTCCACGACCGTATAGCCACGCATGCGCAAGGCGCGAGCGGCGAACGCCCGAACAGGGGCCTCATCTTCGACCAGCAAAATGGCACCTTCCTCCCGCCCCGGTCGTGGTCGCACAGGTTTTGGTACCTTCACGGCTTCTGCTATGTCAGTTTTTTCATAAGCCGGCAGTAATATCTGGAATTCGCACCCATGACCAAGGGCGCTGTCGACAAAAATATAACCACCCGATTGTTTGATAATGCCATAAGCCATTGACAAACCAAGCCCGGTACCGTCGCCCGCCTTTTTCGTCGTAAAAAACGGCTCAAAAATCTTATTCAGCTTGTCAGGCGCTATGCCCGTGCCGTTATCAGTCACCTTGATTGAGACATATTTTCCCGACTCAATCAAGGCGCGATCTCGATGCATTTCCTGCTCCAACAGCAGGTTTTCCATTGTGATGATAACCTCACCACCATCGATCATCGCATCTCGCGCGTTGACCACCAAATTCATCAGCACCTGTTCAAGTTGCCGCTTATCCGCGCGCACGGGCTTCAAATCGTCGGAATTTCGCACGCATAAATTCACCTTCTCGCCAAGCAAGCGATTGAGAAGATGAGATAAATCTGATAGAGCGTCCCGCAAATCGATCGTTTCAGGCTGAAGGTTTTGTTTTCGTGAAAATGCCAGCAACTGGCTGACCAGCGAGGCTGCCCGATTGGAGTTTTGATTGATCTGAATGAGATCGCCATAATCTGGATCGCCCTCGTCATGACGCAATAGCAACAGATCACAATAACCCGAAATAGCCGTCAGCAAATTGTTGAAATCATGCGCAACGCCGCCTGCAAGTTGGCCGATCGCCTGCATTTTCTGGCTCTGAACAAACTGCGCCTCAAGCGATTTTAGTTCAGTTGCATCATTCAGCACCGCGATCAAATAGGTCTCCCCATCTTCAACCACCCGATTGAGCGCCACCTGCAAGAAAACATCCGTCCCCTTTTCGGTAGCTTGCACAACTTCCGGCCGGTTTAGCGCGTGTCCTTCGGTGGCACTGCGCAACCAATCGCTGATCGGGCGACCCATCCCCTGAACCAAACTGCTTAGCGGGGTATCATTATCCGTCGTTTCACCCACCAAGCCGCGTGCGAGCTTATTGGCTTGCAACACCAACCCCTCCGCCGATAATTTCATCAATGCTACGGGCAACTCGTCAAACAGCCGTCGTGTGGTTGCGCCAGCAATCTCATTTGGATCGCAAGGTACCAAGAACAACTCGCGGCGTCCGTTCTCGCGCAGATGTTCCACCACCCGCACCGCTTCCGGGCCGTTCTGCGTAGTAATCTGGTGCAGCCCATAAGGGCGCAGCGGCAGATCGCTAAACAGCCGGCCAATATGGGTGATCCTGCAGCCGGTTTTCACAAACAATGCGCGGTTCATATAGAGGATCATGCCCTCGTCATTTGCCAGCAACATCGGCAGGCCAATCAGTTCTGCCACATCCTCGCCATCATCTGGCCTCTCGACCAAATCCTCCAACCGCCACACGAATCCCTGCGCGCCAAGATAGTGAGTCGAGACCCTCAAATGCCCGTTATCGGTGACAATATCCTCGCTGGCAGCTCGCTCGCGCCGCGCCTTACTTTGCAGGCGGAATATCACATTAACCGGGTTGGCCGCATGCTCGCCCAAGAGCAGCACCAGCGATTTTTGTTCAATCGCACCAAATCTCTTGCGCGCCGCCTTATTGGCGTAGGTGATCTCGCCATCATCCGTGATGCAAAAGGTCGGCGAGGCGTCGTGATGCACGAACACATCGAGCGAGTCGTGAAAATGCTGCGGGCTTGCCAGATAGCGTCGGTTGAGCACGATCACCAACAGAGCCATGGCGAAAACCGTGCTGCTGCTGATGGTAAATCCAAGCGAGATCGTCTGGTTCGGGATCAAAATTCCGGGGATCAGCAGCCCCAGCCCCAAATAGACGAACGCCCATAGCCGCGGCGCAAGCCGTCTTGCCGCTGCTGTTGCGCGGGCGTCTATTATGGTCGCGTCACTCAATCTTTGGGCTTTCCATGCGAATCCTTCCGCTCGGTTGTCGCCTCTTTTGGTTACGATCAGGTTAATCGCTTCCTCAGGTTGAGTAAATAGTCTATCTTTCTCTCTTTAGTGTAGCCACAAACATCCCGTCAGCACCACTAATTGCTGTGAATTGCTGATGAGCTTCCAGTCGGAACACTTTGTTCTCACACATAAAATCATCAATGATCGCCATGTTCTCGTCCGACAGAACCGAGCAAGTCGCATAAGCCAGGCTGCCTTGCGCCGCCACCAGTTTTGAGGCTTGCCGCAAAATCCCGGCCTGCATTTGCGTCAAATCAAACAGCCGCTCCGGGGTCAAATCCCACTTGCTTGCAGGCGCACGCCGCCATGCGCCAGAGCCAGAGCAGGGAGCGTCGCAAGCAAAACACCAGATCATAGGGGGCATTGCTTGCTGGTTTACCCGCCTCAAGGCAAGTAATTTTGGTCCCGGCCCGATCAGCTCGAGCCGGTATATCGGCCATTCGCGCGGCATTCACGTCATGGGCAAAAACCTCGGCGTCGCTGCTTGCCGCCATGGCCAGGGCCTTGCCGCCACCCCCGGCGCAATAGTCCAAAATTCGGCCCTGTTGTGGCAAATTCAACTTGGCTACGACCGCTTGCGAGGCGGCATCTTGCAGCTCGATCAGACCGGATTTATAAGCGTCGCTTTGCGAAATTCTCCGTGCATTTTCAAGGATTTCCAATGCATATGGTGCAAGCGGGCACAGCCGGGCGACGATCTCATCGCGCATAAGCACCTCAATGGCGTGCGCGGTCGAGGATTTGCGGGCATTGACGCGCACGAAACTGCTGGCGCGGGTACGTCCAAGGCTCATCGCGTGCTCAAAATCGGCACCCAACGAGGCGCGCAGGCGCGTATCAAGCCATGACGGATAGTCAAGCCGGACCGGATCGGGCCAATCCTCGGGCGAAGAACTATATGCGGCCTCGGCCTCGCTCATCTTGGCAGGCGCATATTTTTCGCCGGTGAATAGGGTCGCAGCAGCCTGATCCGCCAGCCGCAGATGGCCCAAAACCAACCCCCGGCCAGTTTTTGCCCCCCCTGCCGCAGCACAGGATTGATTTTTACGCAGCACGTCAAAAACCAAATCGCGAATGGCCGCCCGGTCTTTTGAGCCAGCATATCTATGCTGTCGCGCCCAGCGGGTCAGAACTTTTTCCGCAGGCTCGCCCGATGTGATCACATCAAGAATTTCAATACCGGCGGATAGGCGAGCAGACGGGGTCATCTCGGACTTTCTAGTATGTGATCACAAAATATGACATTAACTACACCTAATATCTCATTGTTATTGCAGTCTTATTACATTATAGATCGAAAGCCCTAAAAATACCCAAGCCAGCGCCAGAAACACGATCCCCGCCAAGAAAACCTTGAACCGCCTGACCACATTGTTAGAGCGCACATGGATAAAACGGTGCATAAACCGGGTCGCCACATAGCCCACGCAAGCCAGCGCGAACGGCATAGAGGACGCGTCAAACACCGCCGCGAACACCACCGCCATATATAGCAGTACCGGAAACTCGAACTGGTTGGCCAGATTGTTGGAGTATTTGCGCGCCTCATCAGGATAGGCCCCGGTATCAATGGCGATATCGGCCAGCCGCAGATGATGCTCTTTGATCGAGCGCACGCGTACGAACGCCATGCGGATCACCGCATAGAACGTCAGACCTGCCTGCAAAAACACCATCGCGATAGCGATTTGCAGATCAATCGGCATATAGTCCATAAAGGTTTCCTTTTGATTAAAACCCAAATCCCTCTCAGGCATTCAGGCCCAAAAACAGCTCAAATCGCCCGATAATTAGGGCTTTCGCGGGTGATTTGCACGTCATGCACATGGCTCTCGCTCAGACCAGCACCGGTGATGCGCACGAAACTGCAGCGGCTGCGCATATCCTCAATCGTAGCACTGCCGGTATAGCCCATCGCCGCGCGCAAACCGCCGACCAGTTGGTGAATAACAGCACCTGCCGCTCCT